>NZ_CP032616.1:4481279-4832559 GCF_003626975.1 Pseudomonas sp. DY-1 | reverse complement strand
CCTATATGTGCATCCGCGCCGCCCAGGCCGGCTGCGGCGTAGCCCTGCTGCCGCGATTCCTGGTGGAGGAAGAGTTGCAGGAAGGCAAGCTGGTGATCCCCTGGAATCACCCCATGCCCAGCCGCAATGCCTACTACCTGGCTTACGCCGAGCACGCAGCGGAAGTGCCGAAGGTAAAGGGTTTCGTGCGCTGGATGCTGGAGCAGATGGATCAGGAGTAACGAGCGCTGGCTTGTCAGGAAATTTGCGAACTTCTCTTCCGTAGGGGCGAATTCATTCGCCCCTACATTGAATGCACGTACCACAGCGCGACGCATTCAGGAAAAAACGGAATGAACCCGCCGGATTTTTTCGTTTGCCCCACCGCCGCCGGGCTGCTTGGATAGGCTCACCTTTTCTCCATCCCGGAATCGTTCCATGTCCACCAACCAACGCCTTTTTGCCCTGGTCGCCAGCGTGATCGGCGAGCCCGCCGCCCGCTGGGTCGAAGCCCATGTGGAAATCCCCACGAGCCTGTCTGCCTTTCCATTCAGTAACGCCGCCGTGCACCGCGCCTGGCTGGCCGAGGCACTGAATCTCTGCCTGTTCCACAAGCTGGTGGAGGCGGTGCCCATTGGTCGTACTTATGTGGAAGAGCAAAAAGCCAAAGGCCGCCAGGTGGTGTTCGATCACGGTGCCATCCGCACCGTCGACTGGCCGGATAACGGCGCCCTGCCCCGTGGCCGCCTGGCCTTCGCCCGGTTGCTGGAGCCCCTGGGGTTCGCCGATGTGCGCACCTATCCGCTGACCCGACTGAAGATGACCGGTTATGCCTACCGGCAGATGGACCTTCCCGAGGACATCGCCCAGTTCTTCGTCTCAGAACTCCATCCGGGCCGCTTCGGCGAGAGCTTCCAGCTGGCGGTGAGCCGCGTGGTGGGCGACAGCCGCGACCCGCTGGACGCCAGCCACAAGGCCATCCTCGACACCCTCTGGCGCCAGCGCCAATGCAGCGAGGCCGAGGCTCGGCACCTGCTACCCGCGCTCTATCGCGCCTTTGACCGTCAGCACGGTGTGGTGCAAGAAAGCGACTACCAGTTGCTGCGCGACGAAAGCGTGGAAATGGCCTGGATCGCCACTGAGGGCAACATGTTCAATCACCTCACCGACCGGGTCGCCAACCTGCAGTCGGTGGTCGATGAGCAAAATGCCAAGGGCCGGCCGATGAAGGCCAGCATCGAAGTCTCGGCGTCCGGCCGGGTGATGCAAACCGCCTACCGCGCCGTGCAGGTACAGCGCGACTTCATCGACGCCAACGGCCGGACCGTGCAGCGGGAGGTGCCGGGTTCATTCGTGGAATTCATCCAGCGCGAGCTCGATCCGGAAGAGGCCCGACTGGACCTGAACTTCGACAGCGGCAATGCCCAGGGCATCTTCAAGATGACCGCAGGCCAGTAGGGGCGAATTCATTCGCCCCTACAGAGATGTACGCCCGCGCTCGCTCCAGAAACAAAAAAAGGCCGCTACACGGAGCGGCCTTTTTTGCGTTCACCTGAGGTCAGTCGACCAGGGCCAGGGTACCCTTCATCATCGACACGTGCCCCGGGAACGAGCAGAAGAACTCGTAGCCCTCACCGGCAGTCAGCTTGGACACGTCGAAGGTCACACTGGCGCTCTCGCCACCGCCGATCATCTTGGTGTGGGCGATGATGCGGGGGTCGTCGGCCTTGATGTAGTCCTTGTCGAGGCCGGCGGTCATGCCTTCGGTGGCAATGGCCTGGGCATCGGTGGTCTTGCTCAGCACCCAGTTGTGGCCCATTACGTTCTTGGCCAGCTTGCCCGAGTGCTTCAGGTTCACGGTGAAGGTTTTGCAACTTTTGCTGACCTTGATCTCTTTGGTATCGAAAGTCATCTGGTCAGTGCCTTGCACATCCACGGTACATTCAGCAGCCAGCAGAGGTGCACTGGCCAGGGCCAGCACGGATGCAACGACGAGCTTGCGAATCATGGGAGTCTCCTTGGCAGAAAGGGCAGAAATGCCCAAGAAGGGAGACTGCACCATTTATCCACGAGTTCCCATATCGTGCGGCAACAGGCCGCAACCCGTCTGAAACAAGGAATTTCAAGACTCATGTTGTCCTTCTTCATCGCTGCGATGCTTCTCGGATTCGTCTTCAACGCAGCACCCGGCGCGGTGTTCAGCGAAACCCTGCGCCGCGGCCTGCGCGACGGTTACAAGCCCGCGCTGATGGTGCAGATCGGCTCGCTGGTGGGCGATGCCACCTGGGCCGCGCTGGGCCTTACCGGCCTCGCCCTGTTGCTGGACAGCGCCACCGTGCGCTACCCCCTGACCATCGCCAGTGCCCTGTATCTGGGCTGGCTCGGCTTGCAGTCGCTGCGTGACGCCCATCGCCCGCCGCAGCCCTCGACCGAAGAGCAAGGTGCCAGCGGCGGTGCTTTCGCCTCTGGCGCCGCCCTGTCGCTGACCAACCCGCAGAACATCGTCTACTGGGCCGCCATGGGCGGGGCCATGGCGGCAGTGGGCGTGGCCGAACCGACACCGACCCACCTTGCAGTGTTCTTCGGCGGTTTCATGCTGTCTTCGCTGCTCTGGTGCTTTATCTGTGCCGGCCTGGTGGACTGGTTCCGCCGTGCCGCTTCCACCCTCTGGCACCGCCTCACCTATCTCGCCTGTGGCCTTTGCCTGCTGGGCCTGTCGGGGATGACGGCGGCGGAGCTGCTGAAGCTGGCCTGATCTACCGGATTGATCGATGCAATCACAGGGTGGCCCGACCCGGTGCCGCCCTGGCATGGCGCCACTCGTCCAGAAGGAGATGCGCCACGAACTTCCCGCCAAGCCTGCTCGCCGCTTGTGTCGCCGGGGTTTGCGGCGGCTGCGCCGACTGATTCCGGCGCCTACCGTTCGGAAGTTGACCACTCGTACAGCTTGGAGCCCAGGGACTAAATCGGTACTCTTGCGCGCTTTTTTCGCACGAGGAGTCCCCCATGTCCTTGCGTTCCATCTGCGTGTTCTGCGGTGCCAGCCCCGGCGCCAAGCCTATCTACCGTGAAACAGCCGCCCTCCTGGGTCACACCCTGGCCGAGCGGGGCATCACGCTGGTCTACGGCGGCGGCGCTGTCGGCCTGATGGGCACAGTGGCCGATGCTGCCCTGGCTGCCGGTGGGGAAGTCATCGGGGTGATTCCGCAGAGCCTGATGGACGCGGAGATCGGCCACAAGGGCCTGACCCGCCTGGAAGTGGTGGACGGCATGCACGCACGCAAGGCACGCATGGCCGAGCTGTCCGACGCATTCATCGCCCTGCCCGGCGGTCTGGGCACCCTGGAAGAGCTGTTCGAGATCTGGACCTGGGGCCAGCTGGGCTACCACAGCAAGCCATTGGGCCTGCTGGAAGTGAACAGCTTCTACGACAAGCTCACCGACTTCCTCGACCACCTGGTGGAAGAGCGCTTCGTCCGCGATCAGCACCGCGGCATGCTGCAGGTCGGCGGCCACCCGGAGACCCTGCTGGACCGCCTGGAAGCCTGGCGCCCAAGCAGCGCGCCCAAGTGGGTCGACCGCAAGCACCACTGACCCCGCGCCCGTCCTGGCCTTACACTGTCCGGGACGAACCCACGGCCAGGAGCGGCCCATGGAAGGCGAAGAGCGGATCAAGGTCTACTTCAACAGCGCGTGCCCGGTGTGCAAGGCCGGAATCGAAGGCCAGAAAGGCAAGACCACCGCCTGCCAGGTGGAATGGGCCGATGTCCATCAGGACAACAGTTCAGTGGACGAAATCGGCGAAAACCTCGAATACGTCCGCGAGCGCCTGCACCTTGTGGACGAGCAGGGCATCAAGCGCATGGGCGTGGATGCCTTCATCGTGCTCTGGCGCCACTCGCCAGGGGAACGCTGGAAAGCCCGACTGTTCTCCCTGCCGTTGATCCACGGCCTTGCACAGCTCGCCTACAAGATATTCGCCCGCCTGCTCTACAGATGGAACCGGGCCAAACATCACTGGTGACATGGATGGTTATCGCAGTCGAAACCCTGAACACCCTTTCCCCGGCCGACCGCCAGCGACTGGTCGAAATCTGGGAAGACGCTGTGCGCGCCACCCATGACTTTCTCACCGAGGACGACATCCAGTTCTTCAAGCCACTGGTGCGCGACGCCTACCTGGACTCGGTACAGCTGGCCTGTCTGCGCAGTGCCGACGGACAGATCGCCGGCTTCATTGGCAGCGTCGGGGACAGGGTGGAAATGCTCTTCGTCGATCCAGCCCGGCATGGCCGGGGCATTGGCCGCGCACTGATGGAGCGCGCGATGGCGCTAGGCGCACGCAGCGTCGACGTGAACGAACAGAACCCGCAGGCCGTGGGTTTCTATCTGCGCCTGGGTTTCGTGCAGTACGACCGCTCGGAAGTGGATGGTTCGGGTAAGCCGTTCCCGATCCTGCATCTGCGCAAGGACTGATTCCGGCCCATCTGACTAGCCTCACCCCAACCCTCTCCCAAAGGGAGAGGGGGGGCAGTAAGTGGTTATCCCTGCGGCTGCTGGACGATGATGGTCTGCGCCGGCATTGGTGCAGGGAAGTCCGTGCCCAGGGCCTCCTTGATGGTGCGGTTGGTATCGAAATACACCTGCCAGTAGTTGTCGTTGTGGCAATAAGGCCGCACCGCCAGTACCGGCCCCACCAGGTTGAACTCGAGGATTTCCACATCCACCGGAGGCTCGGTGAGCACATTGGGGATGGCAGCGATGCGCGCCTTGAGAACGGCTGCGGCAGCTTGCCAATCGGCAGCACCGGAGAGCTGGGCTTTCAGCTCCACCCGGCGGAACTCGTTGTGGCTGAAGTTCTGGATGTTGTCGCTGAAGATCTTGTTGTTGCCCACCAGGGTCATCACGTTGTCCGGGGTGTTGATCGCGGTTGCGAACAGACCGATCTCCTTCACCGTGCCGGTCACACCGCCTGCGCTGATCATGTCGCCCACCTTGAACGGCCGCAGGACGATGATGAAACCGCCTGCTGCCAGATTGGCCAGCAGCCCCGACCAGGCCATGCCGATGGCCAGGCCGACCGCCGCAATCAATGCCGCGAGGCTGGTGGTCTGTATGCCGAAGAAGCCGAGGATGCCCACCACCAGGAGGACGTTCAGGGTGACGGTGATGAACGAGCCGACGTAGCGCAGCACCGTCGGGTCCACTTTCTGTCGTTCCAGGGAGCGCTGGACCAGGCCAACCGCAAAACCGATGAGCCAGCGACCGACCACCCAGAAGGCGATGGCCGCGAGAATCTTGACGCCGAAGGTAGTGGCGTACTGCATGACCGTGGTCATAAACGCGCTGACCTTCTCGGTCCCCACATTGACGATGGTTGTTTCATCCATGGCAAAGCACCTTGCAGGAGAGAAGTGGCTCCGAAAAAGCTAGCACGGCGCCGGCAAAGTGCTCGCCCGGCACAGTCCCGCAGGTTGGGTCGGGCGGCGTTCCGCAGAGGTAGGAAACCCAACAATGCGCTGCCTGAGATGGAGCACTACGTTGGGCCTCGCGGGGCTCGGACCAACCTAGGCGGGTTTCAGACGGCCATTTCCCAAAGGGGCATGACGGTGACCCGTACTTCGGGGTCGTGGCTGCCACCGCCGAGGATGACACCGCGCAAGGGCGAGACATCGGAGAAGTCGCGGCCCCATGCCAGGGTGATGTGCTCCAGGTTGGGCAGGATGTTGTTGGTGGGGTCGAAGTCCACCCAGCCATTGCGCGGGCAATAGACCGATACCCAGGCGTGCGAGGCGTCTGCGCCGATCAGGCGGGGCTGGCCGGGCGGCGGCTGGGTTAGCAGGTAGCCACTGACGTAGCGCGCCGCCAGCCCACGGGAGCGCAGGCAGGCCAGCATCAGGTGCGCGAAGTCCTGGCAAACCCCGCGACGGCGCTCCAGCACCTCGGTCAGCGGCGTCGCCACCTGGGTCGCTTCGGCATCGAAGGCGAATTCGCTGAAGATCTTCTCCATCAGCGCCGCCGTGCCCTGCAGCAAGGGTCGCCCAGCCGGAAAACAGCCCGCAGCGAACTCGGCGAATTGACGCTTGATGCGCACATAGGGCGACTCGACGCGATAGCGGCAGGCATCCAGCTCGATGGGCGACAGGGCGCGGCCGGTGAAGCTTAGAGCGGCCGGCACATGCTCCCAGGCCGGCGAGGCGGCAAGGTCCAGCGGCGCGTGGGGCAGGACTTCGATCTGCAGGCGGGCATTGACCTGCAGTTCGTCATGGGGCCGCTCGAAGGCCAGGCGCGTCAGCGGGTTGCCGAAAACGTCAGTGAGGTCTTGGCGCAGTGTGGGCTCGGGGTCGATCAGCAGCTGCTGCCCGCCGCACAGCTGCCAGGCGCAATCTCGCGGCCAGAGATGCAGCAGCTGCTGGGACAGCGACACCGGCGCCGAATAGCGGTAGTGGGTGTCGTGGAACACCTGGTAGCGGGCGCTCTGCACGGGGGCGATGGATTGGGCTTGTGCGCGCATCAGGTGGATACCGTTTGCTGGCTGACGTCGTCGACGTGGGCAAAATAGCGCAATCCGAGACGATCGGAGACCTGCCCGACGTTCTGTGCGATATCCCGCAGCAGTCCCGCCAGGCCGGCCAGCACCTCGGCCAGGCTTTCGCTGCCGAACAGAGGGTCTTCGAGGGTGGCCAGGTCGAAAGCCAACAGGCGTCCGATCAACCCGCTCAGCACCAGTTCCTGTGGCGCACCGAATTCCTGGTGCAAGCGCCCGAGGGAACGTTCCAGCGCCTGCAGCTGGAAGCGCAGGGCATGGGGATTCTGGTCATGCAGCAGGAGCAGGTCGAGCACCGGGATCAACTGCGGCGATGCCAGGTAGCGCGAACGGTAGGTGATGGTGCTGTTGCCCAGCTCCAGCAACCACTCCAGGGCGCCCTGGTCCCAGGAAGCGCCTCCTTCGAGGAAGCCGGCAATGGCGTCGGCGTAGAACTGCACCCGCTCGATACGCCTGCCGATCATCAGGAAGCGCCAGCCATCGTCACGGGTCATGTCGTCCAGGGCGAAGCCGGACAGCGCCGCCAGGGACATCAGCAGGCGATTGAGGAACTCCATTGCCTCGCCGAGATCGGTACGTTTCGGGTCCAGGGCCTGTGCCTCGCGGTGCAGTTCCAGCACCGCGTGCCAGTTCTCCCGCGACAACCGGCCACGCACCTGAGCCGCGGCCCAGTGCAGGCGGCGCAGGTTCGCACTGACGCTGCTCGGCCATTCGTCGTCCAGCAGAGCCGCCAGCAGGCGCTGCTCCAGGGGCTCCTTGCCGACAGGCACGAGGCCGATGGCGCCGGCCAGTTGTAGTGCCGAGCGCAATGCCTGCTCGTCGCCGTCGGCGTCCACATAGCGCGACAGCACCACCCGCAACAGCCGCGCGCCATCGTCGCAGCGCTCGCCGTAGCGGCCGAACCAGTAGAGGTTCTCCACCACCCGCGACGGCAGATAGGGGTCCTGACGGATCAGGTCGCGCGCGCCGATGGTGCGTGGCCGCAACGGCTCGCCCACCACTGGCAGGTCGGCCAGCACCCAGGTGTCCTTGCTGGCACCGCCGCGCTGCATGGATACCACTTCGGCATCGGCCTCCGAGGCCACCCGCGTCAACCCTCCAGGCATCACCCAGTAGCTACCGTCTGCGCCTGCCACGGCGAACACGCGCATACCGATGGCCCGCGAGTGCAGCTCGCCACCTTCTTCATCGCCCTGCCAGACCGGAGCCTGGGAAAGCTGCGCCATGCGCTGGGCGACATAGGCGTGGGGATGGGCCTGCAGGCGCTTGCGCAACGCCAGTAGCGCACCGTCTTCTAGCGCGTGGCCGAACAGCGGTTCGAAGCTCTGGCTGGGAAAGGCCGGCTTGATCACCAATCCAGCCAGGCCGTCCGGGGACTTGCTCAGCACCTGCCCCTGGCCGCACCACCAGGTGCCGACGGTTGGCAGCAGCAGCTCCTCGCCGAGCAGGCGCTGGCTGACTTTCGGGAGGAAGCCCAGCAAACCCGGCGACTCCAGCACGCCACTGCCCAGGGCATTGGCCACCAGCACCCGCCCCTGGCGAACCGCATCCAGCAGGCCCGGCACCCCAAGGGCCGAATCAGTGCGCAGTTCCAGCGGATCGCAGTAGTCGTCGTCGAGGCGGCGCAACACGGCGTGAACGCGCTTCAGGCCGCCGAGCGTCTTGAGGTAGAGGGTGGCGTCGCGCACCGTCAGGTCGTGACCCTCCACCAACGGGAAACCAAGCTGGCGGGCCAGGTAGAGGTGTTCGAAATAGGTCTCGTTGAAGCGCCCCGGGGTGAGCAGTACCACGAGCGGCGTCTCCCCATCGCTGGGCGCCTGGCGGATCAAGGTTTCTTGCAGGGTGCGGAAGTAGCCGGCGAGGTATTGCACGCGCAGGTCGCGATAAAGCTCCGGCAGTGCACGGGACACGATTTGCCGGTTTTCCAGCGCGTAGCCGGCACCGGACGGCGCCTGGGTGCGATCGGCCAGCACATGCCAGCGGCCATCGGCATCCCGGGCGAGGTCCACTGCATAGCTGTGCAGGAATATGCCGCCAGGCGGCTGCACACCCTGACAGGGCCAGAGGAAGTTGGGATGGCCATAGACCAGCTCGCTGGGCAACAGCCCTTCGGCCAGCAGGTGCTGCCCGCCGTAGAGGTCAGCGAGCACGGCATTGAGCAAGCGCGCACGCTGGGCCACGCCTGCGGCGATGGGCTGCCATTCCTCGGCCGAGAGCAGGTTGGGCAACAGGTCCAGCTCCCATGGGCGGTCGGTGCCCTTGGGATCGGCGTACACGTTGTAGGTGACGCCGTTCTCCTGGATCTGCCGCGCCAGCAGTTCCTGGCGCTGCTGCATCTGCGCCGGACTGCTGCGCTCGATCTGCTGGAAAAGGCGTTGCCAATGGGGACGCACCTGGCCCTCGGCATCCAGCAGTTCGTGGTAGGCCGTGGCGGTCAGGGGATAGTTGGCTAGCAGCTCGGACATCAAGGGACTCGGCAGATGGGCGGCAGTGAAACTTTAGCGGACAGCGCGACGCCCGGCCGCTGTACCGTCGGCCGGGGCGACGCACATACCGCCTGAAACTAAGGGCGGCGCAAATCCAGGGTCATCGGCAGTTCGTCATCGAGCACAGGTTGGCCGACCTGCAGCTTGCCTGGTGTATGTCCGTGACGGAAGAAGCGCACAAGGCGCCGGCTTTCGGCCTCGTAGGCGTTCACCGGGAAGCTGTCGTAGCTGCGCCCACCCGGATGGGCAACATGGTACTGGCAGCCGCCCAGGGAGCGCTGCATCCAGGTATCCACCAGATCGAACACCAGGGGCACCTGCACACCGATGGTCGGTTGCAGGCAGGCGGCAGGCTGCCACGCGCGGTAGCGCACGCCGGCGACGAACTCACCGCCCCGCCCGGTGGGCCGCAGCGGTACCGGCTCACCATTGCAGGTCAGCACGTAGCGATCCGGCGCCATGCCGCTGACCTTGACCTGCACCCGCTCCAGTGACGAATCCACATAGCGCACGGTGCTGCCGGCGGAGCCCTCCTCGCCCAGTACGTGCCAGGGCTCCAGCGCCTGGCGCAGCTCGAGGTCGATCCCCTTGACCTGGTAGTCGCCGTACTTGGGGAAGCGGAACTCGAAGTGCGGGGCGAACCATTCGCTGCGCAGTGGATAGCCGGCGGCGTTGAACTCGTGGACCACGTCCTCGAAATCCTGCTGGACAAAGTGCGGCAGCAGGAAGCGGTCATGCAGCTCAGTGCCCCAGCGCACCAGCTTCGGTGGCTGATAAGGATCGTTCCAGAAACGCGCCACCATCCCGCGCAACAGCAGCTGCTGAGCCAGGCTCATACGCGCATGGGGCGGCATTTCGAAGGCACGCAGCTCCAGCAGGCCCAAGCGTCCGCTGCTGCTGTCCGGCGAATAGAGCTTGTCGATGCAGAATTCCGCGCGGTGTGTATTGCCGGAGACATCCACCAACAGATTGCGCAGCAGCCGGTCCACCAGCCAGGGCGGGCAGTCGGTTCCGGGCTGGGGCATCTGGGCGAAGGCGATTTCCAGTTCGTAGAGGGCGTCGTTGCGTGCCTCGTCCACTCGCGGCGCCTGCGAGGTCGGGCCGATGAACAGGCCGGAGAACAGGTAGGACAGCGAAGGGTGGTTGTGCCAGTAGCTGATCAGGCTGCGCAGCAGGTCCGGACGGCGCAGGAAGGGAGAATCCGCTGGCGTGGCGCCACCGAGGACGAAGTGGTTGCCACCGCCGGTGCCGACGTGGCGTCCATCGACCATGAACTTCTCGCTGGACAACCGGCTCTGGCGGGCCGCCTCGTAGAGGAATTCGGTGCGTTCCACCAGCTCGTCCCAGTTGGCCGAGGGGTGGATATTCACTTCGATCACGCCCGGATCGGGGGTGACGCGGAAGTTGGTCAGGCGTGGGTCGCCGGGTGGCTCGTAGCCTTCCAGCAGCACCGGGCAATTCAGCTCACCGGCCGTGGCTTCGATGGCGGCCACCAGCTCCAGGTAGGACTCCAGCTCGGAAAGCGGCGGCATGAACAGGTAGAGACGACCTTCGCGGGGTTCGGCGCAAAGGGCGGTGCGAGTGATGCCAGCGGCGGACTGATGCAGGTGCGGTTCGCGAGCGTCGCCATGGGCAGCCGACACGTCGTCACGCAATTGCTGGCGGATCAGCGCGGCGCGGCGCAGCGGCGGGAACTGCTGGCCGGGATCGGCCGGATTCACGTAGGGATAGTCCGCCTCGCTGACCCAGGGCTGGGAATCCAGCGGCAGGCGATAGCCCATGGCGGAATCGCCGGGAATCAGGCGGCAGTGCTCGTCGCGCAGGAACCAGCGGCCACTTTCCCAGGCATCTCCGGCGGCGCTCCGCGCCAGCGGCAGCACTTGCCCGACGACTTCACCCAGGCCGCGTTCGAACACCCGGCGCAGACGCTCGCGCTCCAGCGGGTCGGCCAAGCGGGAATCTTCCGGGGTGACATTGCCGGGCAGCTTACGCTCGCGCCAGAGGTAGTAGAACCAGTCCTCGAAGGCCGGGAACTGGTTGTCTCCCGACACGCCCAACCGATTGGCTACCCGACGGAGGAATCGAGCCGCGATATGGGCATCTGCGCCATAGTCGCGGCTTTCATCGGCGTAGAGCGTCGGGTTCTGCCAGATGGGCTCGCCGTCCTTGCGCCAGAAGCAGTTCAGCGACCAGCGCGGTAGTTGCTCGCCGGGGTACCACTTCCCCTGGCCGAAGTGCACCAGGCCGCTCGGCGCATAGTGCCTGCGCAGGCGGTGGAACAGTTCGGCGGCCAGGCGGCGCTTGTTGGTCCCCAGTGCAGCCGTGTTCCACTCCGGATCGTCGGGGTAGTCGATGGCGATGAAGGTGGGCTCGCCGCCCATGGTCAGGCGCACGTCGCCCGCGGCGAGGTCGGCGTCGATGCGCGCGCCAAGCTCACGGATGGACTGCCACTGTTCATCGCTGTAGGGCTTGGTCACCCGAGGCGCTTCCCAGACCCGTTCGATGCGCATGTCGTGGGAAAACTCGCACTCGCACTCATCCACGCCACCGCTGATTGGCGCTGCGGAGGTCGGCTCCGGGCTGCAGGCCAGCGGTATATGGCCTTCACCGGCGAACAAGCCAGAGGTGGGGTCCAGGCCGACCCAGCCGGCACCCGGTAGGTAAACCTCGCACCAGGCGTGCAGGTCGGTGAAGTCGACCTCCGTACCGCTTGGGCCGTCGAGGGACTTCTGGTCGGCGGTGAGCTGGATCAGGTAGCCGGAGACGAAGCGTGCGGCCAGGCCCAGGTGGCGCAGCAGCTGCACCAGCAGCCAGGCGGAATCGCGACAGGAGCCGGAAGCCTTCGCCAGGCTTTCCTCCGGCGCCTGCACCCCTGGCTCCATGCGGATCAGGTAGCGGATGTCCCTGGAAAGCTGCTGGTTGATCGCCACCAGGAAGTCGACACTGCCCTTCGGGGTGAGATCGATGCGTGCCAGGTAGTCAGCGAATAGCGGGGTGGCGGGCAGGCAACTGAGGTAGGGCGCCAGCTCACGCCGGTCATCGGCCGTGTAGCTGAAGGGAATCTGCTCGGCGTAGGGCTCAAGGAAGAAGTCGAAGGGATTGAACACCGCCATTTCGGCGACCAGGTCCACTTCCACTTTCAGTTCGCGGGTCTTTTCCGGGAACACCAGGCGCGCCAGGTAGTTGCCCTGGGGGTCTTGCTGCCAGTTGATGAAATGCTTGCCCGGCGCCACTTTCAACGAATAGCCGAGGATGCGCGAGCGGCTGTGGGGCGCCGGCCGCAAGCGGATGATCTGCGGGCCGAGATTGACCGCACGATCGTAGCGATAGTGGGTGACGTGATGCAGTGCGACATGAATCGACACGGCGTGCCTCCTGCGAGCCTGGGCGATAGCGGGAGTCGCGCAAGACTTGTGCCAGCCCCCGAACCAACGGTTTTCGGCCCTTCCGAGCACCGGAAAAGGGCCACCTTCGCACCTGGATGACCCGGCCGCACAAAAATGGTTCGCGGCGGGCCAACAGGTGAGATTCAAGCCTAGCGGCCGAAGATGAAGGAGAAGGGAATTCGCATCAGGCTGCTTAGGCCGATTGGGTATAAGCGACTACATCCAGGTGAACGCGGCTACATGCTCTTTGTAGGGGCGAATTCATTCGCCAAGGGCGGCGCAGCTGCCTCCAATCGGCACCCACGGGCAGCCCTTCGGACTGCTTGGCGAATGAGCTCCCCCCTACAGGGGAAAACGCCCCCGCTCAGCACCCTCCCGGTAAACCGGCTATCCAGCGTCTCAGCAGCTCCACCCCTTCCCCATGGGCAGTGGAACGTCCCAGCTCCGGCATCATCACGCTGGGGTCGGTGCTCTCGACACGGTAGATCAGCACCGAGGCGTCCGGCTGGCCAGGGTGGATATCCACCAGTCGGTCGCCAGAACCTTTGCCGGCCGCGACAGGCTGCTTGCAGAGCCCATAGGGAATGCCGAGCGGTGTGGCGGGATCGAGGTAGAGGCCAGAAGTGCGCGCCGGCCCCTTGGGGTTATGGCAGTGGGCGCAATTGATATCGAGGTAGCTGCGCGCCTGCCTCTCCAGGTCCTCCCCTTCACGGGGAGCGCTGGCCAGGGCATTGCGCGGAATGCTCTCCGACGCTGGCAGTCCCTGGAGCAAGCCCTTGCGCTGCCAGTGTTGCAGCTGGTTTTCCACAGCCTCCGGATAGGCCAGGTCGCGATTCAGATGGCGCGCTTTCGGTCCCAGGGGCCGCAGGCCTTCACCGTGGTTTTCCTCATGACAGCCGGCGCACTGGTTGGCGTCGGGAACCTGGTAGTCCACCTGCAGTGAACCGCCCTGCTCATCGCGCAGTTCAAGCGCAGTGCTGGCACCGGCCCACTCCAGGTTCGCCTCCCTCTGCGCCTCATCCCAGACATAGGGGAGCGCTACCCAACCCTGCTGCTGGCGCAGCAAAACACGGGTTTCCACCAGCCACACCGTGGCCAGGTCCAGCCCCTTGACCGGATCGCGATCATCGCGGGTGTTCTTCAGCAGGCGGCCCTGCTCATCCTTCGGGTAGTAGAACGTCTTGGTCAGCACCGTGCCGACGGGGAATTCGAGATGCTGCTCGCCATAGCGGGCGGCCTGGCCCGGCGGCAGCCATAAGGTGCGCAACTTGTGGGCGTAGTCGCTGAACAGCGGCGTATTCAGGTCGTAGGCCAGCGCCTCTGCTGCGGGCTGCAGCTGGCCATCGGCGCGTTGCAGCATGCCCCAGCCACTGAGCTTTTCCGGGTAGCTCTCGCCGTCGGGCAGGTAAAGCGGCTCCTGCTGCTGGCCACAGCCGGACAGCAGCAGGAACGCCAGACACAGCGCTGCCCTCATGCCCCCTGCCCCGCCGCGGCGAGGATCACTTCCGGCAGCGGTGGCAGCGTGCAGCGGTGGTTGGCCATGTCGGTGCTGATGTTTTTGAAGTTGTTGGGCCCGTCGACGTTGACCAGGGTTGCTGCGCCGTTGTCGACGCAGATGCCCAACTCCACCGGCAACTTGCCATCCACCAGCCGCGCCGGGTTCACGTAACCGTCCCAGAGGATGTCTGGCAGGCGGCCATTGAGACCGAACTTGGCGACCTTGAGGGCTTTCAGTTCGAGGTGGTCGGGGCTGTCGCCGCCGGGCCCGAAGCGATTGCCGTGGATAGCGATGCGCTCCGGGTAGGGGTCGAAGTCGCTGGTGGTAGAGAGGTCGCTGTAGCCGGTGCTGAAGTAGCTGCTGACGATGACGTTGGCGGTGCGATGGTTGCCGATGTCGTTGTCGAAGATTTCCACATCGTCGTTGGAGTTGATTACCACGCCGGAGCCAGCGGGCACGCTGGCCACCGGTGTGCCCTTGTGGCCGAAGTTGTCGTGGTTGTTGCCCTCGACCCGGTTGCGATAGATGCGCGTGCCATGTCCAGGCTGCTGAAGGTTGGGCATGTTGAACACCAGGATGCCGCCGGTATTGCCCGTGGCGACGTTGTCATAGACGTCGGCACCAATGGTGTTCTCGATCTCGATGCCGGCGACATTACGTTCGGCGCGGCTATTGCGTACCACCACGTTGCGCGATTGACCGACGTAGATGCCGGCATCCGATGCGCCGATGGCAACCACGCCTTCGATCAGGGTGTTTTCGGTCTGCACCGGGTAGATGCCGTAGGCGCCATTCTCGGTGGCCGGGCCGTTGGTCCACTCGGTGCGAACATTGCGAATGACGATGTTCCTGCCACCGACCACCTTGAGGGCGTCACCCTTGCTGTCCTCCAGTGCGAGGTCTTCGATGGTGAAGTCCGAGGCGTCCACCAGCAGCCCTTCGGCACCAGCCTTCTGGCCCTTGAAGCTGAGAATGGTCTTGTCCATTCCGGCCCCCTTGAGCGTCACGCCACTGACCTTGAGGCTCAGGCCACGATCCAGTTGCCATTTGCCGGCGGGAATTTCGATGACGGAGCCGGGTTTGGCCTTGATCAGGCGGGCCTGCAGGTCCCTCTGGAAGTCAGCGTGAGTAACGGGGGAGTCGGCCTGGTCGCCACAGCCGGCGAGCAGGATGGCAAGGGCCAGGAGGGAGAATGGGCGCATGGGCAGTACCGGGTTCTTCTTATGATTTTGGCACTATAGTGCCAAACAATATCTTGTAGGAAGAACCCGACAGACGACAGCGCAGGAGAGAGCCTGCGGAACGACTCTTCGCGAGCAGAGCTCGCTCCTACGGAGAGCGCAGAGACGAAAACGCCTGCGCGAAGGCTGGCGTTTTCATCAGCGCGGCGCGACTGGCCGCTTGGCGGGCTTCTTCTTGCCACCCTTTTCGGACGCCGCGGCCTTGTTCTCGGCCTGCTTGCGAGCGAAAGCGGCTGCCTTGGCCTGTTCGCGTTTGTCCCAGGGCTTGCTGCCATCGCTGGCGCGGGGCGGCAGGCCGGTGTGCTGGGTGAGCACCTTGCCGACCTTGTTGCTGCCGGCCGGCGTGGAGTTCTTGCGGCGGGCGCTGTGGTACTCGTCCGTGGCCGGCTGGTAGGTCGGGATCAGTTGGTGCTTGCCATTGCCTATCAGGTCGCCACGGCCCATGCGCTCCAGTGCCTCGCGCAGCATCGGCCAGTTCTTCGGATCGTGGTAGCGCAGGAAGGCCTTGTGCAAACGGCGCTGTTCCTCGCTCTTGACGATTTTCACGCCTTCGCTCTTGTACGTGACCTTGCGCAGTGGGTTTTTGCCCGAGTGGTACATGGCGGTAGCACTGGCCATGGGCGACGGGTAGAAGGCCTGCACCTGGTCGGCGCGGAAGCCGTTGCGCTTGAGCCAGAGGGCGAGGTTCATCATGTCCTCGTCCGTGGTGCCGGGGTGGGCGGCGATGAAGTACGGGATGAGGTACTGCTCCTTGCCCGCTTCCTTCGAGTACTTCTCGAACATCTGCTTGAAGCGGTCATAGGAACCGATGCCGGGCTTCATCATCTTGCCCAGCGGCCCTTCCTCGGTGTGTTCCGGGGCGATCTTCAGGTAGCCGCCAACGTGGTGGGTCACCAGTTCCTTGACGTACTCGGGCGACTCCACGGCCAGGTCGTAGCGCAGGCCGGAAGCGATGAGGATCTTCTTCACGCCAGGCAGCGCACGCGCGGATCGATAAAGCTGGATCAGCGCCGAGTGGTCGGTATTGAGGTTTTCGCAGATGCCCGGCCACACGCACGAAGGTTTGCGGCAGTGCTTTTCGATCTCCGGGCTCTTGCAGGCAATCCGGTACATGTTGGCGGTCGGGCCACCCAGGTCGGAGATGACGCCGGTGAAGCCGGGCACCTTGTCACGGATTTCCTCGATCTCGCGGATGATCGACTCTTCCGAGCGGTTCTGGATGATGCGGCCTTCGTGCTCGGTGATGGAGCAGAACGTACAGCCACCGAAGCAGCCCCGCATGATGTTCACCGAGAAGCGGATCATGTCATAGGCCGGGATCTTCTCCTTGCCGTATGCGGGGTGCGGAACGCGGGCGTAGGGCATGCCGAAGACGTAGTCCATTTCCTCGGTCGTCATCGGGATGGGCGGCGCGTTGAACCACACATCCACGTCGCCATGGCGCTGAACCAGCGCGCGGGCGTTGCCGGGGTTGGTCTCCAGATGCAGCACGCGGTTGGCGTGGGCATAGAGCACTGGGTCGTTGCGTACCTTCTCGAAGGACGGCAGGCGGATCACGGTCTTGTCGCGGGTCAGGCGCGGGTTGGGCAGCAATTGCACCACCTTGGCCTCATTGGGGTCCTCGACCGGGCCCTTCTCCTGCTCAATGGCGCAGGCCTGCAGATCCTGAGTGTTGACGTAGGGGTTGATGATCTTGTCGATCTGGCCGGGGCGGTCGATGCGAGTGGAGTCGATCTCGAACCAGTCCGTCGGCGTGTCACGACGGATGAAGGCGGTGCCGCGCACATCGGTGATGCTGTCGATGCTTTCACCCCAGGACAGGCGCTGGGCGATTTCCACCACGGCCCGTTCGGCGTTGCCGTAGAGCAGGATATCGGCGGTGGCATCCATGAGGATGGAGCGGCGCACCTTGTCTTGCCAGTAGTCGTAGTGGGCGATGCGGCGCAGGGACGCCTCGATGCCGCCCAGCACAACCGGCACGTGGGTATAGGCTTCCTTGCAACGCTGGCTGTACACCAGGCTTGCACGGTCCGGGCGCTTACCGGCAACGCCACCGGGGGTATAGGCATCGTCGGAGCGGATCTTCCGGTCCGCGGTGTAGCGGTTGATCATGGAGTCCATGTTGCCCGCCGCCACGCCGAAGAACAGGTTCGGCTCACCGAGCTTCATGAAGTCGTCCTTCGAGCGCCAGTCCGGCTGGGCAATAATGCCCACGCGGAAGCCCTGGGCCTCCAGCAGGCGGCCGATGATGGCCATGCCGAAGGACGGGTGGTCGACGTAGGCGTCGCCGGTCACGATGATAATGTCGCAGGAGTCCCAGCCGAGCTGATCCATCTCTTCCCGGCTCATAGGCAGGAAGGGTGCAGGACCGAAACACTCGGCCCAGTACTTCGGATAGTCGAACAGCGGCTTCGCAGCTTGCATATTTTTTGACCAGCGGGCTTTTTTACGGGGCGCGGAATATAGCACAAATTTTGAGCAAATCCGACGCTGACGCTAGGTTTCCTCAAAGCCTGAATGCAAGGCTGTAGGAAATCGCGTACAAAGTGATCACAGATTCTCCGGGTCGCTATACTTCGGCCGACCTACAAACCGCCAGGCCGCAGTAGTAAATAACTTACAAGGAGCGTGTGCGGTGCGACGTCCGATCCTGTCCCTCTTCCTGCTCCTTTGTTGGCTAGGCCTTGGCTTGCCATCCCAGGCAGCTTTTGAACTGACACCCCAAAGCAGCGGCGCGACGCTCAATGAGGCCATCGACCTGCTGGAAGACCCCGATGGCACGCTGGATATCCGGGATATGGCCAAGCCGGAGGTGCAGCAGCGCTTCGTTCCGGCCGATGGCCGCGCCACCGTCGGCCAGAGCCGCAGCACGTGGTGGGTGCGGGTGCAACTCAGCCGCAGCGGCGATGCCCCTGCGCAATGGTGGCTGGAGAACGCCGGCATCACGGTCTATCGGGTCAGCCTGTTCCTGCCGGACGGCAACGGTGGCTGGAGCAAACGGGAGAGCAGCGAGGTCCTGCCATTCGCCGAGACCCGCGACTATTCCTACCGCCGCATGCTGTTCAAGCTGCCGGAAATTGGTGCCCAGCCCCTGACCCTGTACTTCCGCAGCTACGATCCGGCCGGCAACTCCTTTCCCCTCAAGATCTGGCAGGCGGATGACCTGAAAGAGCTGAAGTCCACCGAAAACCTGGGTTTCGGACTGGTCTACGGGGTCATCCTGGCGCTTTTCCTCTACAACCTGTTCATCCTCGCAGCACTGCGCGACAAGGCCTATCTCTGGTACGTGCTGGCCACCGCCTCGGCGTTGGTGTTCATCCTCAGCATGACCGGCCACGGTTTCCAGTACTTCTGGCCGGACCGCCCGGTGCCGATCTGGCTGGACCGCATTACCCTGCCCTCGCTCTGGGGCATCTTCGTGATGCGGTTCACCCAGGAGCTGCTCTATACCCGCCGCGGCCTGCGGTGGGCCGATCGCCTGTTCAACGTGGCCTGCGTGCTCTACGCGCTCGCCATCCTGATCAATGTCTTCGGCTACCGCGCCGAGGGCGCCCTGCTGATCGCCATCACGCCCATCGTGACCGTGCCCACTGCGCTGATCAGCGCAGTGGTCCGCTGGCGCCAGGGCTTCATTCCAGCGCGCTTCTACCTGGTCGGCTATGGCACCGTGCTGATCAGCACCGCCGTGCTAGTCATGCGCGCCGCCGGCCTGATCCAGCCGATCAACTTCACCGCCTACATGTTCCCGGTTGCCGTTGCGGCCGAGTCGATCCTGTTCTCCTTCGCCCTGGCCTACCGCATCCAGATGCTCAAGCAAGAGCGCGCCGCAGCCCTCGAACAGGCCGATCGCGAGAAAGCCGCACGCCTCGCGCAAATGCAGGCCAGCGCCGATGAACTGCAGGCAGCGGTCACTACGCGCACCGCAGAGCTGGCGGCCGCCAACCAGCGCCTCAGCGAGCGTGAACGCGCCCTTGAACATGCCGCCTTCCACGATGCCCTGACCGACCTGCCAAACCGCCGCTACCTGATCGAGCGCACCGAGTCGGCGCTGGCCAACGCCAAGCGCCATGATGAGCAACTCGCTCTGATGCTGATCGACCTGGACCACTTCAAACCCATCAATGACCGATTCGGTCATGACGCCGGCGACGAGATGCTACGCACCATCGGTCGGCGCCTGCGCGAGCACGTCCGCGGCGGAGATGCGGTAGCGCGCCTGGGCGGTGACGAGTTCGCCGTGCTGATCGGCGGGCCGGATGCCGAGGCCGAGGCCTGCAAACTGGCCCAGCGCCTGCTGGAGGAGCTCGCAGCGCCGATGTGCTACGGCGCCGAAAAGCTTTCGGTGAGCATCAGTATCGGCATCGCGCTCTACCCGCAGCATGCGAGGAATTTCGCTGGGCTCTACCAGACGGCTGACCAGGCGCTGTACAAGGTCAAGGCACGTGGCCGCTCAGGCATGGTGCTGTTCGGCGAAGATGGCGAGTTGTCCCGTGAGACGAGCCTGCAACTGGATGTACTGAAGACGCCCAGCGGATTGCTGTAGCGGAACCGCCTCGCGGCTGCTTCGCGAGCAAGGCACCAACCAGGGCGGCACGCCGCCCTTCACGAATGGATTCACTCCTGCAAAATTGCGGGATCAGGCCAGGTAACGACGCGGCACGCGCGCGGTGACCTTGGTCAGCAGCTCGTAACCGATGGTGCCGCAGGCCTGGGCTAGCTCATCCACCGAGAGTTGCGCGCCCCAGAGTTCCACCGAGTCACCGACACGTGCATCCGGCAACTCGCTGAGATCCACCGCCAGCATGTCCATGGACACCCGCCCTACCAGAGGCACGCGACGGCCATTGACCACCACCGGCGTGCCGCTAGGCGCGTGACGCGGATAACCGTCGGCATAGCCGCAGCTGACGGTGCCAATGCGCGACGGTCGGGTAGCTTCCCAGGTCGCGCCATAGCCCACGGTTTCCCCGACAGCTATCTCACGGACGGCAATCAGCTGGGCGCTAAGGCTCATGGCAGGTTTCAAGCCCAGTTCGGTGGCGCTGAGGTCCGACAGCGGCGTGGCGCCGTAGAGCATGATGCCGGGACGCAGCCAGTCCATATGGGAGGCGGGCATGGTCAGGATCGCAGCAGAGTTGGCCAGGCTGCGCTGGTCGAAGTCGAGCTCGAACAGGTCGTGGAAGGCTTCCAGCTGAACCTCGTTGAGCGAATGGCCACGCAGGTCGGCGCAGGCGAAATGGCTGATCAGGTTGAGCTCCGCCACTTGGGCGGCAGCACGCAGGCGAGCGTGCCAGTGACGCAGCGCGTCCGGGGTGAACCCCAGGCGGTGCATGCCGGAGTCCAGCTTCAGCCAGACATTCAGCGACCGCCCGATTGCGGCGGCGAGCAATGCCTCGGCCTGCTCGGGACCTTGCACAACTATGTCCAGCCCGAGCTGGGCGGCGAGGTGATACTCGGCCCGCTCGAAGCAGCCCTCCAGCAACAGCACCCGCGCTTCGTCGTCGAGGGCGCGCACTTCGGCGGCTTCTTCCAGGCAGGCAACAGCAAAGCCATCGGCTTCACCGCGCAGGCTCGCGACCACTTCACGCACGCCATGGCCGTAGGCATTCGCCTTGACCACCGCAAAGGCCTGCCGCCCTGGGGCACAGCGCTTGGCAATGGAGTAGTTGTGGCGAATGGCGGAAAGGTCGATGGCAGCGATCAGCGGGCGCATTGAGACGGGCTCATGAACGAAAACGGGCGCCCATCATACCGCCTGGGCGCCCGCATTCATTGACCTGCAGCTTATTCGTCTTCGAACTGATAGGCCCCCGGCGCGAGGTTCTCGAAGCGAGAATACTTGCCGAGGAAAGCCAGTCGCGCGGTACCCAGCGGGCCGTTACGCTGTTTGCCGATGATGATTTCGGCCACCCCCTTGAACTCGGTCTCGGGGTGGTACACCTCATCCCGGTACACGAACAGGATGATGTCGGCGTCCTGCTCGATCGCACCGGATTCGCGAAGGTCGGAGTTGATCGGGCGTTTGTTCGGACGCTGTTCAAGACCCCGGTTCAGCTGGGACAAGGCGATCACCGGACAGTTGAACTCCTTGGCCAGAGCCTTGAGCGAGCGCGATATCTCGGAGATCTCGTTCACCCGGCTGTCGCCACTGGAACCGGGAATCTGCATCAGCTGCAAGTAGTCGACCATGATCAGGCCAATCTCGCCGTGCTCGCGTGCCAGACGGCGGGTACGGGCGCGCATCTCGGAGGGCGAGATGCCGGCGGTGTCATCAATGAACAGCTTGCGATCATTGAGCAGGTTGACTGCGGAAGTCAGGCGCGGCCAATCGTCATCGTCCAGGCGGCCGGCACGGACTTTGGTCTGGTCGATGCGCCCGAGCGACGCGAGCATACGAATCACGATGGATTCGGAGGGCATCTCCAGCGAATACACCAGGATCGCCTTGTCACTGCGCATCAGGGCGTTTTCCACCAGGTTCATCGCGAAAGTCGTCTTACCCATGGATGGACGGCCGGCGACGATGATCATGTCGGCCGGTTGCAGGCCGCTGGTCAGATTGTCCAGGTCATTGAAACCGGTGGACAGGCCGGTGATGGCATCGCCGTTGTTGAACAGCTCGTCGATGCGGTCGATGGCCTTGACCAGGATGTCATTGATGCCCACCGGGCCGCCGGTCTTGGGCCGCGCTTCGGCGATCTGGAAGATCAGCCGCTCGGCTTCGTCGAGGATCTCTTCGCCGGTCCGCCCCTGAGGCGAATAGGCGCTATCGGCGATGTCCGTGCTGATGCCGATCAGCTGGCGCAGGGTGGCGCGCTCGCGAATGATCTGGGCATAGGCCTTGATGTTGGCCACGGACGGGGTGTTCTTCGCCAGTTCGCCGAGGTAGGCCAGGCCGCCGACCTGTGACAGTTGGCCTTCCTTGTCCAGCTGTTCGGACAGGGTGACCACGTCGAACGGCATGTTGCGTTCGGCCAGCTTGAAGATGGCGCGGAAGATCAGCCGATGATCATGGCGATAGAAGTCGCCGTCGGACACCTGGTCGAGCACACGCTCCCAGGCATTGTTGTCCAGCATCAGGCCCCCGAGGACGGCCTGCTCGGCCTCGATGGAGTGCGGCGGCACCTTGAGAGCAGCGGTTTGCAGGTCGAACTGTTCCGGGACAGTGATTTCGTTCATGGGCTCGGAAAATTCTCGGGCTGGAAAGACATCGGGCACGTCACCGCTTTCGCAATGACGTGCCCGATGTTAGCGAGCTCGCACCTGAGTGCAAGCTCACTTCGACGGCTTGCTTAGCCGGCAACCACGATCAGCTTGACCGCAGCTTCAACGTCGGTGTGCAGGTGCAGAGCAACGTCGTACTCGCCAACTTGGCGAATGGTGCCGTTCGGCAGGCGGACTTCGGCCTTGGCAACCGGAACGCCAGCGGCGGTCAGGGCGTCAGCGATGTCGTGGGTGCCGATGGAACCGAACAGCTTGCCTTCGTCGCCGGCGCTGGCAGTGATGGTCACTTCCAGTTCGGACAGCTGGGCAGCGCGGGCTTCGGCAGCAGCCTTCTTGTCGGCAGCCTGCTTTTCCAGCTCAGCGCGGCGAGCTTCGAACGCAGCAACGTTCGCAGCGGTAGCAGCGGTGGCCTTGCCTTTCGGCAGCAGGAAGTTACGGCCGTAACCGGCCTTTACGTTCACCTTGTCGCCCAGGTTGCCCAGGTTGGCGATTTTTTCCAGCAGGATGACTTCCATTTGGGTCTTACCTCTTAACTTTTAACCTTCACCGTTCGCGGGACCGGCGCCATTCTTGCGCGCCTTGCGACCGCGAAAATCAATCAGACTGTCGACGATGGCCAAAACCACCAGCAACGGATAGACCAACTGCATGAACAGCAACAGCGACACGTACAGACCTACCAGCCAGAAACCGGCCAGCCCACCCTGCTTCGCCAGACCATGCACCAGGGCAAGGCCGGCAAAAGCCAGCGGCACGCTGCAGATCGGTGTCAGCATCGCCAGCTCCAGGCCCAGGTTCGGACCCAGCAGCATGGCGGCCAGCAGGCCGAATGCCAGTGCCGGCGGCAGTTTCAGTGCGCGAAACTCGCTGCCGAAACCACCGGGGTTGTACAAGGCTGCCTGCCAGTAGCGGCCGAGCGTCAGGCTCAGCACGCTGACCAGCTGCAGCAGCGCAGCGATCAGGCCGGTCAGGACCGGCGCGACCATGGCTCCGAGACGCGCTCGCTCGTCATCCGCCAATTGCGAATAGACGCCACCCATCACCTGCGGCATGAGCTTCTGCAGCTCACCCGCCATGGCGGCAATGGGTTCGCGGAACACCGCGCCCAGCACCAGGCCGTACAACAGACCAAGCGCCACGCTGATCATCAGCACCCGCGTCCAGGACACGCTGGAACGCAGTACCAAGGCCAACCCCAACGCACCGACCAGCACCATCAAGGTGCGCGGTTCGCCGAAGTACCACCAGCCAAGAGCTGGCAGCAAGGCCCAGGCAATGATGCCGAGAGCATCGTTCACACCACGCCGCAGCAGCACCAGGCAACCTGCGGCTGCGCTCAGCCAGAACATCAGGGGCAGTGCCGCTGCACCCGCCACCACGAGGGTGGCCTGCACACGGCCGCGCATGATGAATTCCGCCAGAGCGCGCATTGCGATCTATCCCTTACCTAGGTCGACCGACCGAGATCAACGGCCGTGGCTGTCGGTGTAGGGCAGCAGGGCCAGGTAGCGGGCGCGCTTGATAGCGGTAGCCAGCTGACGCTGATACTTGGCTTTGGTGCCGGTGATACGGCTCGGAACGATCTTGCCGGTTTCGGAGACGTATGCCTTCAGGGTGTTGAGATCCTTGAAGTCGATCTCTTTCACGCCTTCAGCGGTGAAACGGCAGAACTTACGACGACGGAAGAAACGTGCCATGAACTTGGCTCCTCAATAGATCCGTGGATTACTCGTCAGCGTTGTCGCTGTCTTCGCCTTCGGCGACAGCGTCAGTCTCAACGCGCTCACGGCGCTCACGGCGCTCGTTGCGGTTTTCCTCGGCCTTGAGCATCTCGGACTGGCCAGTGATGGCTTCGTCGCGACGGATGACCAGGTTACGGATGACGGCGTCGTTGTAGCGGAAGTTGTCTTCCAGCTCGGCGAGGGCTTTGCCGCTGCACTCAACGTTCAGCATCACGTAGTGAGCCTTGTGAACGTTGTTGATGGCGTAGGCCAGCTGACGACGGCCCCAGTCTTCCAGGCGGTGAACCTTGCCACCGTCTTCTTCGATGAGCTTGGTGTAGCGCTCAACCATGCCGCCAACCTGCTCGCTCTGGTCCGGGTGAACCAGGAAGATGATTTCGTAATGACGCATAAATGCTCCTTACGGGTTGTAGCCTGCCAACATCGTGGTCAGGCAAGGAGTGAATATCTCGTTTGGGCTTGCCGGGCCGGGGACGTGCGCAAGCCTGCCCCCACGGCAAGGGGCGACATTCTAGAGAAGGGCTGAATGCCGCGCAAGGTAAATTGGCGAAACTTTGAACAGCCCCGGACAGCGGCGACGCTGCCCGGGGCAAGCCTGCATCAGGCGCGGGTGCGGCGCTGACGTACTGCCTCGAACAGGCAGACGCCGGTGGCGACAGAGACGTTGAGGCTGCTCACGCTGCCGGCCATGGGCAGCTTGACCAGGTAATCGCAATGCTCGCGGGTCAGGCGGCGCATGCCCTTGCCTTCCGCGCCCATGACCAGCACCGTCGGCCCGGTCATGTCCTGCTCATAGACTTCCTGCTCCGCTTCACCGGCAGTGCCAACCACCCACAACCCCTTCTTCTGCAGCTTCTCGAGGGTACGTGACAGGTTGGTCACCGCCACCAGCGGCATGACTTCCGCCGCGCCGCAGGCGACCTTGCGCACCGTAGCGTTGAGGGTGGCGGACTTGTCTTTCGGCACGATCACCGCCAGCACGCCGGCTGCATCGGCGGTGCGCAGACAGGCACCGAGGTTGTGCGGATCGGTGACACCATCCAGGGCCAGCAGCAAGGGCGCGCCCGGGGTGCGCTCAAGCAGTTCGTCGAGCATGTTCTCGCCCCAGACCTGGCTGGGGCTGACTTCGGCCACCACGCCCTGATGGACGCCTTCGGCCCACTCGTCCAGTTCGTGCCGATCCTTGTGGCCAACCGCGATGCGATGCTGCCCTGCCAGGTCGAGAAGAACCTGGACCCGCGGATCATGCCGGCTTTCCGCGAGCCAAAGCTGCTTGACGCGTTTGGGGTGATGGCGCAGCAGCGCCTCCACGGCGTGTACTCCGTAGACCTTTTCCAACTGACTCATTTCTTGACCTTGCTACCAGGCGCCTTGGGTTTTGGCGGACCTTTGCGGTGTTTCGTGGGTTTGCTGGCGGCCTTGGCCTTCGCCGCCTTGGCTTTCTTCTTCGGCGGCCTGGGTTCAGCCTTGGCTGCGCCATTGCCTGGTTTTTCCAGGGCCTTCTGCGCGGGGCGCGTACCTTTACTGGCCTTGGTACCCTGACGGGCCTCGCTGAGCAGCGCCTGTTTCATGGCCCTGCTCTTGTCCACATCGGTATTGCCAAGCATTTCCTCAGCCTGGGCGAGCATTTCCGGCGGAACCGCCGGCAGCGCCTGCACCTTGCCGGTTCGCTGGCGACGCGACGCCACGGCCGCCCTCGGTTCCTGCTGGGGAGTGTCCCGCTGGGCGTGGCGAGCAGCACCCTTAGCACCTCGACTGCGACCCTTGCCGACCTTGGGCTCTGCAGCCTTGGCCTTGCCTTTGACCGGGGCGGATTTGTCGGTGCCACGATTCTTGCGGCCGACCGGTACGGTGAGGACGTTGTCGGAGAGTTCGAAATCGATCTTGCGCTCATCCAGGTCGACCCGCGCGACCACCACTTCCACCTCGTCACCCAGACGGAAGCTGCGGCCAGAACGCTCGCCGGACAGGCGATGATGGATGGGATCGAAGTGGTAGTAGTCCCCCGGCAGGGCGGTCACGTGCACCAGGCCCTCGACATAGATGTCGATCAGCTCGACGAAGATGCCGAAGCCAGTCACCGCCGATATCACGCCGGGGAACGTCTCGCCCACGCGATCACGCATGTACTCGCACTTGAGCCAGTTGGTGACATCGCGCGTCGCCTCGTCGGCACGCCGCTCGGTCATCGAGCATTGCTCGCCGAGCTGGACCAGGCGCACTTCGTCGTAGGGGTAGATACGCGCCTTGGGCATGCTCGGCGCACCGGCCCGCTGCACATGCACGCTCTCGCGCTTGGAGCGGATCAGGCTGCGAATGGCGCGATGCACCAGCAGGTCCGGGTAGCGCCGGATGGGCGACGTGAAGTGGGTGTAGGCGTCGTAGTTGAGGCCGAAGTGCCCCTCGTTGTCCGGGCTATACACGGCCTGACTGAGTGAGCGCAACATCACCGTCTGGATCAGGTGATAGTCGGGACGCTCGCGAATCTTCTCGAGCAGCGCCTGATAGTCGCTCGGCGTCGGCTCGTCCTTGCCGCGGTTGAGGGACAGCCCCAGTTCGGCGAGGAATTGCCGCAACTTGTCCAGGCGCTCGCTCGGCGGACCGTCATGGACGCGATAGAGCGCCGGAATCTCGTGCTGCATGAGAAAGCGCGCCGTGGCCACGTTGGCGCACAACATGCACTCCTCGATCAGCTTGTGCGCGTCATTGCGCTGGGTCGGCAGGATCTCGGAGATCTTGCGGTCGGCGCTGAAGACAATGCGGGTTTCCTGGGTTTCGAAGTCGATGGCCCCACGCACCTGACGTTGCGCCAACAGTACCTTGTAGAGCTTGTAGAGCTGCTGAAGCGGCTTGACGAGATGCGGCAACTGCTCGGCGAACTGCTCAGCCTCGGCGGATTCCGGGGTCTCCAGGAACTGGCTGACCTTCGTATAGGTGAGCCGTGCATGGGAGTGGATGACCGCCTCGTAGAACTCGTACCCGGTCAGCTTGCCAGCGCGGGAAATGGTCATGTCGCAGACCATCGCCAGGCGATCCACCAGCGGATTCAGGGAGCAGAGGCCATTGGAAAGCACCTCGGGCAACATTGGGATGACCTTCTCCGGGAAGTACACCGAGTTGCCACGATTGGTCGCTTCTTCATCCAGCGCCGAGCCCACCTTTACATAGTGAGAAACGTCGGCAATGGCGACAACCAGGCGCCAGCCGCCGCCCTTGCGGGCCTCGGCATAAACGGCATCATCGAAGTCACGGGCGTCTTCGCCGTCGATGGTGACGAGAGGCAGGTCGCGCAGATCGATACGCTTTTCCTTGTCCTTCTCGGCCACTTCGGGCTTTAGCTTGGCCGCTTCCTTGACCACGGCGGCCGGCCATTCGTGCGGGATGTCATAGCTGCGCAGGGCGACTTCGATCTCCATGCCCGGCGCCATATATTCGCCCAGCACCTCGACCACTTCGCCCTGGGCCAGGCGGAAGCTGCTCGGCCACTGATCGATCTTCACCTGGACGAACTGGCCGTGCTTGGCCGCGCCCTGCTTGCCTTGGGGCACCAGGACTTCCTGCTGGATCTTCGGATTGTCGGCCACCACCCGGGCAATGCCACTTTCTTCATAGAAGCGGCCGACCAGGGTTTCGTGAGCGCGCGCGATCACTTCCACCAGGGCACCTTCGCGGCGACCACGGCGGTCAACACCGGAAACCCGCGCCAGGGCACGGTCGCCATCGAACACCAGGCGCATCTGCGCGGGGCTGAGGAAGAGGTCTTCGGAAGCGTCGTCAGGAATGAGGAAGCCAAAACCATCGCGGTGACCACTGATGCGACCACAGATCAGGTCGAGCTTGTCCACCGGTGCATAGGTCCCGCGGCGGGTATAGATAAGCTGTCCATCGCGCTCCATGGCGCGAAGTCGACGACGCAGCGCTTCGAGCTGCTCATCGGTGGTCAAGCCGAACTCCTCCACCAGTTGCTCCCGACTGGCCGGGGCGCCGCGATCGTCGAGGCGCTGCAGGATCAATTCGCGGCTGGGGATGGGATTCTCGTATTTTTCCGCCTCACGAGCGGCCTCGGGGTCGAGGTTCTGCCAATCGGCCATCAGGGGGTGATCACCTTTTTATCCATAGATGTATTTGCCATGTGTCTTATTGAAGCGCGAATTCCGATTGTCGGTCAGCTTAGTCCGAAGAATAATTTTTTTCGCGCTCAGGGGTTTACAACACAAAAGTCGGCTCGTATAGTTCGCGCCCACAGCGTCGCTGAGACGTTGTGAAGGAAGCAGATGAGCGATCATCGCATCCTGAAGTGCCCAGGTGGCGGAATTGGTAGACGCACTAGGTTCAGGTCCTAGCGGTGGCAACACCGTGGAAGTTCGAGTCTTCTCCTGGGCACCATTTTCAAAAACCGAGCCGCAATGCTCAGTTTCGCATTTAACGGACTGTACGGTTCCGTGTCGTTCAACGATGAACACCGTATAAGTCGATGAGCAATCATCGCAATGTGCCCAGGTGGCGGAATTGGTAGACGCACTAGGTTCAGGTCCTAGCGGTGGCAACACCGTGGAAGTTCGAGTCTTCTCCTGGGCACCACTCTTCAACAAAGCCGAGCTATGCTCGGCTTTGTGCTTTCTGGCTTCCAGGAATTCCGCAACTACCGCAAGATTCGGGGCCAAGCCTGCGCCTCGCCCCCTCCGACCACCCCTATTACGCCTTGAACTGACCCAGGCTGGCCTTCAGCTGATCAGCCAAACCAGCGAGCACACGCCCGCTGCTGGCAGTCGCCGCCACCGCTTCGGCGGCCCGGCTCGCCTCGATATGGATGACATCGACCCGCCCACGCACGCCATCGGCCCCCGTCGCTTGGTGCTCCGCCGCACGAGCGGCCGCCTGCACTGCACCATGCACCTGCTCCACGGCCTGCTGCACGCTCTGCTGCAGGCGCTCGCTGTCACGTAACGCCTCCAACCCCTCTACCGCACGCTCACGCGCCTGGGAAATCGCCGACACCGCCTCACGCGCCCCCGTCTGCAGAGCCACGATGTGCTCCTGGATATCGCCCGTGGACTGCTGAGTTTTGCTGGCCAGCGCCCTCACCTCATCGGCGACGACGGCAAAACCACGCCCACTTTCTCCCGCCCTCGCCGCCTCGATCGCCGCGTTCAGCGCTAGCAGGTTGGTCTGTTCGGCAATGCCATGAATCACCGACAGCACCATTTCTATCTGCTGACTCTGCCGCGCCAGTCGCTCGATTACTTCGGAACCGTTCTGCACGCGCGCCTCCAGGTTCTCGATCAAGCCTCCAACCTTGCGCGCGATGGCTGCGTTGTCCTGGGCCGCCTGACGGATCTCGCCCACCTGGCGCAAGGCATCCTGCATCGCCTGGCTCTCGGCCTGGGCTTCCGCCGCCATCCCGGCCAGCGCACTCAGGCTGCCCTCCACCTCGCTGCGCTGACGGTGTGCAGCGGCCTCGGCCGACTGGCTGCGCTCGGACAGCGCCCGGATCTCCACCCCAGTGCGCTGCGCCACATCACCCGCCTCACGAACTATGGGCTGCAACTTGTCGACAAAACGGTTTACCGCAGTGGCCATCTCACCCACCTCATCGCGACTGTCGAGCTTGACGCGACGCGTCAGGTCGCCCTCGCCCGCAGCCAGATCGTTCAAGGCATTGATCAGCAAACGAAGTCGCACTACCACACGGCGCCCCAGCACCACGGCCAGCACCAGCAGGACGCCGAGGCCGACCAACGCCAGGCCCAGGCCGATACGCCAACGCAACTCAGCCGCCGCTGACTCCACCGCCTGGCGTGTGCCCACACTCATGCTGCCGGCAGCTTCGCGAGCCGACTGCAGGCGAGCAGTCAGGACCGCACTGCTCTCGCTGGCAGCACCAGAGAGACTCTCACTCACCAGTTCACCGCCGCTTGCGATCAGAGCGGCGAATCGCTGGTCCAGCGCCTTCAACTGCTCTTCCACCGCCGCGGTCGAGACGCCCATGCGGACTTTGCCGATCTCGACACCATTGGGACTGATGGGCGCCTCCACCAGGTAGACGGAAGAATCGCTCGCCGCCGCACTCAACACCTTGTCCAACGCACGATCGCCCTGCCCCTTGGCCAGCAGCGCCTTGATCTGCGGGTTCTCGCGATTGAGGTAACGCGTCAGGTGCTGACCATTGGCATCATCGTAGACAACGAAGAGCACATTGGGATTGCGCTGAGCTCTACGGGCGAACTCGGAGAGGGTGGGCACATCGTTGTCCCACATGGCCCGAGGAGCCACAGCCGCAAGCAATTGGGCGAGGTCGTTGGCCGACTCCTTAAGGCTCTGCTCCAGAGTCTGGCGCAACTGCCCCTGCTCCTGCTGGAGTCGCCCACTCAAGGCAGCCCCCAGGCGCTCACGGGTCTTGGCGGAGAGAGCGCTCAGGCTACCGGAAACTTCTTGTCCGGCCTGTTCGAGATCCCCCGTCAGGCGCTGGGTGTCCCCACCCAGGCGCGCGCCCAGTTCATCCACCAGAGAGTTCACGGTGCCCCGCGTAAGGGCAACGGCCACCAGCACCTGCACCAGCAGGGCAATGCCCAGAGCAATGAAGACCGGACGAAGCAATCGGCTTTGCAACAACGACAGGATGGCTGACACGACTTGTGACTCCTTTACGACCGTTACCGCTATAACGGCGACAACCTGGATTTATAAAGTGCCAGCAAGGTACGTGCCGACCGGTAGCGCGACATTCGCGGTCACCGAAACGACGAAGGGCCGCACATGGCGGCCCTTCGGGGGAGTCAGGAGACTCAGGCGTAGGGGTGGCGCAGGACAATAGTCTCGTTACGGTCGGGACCGGTGGAGATGATGTCGATGGGCGCCCCCACCAGCTCTTCCACACGCTTGATGTAGGCGCGGGCATTGGCTGGCAGTTCTTCCAGGCTCTTGGCGCCGACGGTGGATTCGCTCCAACCCGGCAGCTCTTCGTAGACCGGCTGCAGGCCGATGTAGCTGTCGGCATCGGTCGGCGCGTCCACCAGAACCTCACCGTTCAGGTCCTTGTAGCCCGTGCAGATACGGATGGTTTCCAGGCCGTCCAGCACGTCCAGCTTGGTCAGGCACAGACCCGAGATGCTGTTGATTTCGATAGCGCGACGCAGGATCACTGCATCGAACCAGCCGCAGCGGCGGGCACGACCAGTAGTGGAGCCGAACTCGTGACCACGCTTGGCCAGGAATGCGCCGGTCTCGTCGAACAGCTCGGTCGGGAACGGGCCAGAACCCACACGAGTGGTGTAGGCCTTGGTGATACCGAGGATGTAGTCGAGGTACAGCGGACCAAAGCCGGAACCGGTGGCGGTGCCGCCAGCAGTGGTGTTGGAGCTGGTGACGTACGGATAGGTGCCGTGGTCGATGTCCAGCAGCGAGCCCTGAGCGCCTTCGAACATGATGTAGGCGCCTTGCTTGCGCAGCTGGTGCAGGCGTGCAGCGACGTCGATCATCATCGGCTTGAGCAGCTCAGCGTAGGCCAGGGCCTCGTCCAGGGTCTTCTGGAAGTCGACCGCCGGCTCCTTGTAATAGTGCTGCAGGACGAAGTTGTGGTAGTCCAGCAGCTCGCCCAGCTTGGCCGCAAAGCGCTCACGGTGGAACAGGTCGCCAATGCGCAGGCCGCGACGAGCGACCTTGTCTTCGTACGCCGGGCCGATACCGCGACCGGTGGTGCCGATCTTGGCGTCGCCGCGAGCCTTCTCGCGAGCCTGGTCCAAGGCCACGTGGTACGGCAGGATCAGGGTGCAAGCCGGACTGATGCGCAGGCGCTCACGCACCGGCACACCTTTCTCTTCCAGCTTGGTGATTTCACGCATCAAAGCATCGGGCGCAACGACTACGCCGTTGCCGATCAGGCACTCGACATTCTCGCGCAGGATGCCGGACGGGATCAGGTGCAGCACGGTCTTCTCGCCGTCGATCACCAAGGTGTGGCCAGCGTTGTGGCCGCCCTGGTAACGCACTACGGCGGCAGCCTGGTCGGTCAGCAGATCGACGATCTTGCCCTTACCCTCATCACCCCACTGGGTGCCCAGGACTACGACATTCTTACCCATAACACTTGTCCTCTTCGCAGAAGCTCGATGCCGGCAGCTGCCGGCGGAAAACACGGAAACTCGTTAATGGCCGGCAGTTCTGCACCGACCCTGAAACCACTTCCTAGGAAAGCGACTCCACCTGCCAGCGCCCAGCACTCAAAACGAGCTGGCGGTCGCAGCCGGCTTCCTGCGCGCTCGCCGCTTCCTGGCCCGGCAACGCCTGCACCACACGCTGACCATCAGCGCGGAGGCGCTTGACCTCGTACCACAGGTACGGGTCATGGCTGTCTGGCGCCCAGATACCGGAAATTTCTTGCTCCAACGACATGCTGCCCAAGGTCACAAGGGTCTTCAGGTCGGTGGAGAAACCGGTGGCGGGACGGGCACGACCGAAGTCGGCGCCGATGTCGTCATAGCGCCCGCCTTGAGCAATGGACTGCCCAACGCCCGGCACGAAGGCGGCGAAGACCACCCCGGTGTGATAGTGGTAACCGCGTAGCTCACCCAGGTCGAAGTACAGCGGCAACTCCGGATAACGCAGTTCCAGCGCGTCAGCGATGGCAATCAGCTCATCCAGCGCGCGGTGGACGTCTTCCGGGGCATCCATCAGCACCCCCTGAGCCAAGTCCAGAACCTCACGACCACCGCAGAGTTCGGCCAGCGAGCGGAGCATGGAGGCCAGTTCGCGGGGCAGGTCTTCGGTGAGCTCGGCCACCTCGTCCACTGCCTTGCGCTGTAGGGCGTCGAACAGGCTGCGCTCGACTTCACCAGACAGGCCCGCGGCCTTGGCCAGCCCGCGATAGATGCCGACATGGCCGAGATCCATATGCACGTCCGGCACGGCGGCCAGCTCGAGCATCTCCAGCATCAGGCTGATGACTTCCACGTCGCTCGCCGGGCTGGCGTCGCCGTAAAGTTCAGCGCCCAGCTGTATCGGACTGCGCGAAGTGGATAGTGCCCGCGGCTTGGCGTGCAGCACGCTGCCGGCATAGCACAGGCGGTTCGGACCTTCGCGACGCAGGGTATGAGCATCGATGCGCGCAACCTGCGGTGTGATGTCTGCACGAAATCCCATCAAGTGACCCGACTGCGGATCGGTCACTTTGAATGTGCGCAGGTCGAGATCCTGGCCGGCACCGGTCAGCAGGGACTCGAGATATTCGATGTGCGGAGTGACCACGAAGTCGTAGCCCCAACGCTGGAACAGGTCCAGCACCTGGCGGCGGGCTGCCTCGATGCGTGCCGCCTCGGGCGGCAGTACTTCTTCGATACCGTCTGGCAGCAGCCAGCGATCTACCGTTGCCATTTCGCCAATCCCCTCTCAGCCGGGCGGCAAGCCATCAGTGAAGCAGATAAAGGAGGCCAGTCCCCAGCAACATGCTGGACAGGCCCATCAGGCGGAGATGGCGGTCCTTGAACTCTGCCACCCCAAGTACCGCGGCGCGCCAACGGCGCGGATAGAGGAAGGGCAGGATGCCTTCCAGCACCAGCATCAGACAAAACGCAATGCCGAGTTCCTGCCACATGATTCCCGCGGACGCAAAAAAGCCGGGATTTCCCGGCTGACCCATGATAACACGTTTTCCCTGGCGGTCACCCCGGCGGACGATGAGCGTCCGCCGGGAGACTTGTGTCAGCGCGTGGCCTTGTCCAGATAGCGGAAGAAATCGCTATTGGGATCGAGCACCATCACGTCGGTCTTGTTAGCAAAGCTTTCACGGTAAGCCTGGAGGCTGCGGTGGAAAGCGTAGAACTCCTGGTCCTGCCCATATGCCTTGGCATAGATGGCAGCCGCCTTGGCATCGCCATCACCACGAGTTTCCTCTGCCTCACGATAGGCCTCGGCCAGCAGGACACGGCGCTGACGGTCGGCGTCTGCACGAATACCCTCCGCCAACTCGGAGCCCTTGGCGCGATGCTCACGAGCCTCACGCTCCCGCTCGGTACTCATTCGCTCGAATACGCTGCGGTTGACTTCCTTGGGCAGGTCGATGGCCTTCACCCGCACGTCCACGACCTCGATGCCCAACTCCTTGTTGGCCATGCGATTGAGGGCGGACGTGATATCTGCCATCAGCGCATCACGCTCACCGGACACCACTTCATGCAGGGTACGCTTACCGAACTGGTCGCGCAGACCTGCTTCCAGACGGCGAGACAAACGCTCGTCGGCAATCTGCTTCATGCCGGAAGTTGCAGTGTAGAAACGCTCGGCATCAGCCACTCGCCATTTGGCGTAGGCATCCACCATCACCGCCTTCTTCTCGAGCGTGAGGAAGCGCTGTGTCGGCGAGTCCAGGGTCAGCAGACGGGCATCGAACTTGCGCACCTGGTTGACGTACGGAATCTTTAAGTGAAGGCCGGGCTGAACATCAGCCTCGACGATGCGGCCGAACTGCAGGAGCACGGCCTTTTCGGTCTGCGACACGATGTACAGGCTGCTCCACAGAAGCAGAGCCACAACCACGCCGCCGATCAGGGCAAACAGCGATTTATTGCTCATCAGCGACTCTCCCTGGAACGCGAATTGCGCTGCTGTAAGTCAGTGGCGACACGCGAACCGAGATCGCCGCCGCTACCAGCGGCCGAGGCTGCCGGAGCAACCGGAGCCTGACCGGCGCCGCGGCTGTCGATCATTTTATCTAGCGGCAGGTAGAGCAAGTTGCTCTGCCCGTCCTTACCGGAAACCAGCACTTTGCTGGTATTGGCCAACACGTCCTGCATGGTTTCGAGGTACAGACGCTGGCGCGTGACTTCCGGCGCTTTGTGGTACTCGGTTAGCAGCTTGGTGAAGCGGTCAGCCTCACCTTCGGCGCGGGCAACAACTTCATCGCGGTAGCCGTTGGCATCCTCGATGATACGCTGAGCCTGGCCACGAGCCTCGGGGACCACTGCATTGGCATAGGCCTCTGCCTGGTTCTTGGCACGCTGTTCATCCTCACGAGCACGGATCACGTCATCGAAGGCTTCCTGAACTTCACGAGGGGCAGCCGCGCTCTGTACGTTGACCTGGGTGACGGTGATACCGGTGCGATAAGTGTCGAGGAAACGCTGCAGGCGCTCCTTGATCTCGCTGGCCATCAGCTCACGACCCTCAGTCAGCACCTGGTCCATCTCGGTGGAACCCACTACGTGGCGCAGGGCGCTTTCGGTGGCGTGCTGCAGACTGACTTCAGGCTGATCTACGTTCAGCACGAAGTCCTGGAGGTTGCTGATCTTGTACTGGACGGTGAGCGGTACTTCGACGATGTTCTCGTCCTCGGTGAGCATCTGCCCCTGCTTGCTGTAAGCACGCTCGCGGGTGACATTCTCCTGGAACTTGCGGTCGAACGGCGGGAAATAGATGTTCAGGCCAGGACCAACAGTCTCGTAATACTTGCCGAAGCGCAGCACCACGGCCTGCTCCTGCTCGTCTACCACATAAACCGCGCTGTACAGCCAGACCACGGCAAGCAAGGCCAGGCCGATGCCGAGCAGACCGAAACCGCCCGACCTGCCGCCACCTTCGTCGCCGCCGCCACGTTTCTTGCCGCTGCCAAACAATCCGTTCAGGCTGTCTTGCAGCTTGCGGAAGGCCTCGTCCAGATCCGGTGGCCCTTTGCGGTCGCCACCGCGGCGCCCACCCCAGGGATCCTGGTTATTCGAGTTGCCACCCGGCTCATTCCAAGCCATAGCGCTCTCCATACTGATAAAGCAAAGGCGCGCCCACGGCGCGCCCGCCCATGCTACCCAAGCCCGAGGCCCGCCGCAAAACCACCTCAGCGGGCTTTATTGCAAAGTGTGTTGCTCAAGAAACTCGCTCGGCTGCCAGCCTTCCCGACTGACCAGTCGATTCAGTTCAACGCGCGGAAGACGCACTGCGAGAAGAGCGTCCCCAGCCTCATTGTGCTCCTCGGTCTGCACCGCACCCAAGGCGAAGAACTGCGCCCGCAACCGACCAAAACGCTGTGGCAGACGCAGGGTACCGACGAAGAGGTCGTCGCCCAGCAACTCTGCCACCGCCTGTTCCAGCAACTCGAGGCCACTACCATCGCGCGCCGACAGCCAAACCCGCTCGGGCTTGCCGTCCTCGTCGCGCTGGATATGCGGCTCGACGTTCACCAGCAGGTCGACCTTGTTGTAGACCTCCAACATAGGCAGGCCTTCGGCACCGATTTCACCCAGCACTGCCAGCACCTGCTCGATCTGCGACATGCGCTCCGGCTCGTGAGCATCGATAACATGCAGCAGGAGATCGGAGTTGGACGATTCTTCTAGGGTAGCCCGGAAGGCTTCCACCAGCTTGTGCGGCAGGTGACGGATGAATCCGACCGTGTCGGCCAGAACGATCGGCCCTAGGTCATCCAGCTCAAGCCGACGCAGGGTCGGGTCGAGGGTCGCGAACAACTGGTCGGCCGCGTAGACCTCGGAAGCGGTCAGCGAATTGAATAACGTGGACTTGCCGGCGTTCGTGTAGCCAACCAGGGACACCGATGGAATATCCGCGCGCCTGCGCCCCCGCCGGGCCTGTTCGCGCTGGCTGCGTACCTTTTCCAGGCGCTGCTTGATCTGGCGAATGCGCACACGCAGCAGACGACGGTCGGTTTCCAGCTGGGTTTCACCCGGACCACGCAGACCGATACCGCCTTTCTGGCGTTCAAGGTGAGTCCAGCCGCGCACCAGGCGGGTACTCATGTGCTCAAGCTGGGCCAGTTCGACTTGCAGCTTGCCTTCATGGGTACGGGCACGTTGGGCGAAGATATCGAGAATCAGACCGGTACGGTCGAGGACCCGACATTCAAAAGCGCGCTCAAGATTGCGCTCCTGACTGGGCGTAAGGGTGTGATTGAAAATGACCAGTTCAGCTTTCTCGGCCTTGACCAGGTCATGCAACTCATCGACCTTGCCGCTGCCGATCAGATACTTGGCCGTTGGCTGGTGACGGGAAACAGAGACGAAAGCCACTGTATCCGCACCGGCCGAACGAGCAAGTTCCAGGAATTCCTGCGGGTCTTCGCGCGCCTCGGGATCTTGGCCTTCCAGATGAACCAGGATGGCTCGCTCACCACCACCAGGGCGTTCGAAAAACAAAGCAGTCTCCTATCAGGCGTTACCCGGCTCAGGCTGCTCTTGCTCGGAAGCGCTGGGCAGACGTACTGGGCGGCTCGGTACCACAGTGGAAATGGCGTGCTTGTAGACCATTTGGCTGACAGTGTTCTTCAGCAGAATCACGAACTGGTCGAAGGATTCGATCTGGCCCTGCAGCTTGATGCCGTTCACCAGATAGATGGAAACCGGTACGCGCTCCTTACGCAGGGTATTGAGGTAAGGGTCTTGTAGCGAATGCCCTTTTGACATGTGCCGCACTCCTTTAGGGAAAAATTTTTAGTTTTCAAATGACAAGAAAAATGACTGGTCCCGCCCTACCCCCAAGGATAGACGGTAACCGGCGAGGTCTCAGTTCAATATGGAGACCGACTTCAGGTATTTCAAGGTGCGCGGCAGATTGTCGCAAGCCAGACTGTCCAACCAGAACAGATCGGACCAACTACGCAACCAGGTGAACTGTCGTTTGGCGAGTTGGCGGGTAGCAATGATGCCGCGCTCTTCCATCTCGCTCCAGGTCAGCGCGCCATCCAGATAATCCCAGGCCTGGCGATAACCAACCGCTCTTATAGACGGTAGCCCTGCATGCAAGTCACTTCTGCAGCGCAGCGCTTCGACCTCTTCGATGAACCCCTGTTCCAGCATCAGGCGAAATCGTTGCGCAATTCTTTCGTGCAACACCTGACGCTGTGCCGGCGCAATAGCCAAGTGCGCGACAGTATACGGCAAATGTGCCGTTCCTGGCGCGTTCCCGGCCGTATTTTGCGCAGCCTGCTGCTGTCGGTGGGCGGTCATGGTGAGCCCGCTGACCTTGTAGACTTCAAGCGCCCTGGTCAATCGCTGGGGATCGTTGGGATGGATACGAGCTGCGGACTCCGGGTCGACCTCCGCCAGTTCCCGATGCAGCGCATCCCAACCATCGCGGGCGGCACGAGCCTCCAGCTCGGCGCGCACATCTGGATCGGCGCTGGGCATGTCCGCCAAACCCTCCAGCAACGCCTTGTAATACAGCATGGTCCCACCCACCAGCAGTGGAATCCGTCCCCTGGCCGTAATTTCTGCCATTGCAGAGAGGGCATCGCTGCGGAACTCCGCAGCCGAGTAACTCTCGACTGGGTCGCGGATATCGATGAGGCGATGGGGAAACTCGGCCAGGGTCGCCTTGTCCGGCTTGGCGGTACCGATATCCATGCCGCGATAGATCAATGCCGAATCGACGCTGATCAGCTCGCAAGGCAGGGTTCGCGCCAGCTCAAGGGCGAGGTCGGTCTTGCCAGCGGCCGTGGGGCCCATGAGGAAAATTGCCGGCGGCAGTCTTTCAGCCATGCTCAACGACCACGAAGGAACAGCTTGTCCAGATCATCCATACCCAATTGCGTCCAGGTCGGACGCCCATGGTTGCACTGGCCGCTGCGCTCCGTGTGCTCCATATCGCGCAGCAAGGCATTCATTTCCGGCTGAGTCAGGCGACGATTCGCGCGTACAGCTCCGTGGCACGCCATGGTGCCCAGCAGCTCGTTAAGGTGCGCCTGAATGCGGTCGCTCGTACCGTACTCGAGCAGATCGGAGAGCACATCTCGCACCAGTTGGGAGGCTTCTGCCTGCTTCAGCAGGGCCGGTATTTGGCGGATGGCCAAGGTTTCCGGACCAAGACGCTGCAGCTCGAAGCCAAGACGACGGAACCACTCGCCATGCTCTTCGGCGCAGTCCGCCTCACGTTGGCTGACCGCAACGGATTCCGGCACCAATAGCGGCTGCCCCTTGAGCCCTTCACTGGCCATGGCCACCTTCAGGCGCTCATAGGTAATGCGCTCATGGGCCGCATGCATATCCACCAGGACCAACCCCTGGGCGTTCTCCGCAAGGATGTATATGCCCTTGAGCTGCGCCAGGGCATAGCCCAGAGGCGGAACATCACCTTGGGTTTCGGGCAGCGCAGCTGGTGTGGAAACCGTCGACAGAGGTGCGAAGAACTCACGGTAGGCACCCTGGGCCTCTGCAATCGGCATGGATGGCTGAGGACGCGGTGCCTGGTAGCCACCGGAGGGCGGGCTCCAGACCGGTTCGGCTGACGGCCGCTCCAGCACGTTGGCCGCCAGGCTCATCTCGCCCTGCGGACCGAACTCGCCCGCTGCAAGACCACTCGGACGCACTACTGCGTCGGTGGCGGCTGGTGCCGCAAGCTGGTCTTCCGGACGCACTTCGCCCAGAGCACGGTGCAAGGTGCCGTAGAGGAAGTCATGGACCATTCGGCCGTCACGGAAGCGCACTTCGTGCTTGGTCGGGTGCACATTGACATCGACCACGGCCGGATCGACTTCGAAGAACAGCACGAAGGTCGGATGCCGGCCGTTGTAGAGGACGTCCCGGTACGCCTGGCGTACCGCGTGGGCCACCAGCTTGTCGCGCACCATACGGCCATTCACATAGAAGTACTGCAGATCGGCCTGACTGCGGGAGAAGGTGGGCAGGCCTACCCAACCCCAGAGATGCAGGCCGTTGCGCTCGATCTCGATGGGCAGCGCCTGCTCCAGAAAGGCAGGACCGCAGACCGTTGCGACCCGGCGGGCGCGAGCGACGGCGTCGCGCGCCTCGTGGAGAGCGAAGATGGTCTTGCCGTTGTGCCGCAAATGGAAAGCCACATCGAAGCGAGCCAGAGCCAGGCGCTTGATGACTTCCTGCAGGTGGTCGAACTCTGTTTTCTCGGCACGCAGGAACTTGCGCCGCGCCGGGGTATTGAAGAACAGGTCGCGAACTTCCACCGAGGTACCCACCGGATGCGCAGCAGGCTGGACCCGGGCCTCCATGTCGCGCCCCTCGGTTTCTACCTGCCAGGCCTGGTCGGCATCGGCGGTACGCGATGTCATGGTCAGCCGTGCAACGGAACTGATCGAAGCCAGTGCTTCGCCACGGAACCCCAGGCTCATCACCCGCTCCAGGTCCTCCAGGTCGCGAATCTTGCTGGTGGCGTGGCGCGCCAACGCCAGGGGCAGGTCGTCCGCTGGAATGCCACCACCATCATCACGCACCCGCAGCAGCTTGATCCCGCCCTGTTCCACCTCGACATCGATACGCCGGGCGCCAGCATCCAGACTGTTCTCCAGAAGTTCCTTGATGACGGAAGCGGGACGCTCGACTACCTCGCCGGCGGCGATCTGGTTCGCCAGCCGCGGGCTCAGCAGCTGGATGCGCGGCAGATCACTCATGGCTGTGCCGCCAGAGTCGCGGCAGGGATGTTCAGGGTCTGACCGACCTTGATGTTGTCGCTGGACAGCGAGTTGGCCTTGCGCAGGGCGGCCATGCTCACCTCGTAACGTTGCGCAATCAGCGCCAGGCTCTCGCCGGAGGTGACGACATGCTCGCGCGGGCCGATGGCGATCTTGCCCTGATCACGCAGCCAGGCGATGTAGGTACCGGGCGGCGGATTCTGCTGGAAGAACTGCTTCACGCCGGTCTTTATCGAGCGAGCAAGCGCCTGCTGGTGGCTCGGCGATGCCAGCTTCTGGGATTCGTTGTGATTGGAGATGAAACCAGTTTCCACGAGGATCGATGGAATGTCTGGCGATTTCAGCACCATGAACCCCGCCTGTTCCACCCGACGCTTGTGCAGCGAAGTGACCTGGCCGACGTTGGACAGCACCTTCTGCCCGACATTGAGGCTGGAAGACATGGTTGCCGTCATCGACAGGTCCAGCAGAACGCCGGCAAGCATGCGGTCCTTGTCGTCGAGGCTGACACTGCCCACGCCTCCGATCAGGTCGGAGCGGTTTTCGTTATCGGCCAGCCAGCGCGCGGTTTCCGAGGTGGCGCCACGGTCCGACAGGGCAAATACCGAGGCGCCAAAGGCACTGCGACTGGGGGCGGCGTCGGCATGGATGGAGACGAACAGGTCAGCGCCTTTCTTGCGGGCGATCTCCGTACGTTTACGCAGCGGGATGAAGTAGTCGCCGGTGCGCACCAGTTCGGCACGGAAGCCTTTCTCCTGGCTGATCTGGCGCTGCAGCTCCTTGGCGATCGCCAGAGTCACGTTCTTCTCGTGCTGGCCCTTGGGTCCGAGGGCACCCGGGTCTTCCCCGCCGTGGCCGGCGTCGATCGCGACCACGATGTCGCGCTTGCCACCGGGCACCGGCGGCAATTTGCTGGGTGCCGGCTGGGTAGGCGTCACTGGCGGTTGCGGCGTGCTCGGCGCGGTGGCCACTTCAGGTGAAACGGCCTCGTTGGCGGCGGCTTCCGGATCGAACAGGTCCACCACCAGGCGGTTGCCGTACTGCTGGTTGGGTGCCAGGGAGAAGCTTTTCGGCGTAACAGCGGCCGATACGTCGATCACCACCCGCAGATCGGTCGGGGTGCGCTGGGCAGAGCGAACGCTGGTAATCGGCGTATTGCTAAGGGACAACTGCTCCAGTTTGGTAGCCAGCTGAGCCCCATTGATATCAATGACGATGCGGTGGGGGGCCGTCAGGGTGAATACGGAATGCTGCACCGGTCCGGACAGATCGAAGACCAGGCGGGTATTGTCAGGCGCGCGCCAAAGCCGCACCCCGCGGACCTCCGCGGCAGCCAGGACATCAGCGGCGAACGCCGCAAGCAGAACCCCAATCCCGGCAAACAGTGCGCGCGAGCGCATACCCCACCCCATCTTTGTTTTCATGCTCCCAAGGCCAGGGCGGCACACCATGCTTCGCCACGCTCGGTATGTGGCGAAAAACGCAGCGAACGGCCGCCCGCTTGCGGCGTAATGTTAATGTCCAGGTCGGCCTTTGGCAAAATGCCGGCGCCCCGCTGGGGCCACTCGATCAGGCACAAGGCGTCGCCTTCGAAGTAGTCGCGGATACCCAGAAACTCCAGTTCTTCAGGGTCCGCCAGGCGATATAGATCGAAATGGAAGGCCCGCTTTTCGCCTATTTCATATGGTTCGACCAGGGTGAAAGTGGGACTTTTCACCGCACCGGCATGGCCCAACCCCCGCAGGAGCCCGCGAGATAGCGTGGTCTTGCCCGCTCCCAGATCCCCATGCAGGTAAAGAATGCCGTGCCCTTCGGTCAGGTTCGCCAGACGGGCACCGAGGGCCAGCATGGCTTCCTCGCCCTCGGCATAAAGGATCACTTCAGGCACGGTGCAAACTCCTCGAGCAACTGACGAATGGTTGGAATCAGATCACTAGCAGCGAGCCCCCGGCCTGCCCGGGCCAGATTCTCGCCCGCATTGGCATGCAGCCAGACAGCAAGACAAGTGGCGGCATAGCCGTCCATACCTTGGGCCAACAGGGCGCCGGTCAGCCCAGCGAGCACATCGCCAAGCCCCGCCCCAGCCATCACCGGATGGCCGCGATCACAGAGTGCGAGGCGACCATCAGGGGTCGCCACAAGACTGCCAGCGCCCTTGAGCAGGACGACGGCCTTGTACTTTTGCGCCAGCGCCAGGGCCGCGCGCGGTCGATCAGCCTGCACCTCGCCGGTCGTAATACCCAGCAGGCGTGCGGCCTCGCCCGGATGCGGCGTGATCACCCCATCTGCAGGCAATTGCGTTTGATTACTGGCTAGCAGGTTGAGCGCATCGGCGTCCCAGACCTGAGGAACATTCAGACCAGCCACGGCGCTGATCAGGCTGCGCCCCCAGGCGCCCTGCCCCAGCCCGGGCCCCACTACCAGTACATCGGCCTTTTCTGCCAGGGCCAGCAACTGATTGGCCGAGCTAACCCCGGCACACATCACTTCCGGACGCCGCGCCAACGCCGCGGCAACATGCTCAGGACGGGTTGCCAGCGACACCAGCCCGGCCCCACTGCGCAGCGCACTCTCCGCCGAGAGCAATGCTGCGCCACCGAGGCCACGATCACCCCCCACCACCAACAAATGTCCAAGCTGCCCCTTGTGTGCAGTGCGCGACCTTGGAGCCAGGCGCTGGAGACTGCCTGCCGCCATGCGCTCGGCGACTCGAGGTGTTGCAGCGACCAGAGCAGGTTCGGCCTGCAAGTCATCGAACACCAACTCCCCCACTTGATTCGGCGCATCGGCGGTGAAAAGGCCGAGCTTGAGCCCGATAAAGGTCACGGTCAGGTCCGCGCGTACCGCGACGCCCAGCACACGACCAGTATCAGCACAGAGGCCGGATGGAATATCCACAGCCAGCACCGGGAGGCCACTGGCGTTGAGCAGGCGGATGGCCTGCGCGTAGGGCTCGCGCACAGTGCCGGCAAGGCCAGTACCCAATAGTGCGTCGACTACGACGCCTTCAAGCGCTGCGCATTCGCTCCAAGGCTGGACGACTACACCGGCGGCAATGGCTTCATCCCGCGCCAATGCGGCATCACCAGCCAACGCATCGGCAGCACCTACAGCCAGCACCTTCACCCGCCAGCCGGCGCGCAGAGCCAAGGCAGCTACCAGGTATCCATCGCCAGCGTTATTGCCGCGCCCGGCCAGCACGCTGAGGCCGCCCGCCCCCGGCCAGCGCCGGCGCAGGGCGCGCCAAGTTGCATGGGCCGCACGCTGCATCAGCTCGAAACCCGGGGTGCCAGCCTCGATCAGGCGAGCGTCGAGATCGCGCACCTGGGCGGCGCAATGGAGTGAAAGTGGCAGGTCGTCGCGAGAAGAGAGCATCGGATTCGGTTACGGCTGCGAGGTCTGGCAGAATTATATCCACCTCTACACCGGTTTCCCGCCCCAGCATGACCCTTTCCACGCAAGATCTCGCCTCTCTCGCTCAATCCATCAAGGAATGGGGCCGAGAACTGGGCTTCCAGCAGGTGGGCATCACTGGCGTGGAACTCGGCGAACATGAAAACCATCTGCGACGGTGGCTGGACGCTGGCTACCACGGCGAGATGGACTATATGGCCGCCCACGGCAGTATGCGTTCGCATCCTGACGAACTGGTGCCAGGTACCTTGCGCGTGATTTCCCTGCGCATGGATTACCTGCCCGGCGACACGCGCATGGCCAAGGTGCTGGGTCAGCCGGAAAAGGCTTATGTGTCGCGCTATGCCCTGGGGCGTGATTACCACAAACTGATCCGCAAGCGCCTTCAGCACTTGGCCGAGCGCATCGAGACGACCATAGGCCCGCTCAGTTACCGCGCCTTCGTCGATAGCGCACCGGTGCTTGAAAAGGCCATTGCCGAGCAGGCCGGCCTGGGCTGGATCGGTAAGAACACCTTGGTGCTCAACCGCAAGGCCGGCAGCTATTTCTTCCTCGGCGAACTGTTCATCGACGCGCCCCTTCCGGTGGACGAACCGCACGGCAGCGAGCATTGCGGCCGCTGTTCAGCCTGCCTGGATATCTGCCCTACCGCCGCGTTCGCAGGCCCATACCAGCTGGATGCGCGGCGCTGCATCTCTTACCTGACCATCGAATACAAAGGCAGCATTCCTGAAGACTTGCGTCCGCTGATCGGCAATCGGGTGTTCGGCTGCGACGATTGCCAGATGGTCTGCCCCTGGAACCGCTTCGCCCGCCCGTCCGACGAAGGCGATTTCCAACCGCGCCATGGCCTGGACAACGCCGAACTGGCAGAGCTGTTCCGCTGGAGCGAGGAAGAGTTCCTGAGTCGCACCGAAGGTTCGCCACTGCGCCGCGCCGGCTATGAGCGCTGGCTACGCAACTTGGCGGTGGGATTGGGCAATGCCCCTTCGAGCATTCCGGTGCTGGAGGCGCTGAACCTGCGCCGCGAGTATCCGTCGGCACTGGTTCGAGAGCATGTGGAGTGGGCGCTTGCCCGACATAAGGCAAGCGCGGCCTGAATCAGATCTTGAAGAAATGCTCGCGGTAGTGCTGAAGCTCCGCGATCGAGTCGCGGATATCATCCAGCGCCAGGTGACTGCTGCTCTTCTTCACCCCGTCACGCACCTTTGGCGACCAGCGCGCGGCCAGTTCCTTGACGGTGGAAACATCCAGGTTGCGGTAGTGGAAGTAGGCTTCCAGCTGCGGCATGTGACGATAGAGGAAGCGGCGATCCTGGCAGATGCTGTTGCCGCAGATCGGCGATTTACCCTTGGGCACCCACTGATCGAGGAAGGCCAGGGTCTGCGCCTCGGCTTCCGCCATGCTGATACGGCTCTCGCGCACGCGCTGGGTCAGGCCGCTCTGGCCATGCTGGCGGGTATTCCACTCATCCATGCCGGCAAGGATCTCATCGCTCTGATGGATCGCGATGGTCGGGCCCTCGGCCAGCACGTTCAGCTCGCTATCAGTCACGATGGTGGCCATCTCGATAATGACGTCCGTATCAGGGTTCAGGCCGGTCATTTCCAGATCGATCCAGATCAGGTTCAGGGCATTCTGCATATTCGGTCTCCAAGGCGAAGCGCGCATTCTAGCTTAGAGCCTGCGGATACGGGCCGCGTGCTAAACTCGCGCGGTTTTTTCCAAGCGGAACCACCATGGCCAAACGCCAACTTACCCGCCGGCAGAGCTGGCGCATCGAGAAAGTTCAAGAGGAACGCGCTGCTCGCGCAGCCAAGCGGGAGACGCGCGCGCTCGAAGAACTCGAGGGTGGCGACCTTGGCCCCGAGCAGACAGGCCTGGTGATCGCCCACTTCGGCGTCCAGGTGGAGGTCGAAGCACTGGAAGGCGAGCAGGCCGGCGAAGTGGTGCGCTGCCACCTGCGCGCCAACCTGCCGACGCTGGTCACCGGCGACCGAGTCGTCTGGCGCCACGGCAACCAGGGCAGCGGCGTGATCGTCGCCCAGCTGCCGCGCCGCTCGGAACTTTGCCGGCCGGACATGCGTGGTGTACTGAAGCCGGTGGCGGCCAACGTCGACCAGATCGTCATCGTCTTCGCCCCGCTCCCGCATCCGCACGCCAACCTGATCGACCGCTACCTGATCGCCGCCGAGCACGCGGGCATCCATCCACTGCTGCTGCTGAACAAGGCCGACCTGGTGGACGATGAAAACAGCGCCATGCTGGACGACCTGCTCGGGGTCTATCGCCAACTGGGTTACCCGCTACTGGAGGTGTCGGCTCGCGAAGGCGGCGGCATGGAAGACTTGATGACCCGCCTCGATGGGCACATCAGCGTGTTCGTCGGCCAGTCCGGCGTAGGCAAGTCGTCACTGGTCAACAGCCTGCTGCCGGGCGTGGATACCCGCGTCGGCGCGCTCTCCGAACTCACAGGCAAGGGTACTCACACCACCACCACCGCGCGCCTGTTCCACTTCCCGGGCGGAGGCGAGCTGATCGACTCCCCCGGCGTCCGCGAGTTTGGCCTGGGACATGTCAGCCGTGGCGACGTCGAGGCTGGTTTCATCGAGTTCAACGAGCTGCTTGGTACCTGCCGCTTCCGCGACTGCAAGCACGACCGGGAACCCGGCTGTGCCTTGCTGAAGGCCCTGGAAGATGGCCGCGTGCATCCGCAGCGAATGGCCAGTTACCGGCACATCCTCTCCGGCCTGCCCAGGGACGAGTACTGAGTCGGCAGACATCCGCCCCCAAAAAAGGCCACGCATTGCGTGGCCTTTTTACTTCATGGATGGGTCACTGCCCCTTGGGCTCGTCCATCTTCAACACGCCATTTTCGAAGATGTTCAGCTTTTCCCGTAGCTCACGCGGTTGGGCGGGCACTGCCGGATCATTCACCGGTGCCTCCGGCGCGACGCTTCCGCTGGCTGGCGGCTGGGGCTGCGACTGCGGTTCTTCAGGCTTGGCAGCATCACCCTGCTCACCCTCGATGGCGCGCTGGGCCTTCTTGGTCAGGACGATGATGTCGATGCGGCGGTTGACCGGGTTGAACGGGTCCTTGCGGTCGAACAGCGCCGACGAGGCATAGCCCACCACCCGCGCAACCTGCTCTTCCGGATAGCCGCCAGCGATCAGGGTCCGTCGCGCGGCGTTGGCGCGACCGGCGGAAAGCTCCCAGTTGCCGAACTCGCCATCCCCCGCATAGGGCTTGGCGTCGGTATGGCCGCTGATGCTGATCTTGTTCGGTACCGCCTTGATGGTCTCGGCGAGGATCAGCAGGATGTCTTCGAAATAAGGCTGCAGGCGCGCGCTGCCGAGGTCGAACATGGGCCGGTTGGCGGCGTCCATGATCTGGATACGCAGACCATCCTGGGTGATCTCGAAGAGGATCTGGTCCTTGAACTTGCGTAGCTCGGGGTTCTCTTCGACCTTGTTCTGCAGCTCCTGCAGCAGCAACTCCAGGCGCTCCCGCTCGATCTGATCGGCAAGGGTCTCCACTTTGCTGGCATCCACGGGCGCCTTGTCGGAGGAGTCGACCGCCGACTCCTGAGAGTCCGGAGCGTCCTTCAGTTCAGGATTGAGCGTGCGATCAGGTGCAGGCGTCGGCGTCCCGCCCAGGTCGATGACATAGGGGCTGGCGCTCTCTGAGAAGCCGATAGGGTCCTTGAAGTAGCCGGAAATGGCTTTCTTCTGTTCCGGAGTCGCCGAAGACATCAGCCATAGCACCAGGAAGAAGGCCATCATCGCGGTGGCGAAGTCGGCGAAGGCGATCTTCCATGCGCCGCCGTGGTGCCCGGCAGCGTAGCGCTTGACGCGCTTGACGATGATCGGCTGATTGTTCTCCATGACTCAGCCTTCAGCTGCCACGTACGGCCTGCTCCAGCTCGCTGAAGCTCGGGCGGTGAGCCGGGAACAAGGTCTTGCGGCCGAATTCCACCGCCAGGGACGGCGGCATGCCGGAGGCCGAGGCGACCAGGCAGGCCTTGATGGACTCGAACACGTTCAATTCCTCGCGAGCGTCATGCTCCAGGGACACCGCCAGCGGTCCGAAGAAGCCGTAAGCCGCGAGAATACCAAGGAAGGTACCTACCAGCGCCGCGCCCACGTGCTGGCCAAGGGCTGCCTGCTCGGCCTCGCCCAGCATGGCCATGGTCACCACGATGCCGAGTACCGCCGCTACGATACCGAAGCCCGGCAGGCCATCGGCAATGCGGTTGACCGCGTGAGCCGGGTGTTCCAGCTCTTCCTTCAAACTGGCCAGCTCCATGTCGAACAGGCCTTCCAGCTCATGAGGCGCCATGTTGCCGGAGGACATGATGCGCAGGTAGTCGCAGATGTAGGCAGTCATCCGCTCATCCTTGAGGATACCGGGATACTTGCTGAAGATCGGACTGGCGGCCGCGTCTTCGATATCGGCCTCGATGGCCATCATCCCCTCGCGACGGCTCTTGTTGAGGATTTCGTAGAGCAGGCGCAGCACCTCGAGGTAGAAACCGTGAGTGAAGCGCGTGCCGAACATCTTCAGCGACTTCTTGAACACGATCATTGTCGTGCTGCCAGGGTTGGCCTGCAGGAAGGCGCCCAACGCAGCACCGCCGATGATCATTACCTCGAAAGGCTGGATCAGTGCGGCGAGTTTGCCGTGTGACAGGAGGTATCCACCGAGCACACTGGCGAATACGACGATGATGCCGATGATTTTTGCCATAGGAAGGAAGCTTGAAGAGTCAGTAGAAAGGGTTATGAAAAGAGACCCTTCTAATTATCGGAAAATATGCGCCAGACTATAGCCTGTTCAGGCGAAAAGCCAGATTGGCGGCCCCCTATGTCAACCGCAAAGCCCATGCCACGCAGCCTCGAAGGCTGGATCAAGCACCTCGACGGGGTGCGCCTGCCCGTTCCCGCTGCCGCCCATGAGAAAGTTCGCCGGGCCCTGGGGGACAACCGCCGCTCCCTGCGCGACATCTCCGACCTCACCCAGGACAGCCCCGCCCTGGCCCTCAGCCTGCTGCGCGAGGCCAACGCCAGCGGCAGTATGCTGAGCAGCCCTGCGGAAAGCCTGGAAGTGGCCCTGAGCCGCCTCGGCCTGAAGCGTGCGGAAGTGCTGCTCAATCGCTTGCCAGCTGTACCTGAGGATGAAATTCCCCACGGTCTGCGTCAGCTGCAACTGATCAGCCAGCATGCCGCCCAGCAGGCGAACGGCCTGTTCGCCGCCCGCCTGGCCCGTCTCTGGCAGGAAATCCACTGGTGCAGCCTGCTGTTCCTTTCTCCCCTGTGGCCGTTGCTGGCCAGCCACCCTGAGCTCTTCGACATCTGGGAAAGACGCGTGCTGGGCGAAGGCGAGCCGGCCATCAAAGTCGAGCGCGAACTGCTCGGCGTGCCACTGCTCCGCCTCTGCCATGGCCTGGCCACGCACTGGAGACTGCCCGACTGGATCGTCCAGGGCTATCGCCTGCTGAGCGACGATCGCCGCTTGCTGGTTCAGGCCTTGCACATCGCCCGCGACAACGAGCACCCACTGCACCAGCAGCAACAGCTGGACGGCAATCCCGCCCTGGCTCGTTGGCTGACCCAGCCGGGCAACTCCGTGCTGCTGGCCAACGGCCTGGCGATTTCCGCCCATGCTGGCTGGGGCGACGGGCACAGCCTGCGCTGGCAGCGTCTCACCGGCCTATTCATGAAGATGCCCCTCGACGAACTGCAACAGCAGGTCCACCAACACTCAGCGCAGAGCGGACGCCTGCATGCACGCACCGATCTCTGGCACCCCGCCGAAGCGCTGCTCTGGCCCTGGAACGAGCATCGACTGAGACGCGAACCCGCCGCCGTACCAACCCCCACCAGCGCGGCCCTGAAAGACTGGCGCCAGTACTGCGGTGAACTGCTTCGCGAGCCCAGCCCCTTCACCAATGTCGTGCAACTCTCCGCATGCGCCCGGGACGCCTTGGAAAGCAGCGGCATGCGCCGTGTCTTGCTGCTGTTGGCTGACCGTAACCACAGCCGTCTACTTGCCCAGCAGCAAGCGGGACTGCCAAAAGAGGCCAACGGCTTACAGCTGGACCCCGGCCAGAGCCAGTTGCTGCGGCGCTTGCTCGCGCAACCCGGTCAGCTGCGCCTGGGGCCTGACAACATGGCGCAATTCTCCGCACTTCTGCCCGGCCAGCTGAAAAGCCTGTTTCCGGGGCACCATCTGCTGTTGCGCTCCATCGCGGTGAACGGCCGGGTGGCCATGCTGGTGGTGGCTGACCAGAACGGAGCCCCCTTCGCCGAGCTCAGCCTGCGCGCCTTCGCCAAGACCGCCCAGTGCATCGAGCGCGCCCTCGCCAGCTTCGCCAGCCGCGGCCGCTAGGCTTTCCTATACAATCTGCCACTTTGTCCATTCATGGAGGCTTACATGTCCGCCTTCTCCAACCTGCCGCTGGTGATCGAGCCCGCCGAACTGGCTCCCCTGCTGAATGCTGGCGAGTTGATCCTGGTCGACCTCACCAGCGCAGCCCGTTATGCCGCAGGCCATATCCCGGGCGCCCGTTTCGTTGACCCGAAACGCACCCAGCTGGGCCAACCACCCGCGCCTGGCCTGCTGCCGGCCAAGGCTGACCTCGAAGCACTGTTCGGCGAACTGGGCCACCGCGCCGATGCCACCTACGTGGTCTACGACGACGAGGGCGGCGGCTGGGCCGGCCGCTTCATCTGGCTGCTGGATGTCATCGGCCACCACCGCTACCACTACCTGGATGGCGGCCTGCATGCCTGGCTGGCCGAGAGCCGTGAAACATCGGACACCGTTCCTGCAGCAGCTGGCGGCCCGATCGCCCTGACCCTGCATGACGCGCCCACCGCCACCCGGGAATACCTGCAAGGCCGACTTGGCGCCGCCGACCTGGCAATCTGGGACGCTCGTGGTCCCAGCGAGTACAACGGCACCAAGGTGCTCGCCGCCAAGGGCGGGCATATCCCCGGCGCGGTCAACTTCGAGTGGACCGCCGGCATGGACCCTGCTCGCGCCATGCGCATTCGCACCGACATGGCCGAGATCCTCCAGTCCCTGGGCATCACCCCGGACAAGGAAATCATCACTCACTGCCAGACGCACCACCGCTCGGGCTTCACCTATCTGGTCGCCAAGGCCCTGGGCTACCCGCGCGTGAAAGGCTATGCCGGCTCGTGGTCCGAATGGGGCAACCATCCGGACACCCCGGTCGAGCTATAAAGCTCCCCATCAAGGAAAACCAATGAAAGAACGCCTCTTCATCATCAGTCAGTACCTGCTGCCGCATCACCTGATTTCGCGCCTGGCAGGCTGCATCGCCGAGTGCCGCGCGCCCTGGTTCAAGAACGCCTTCACTGCCTGGTTCGCCAAGCGCTACCAGGTGAACATGGGCGAAGCGCTGGTCGAGGACCTCACCGCCTACCAGCACTTCAACGACTTCTTTACCCGCGCGCTGAAGCCTGGCGCCCGGCCGCTGGACGAGAGCCCCGGCGCCATCCTCTGCCCGGCCGACGGCGCCATCAGCCAGATCGGCCCGATCGAGCACGGCCGCTGCTTCCAGGCAAAAGGCCACAGTTTCAGCGTGCTCGAACTGCTGGGCGGCGACGCTGATCGCGCAGCACCCTTCATGGGAGGCGAATTCGCCACCGTGTACCTGTCGCCCAAGGACTACCACCGTGTGCATGCGCCGCTGGGCGGAACCCTGCGAGAAATGGTCTATGTGCCTGGCCGCCTGTTCTCGGTGAACCAGAGCACCGCCGAAAACGTGCCCGAACTGTTCGCCCGCAACGAGCGTGTCGTGTGCATCTTCGACACTGAGCGCGGCCCCATGGCCGTGGTGCTGGTGGGAGCGATGATCGTCGCCTCGATCGAGACCACCTGGGCCGGTCTGGTCACGCCGCCCAAGCGCGAACTGAAAACTTTCAGCTACGACGAAGCCACACGCGCACCCATCACGCTGGAGAAGGGTGACGAAGTCGGTCGCTTCAAGCTGGGCTCCACCGCCATCGTCCTGTTCGGTCCGGACCAGGTGCGCTGGGCCGAGAGCGCCTGGCCCGGCAGCCAGGTACGCATGGGTCAGTTGCTGGCAACGCCGAAGAGCGCCTGACCTGGTACTCATCCCGGCCGAACCGCTGTGTTCGGTCGGGGTCGGATCAAGAAAGCGGCACACTTCCGCAGGAATCTGCCAACGCCTCTACACCCCTGCCATAGATAGGCTGCGACCGGGTAAAGATGCTGATAGAGTGCTGAGATTCAACCTCATCCCCAGTACGAGAATTCGGAGAAACCGATCCGGATGGAGCACCAGAGCCCTCACCTGCTGTTGCGCGTACCAGCGCCTAGCAAACAGAGCCTGTCCTTCTGCGATGCCACCCCTCGTGAGCTGAAACGCTGGATCTCCCACCTACCCAAGGCCAACCTCGGCGAAACCGCTCGCCAGCTTTACCAGGCCCTGGTGGAACTCAACCAACTGGTCACTCCGACTGAGAACCGCCTGCAACTGCTGGAACTGATGCGCCCTGAGGTGCATTTCGTCTGCCAGCACCTGGAACGGCACTTCCTTGGCCAATCCATCGTTCTGGATGAACGTCCGCGCAAGGTTGCCAACCTCTGCCAGGCCCTGCAGAACCATTTGGCGATCGGTTACAAACTGATCATCGTGCAGGAGTCGCCACGCCCGACCCGCGACCGCGACCGCGCCCAGCTCCTTGCCATCGCCCTGCAACGCGCAGCGCACAGCCTCAACGGGCCCCTGATCCGCTCCAGCCAACTCTATTGCCCGGTCCCCGAAGGCCTCTGGCTGGAACTGCACCAGCTCTACCAGCTGGCTCAAAGCCGTCAGCTCCATCGCGTGACCGTGCGCGACCCGCTCGCCCGCCACACTGAGGGCCTGAGCGTCGAGCAGACCTACCTGGTGGCGCTGCTTCTGGGCTGCGCCCGCTGTAACCAGATGCGCCAGAACGGTATTGCACGCTTGGCGGAAATCCTCGAACCCTGGAGTTCCCTGATACGACTGCAGTCGGCAGAACTGCCCTCCAGCCTCTTCGCCGTGGCGCCACAGCTCGACGGCCCACCTCGTTACAAGTCGCTTTTCCAGGAAGTCGAGCCGCGTATCCTGCTGGGCCTCGACCCACTGCCGCTGGTGGACACCATCAAGGAATACCTGCAGTTGCCGATCGAGCAGCGCGGCCAGTCGCGCCTGCCGATGGCCGAAGGCTTGACCCTCGACCTCCTGCAGCATGTGAGTTCGGCCTGGGGCGACATTTCCGAAAGAACCTTCCAGCGCAATCCCGGCCAGGGCAGCCTGACCCTGTGCATCGGCATGAGCGCCCTGCACTTCTTCCTCGCGGGTAGCCGCCCCTTCAACGAAGTGCTCAAGCTCACCCAGGAAATCAGCCAACCGGTGTTCGGCGATGCCGGCAACGCCATCGCGAAAGATGTCTGGGCCAACGCCTTCGATGCGCAGCCTACCCAGGGCTGGCAGCCGGGCATGTCACTGGAAGAAATCGAGTACACCAAGCCTGCTACCGAGAGCGGCACCCCAGCGCCCCAGGCCAGTGCCGCGCCGGAAAGCTATCCAACATTCAATGTCGCCGTGGTCAACCACAGCCCGGGCGGCTACTGCCTGAGCTGGCCAAAGGAAGTACCCAGCCAGCTGCAGGCCGGCGAGCTGCTTGGCGTTCAGGACGCGCCTGGCCAGGGCTGGAGCATTGCCGTCGTGCGCTGGATTCGCCAGGTACGCGGTGGCGGTACGCAGATGGGCATCGAACTGGCGGCACCTCAGGCGCAATCCTGTGGCGTACTGCTGCTGCGTAAGGGCGAGCAGAACAGCCACTACCTGCGAGCCTTGCTGCTCCCAGCCATCGGTGCCATTTCCCGTCCCGCCACACTGATCACCCCGCGGCTACCCTTCCAGGAAGGCAACAAGGTGCAAATCAATCTGCATGGCAATGAGCACCGTGCCATCCTGACTCGGCGCCTCACCAGCACGGGCAGTTTCAACCAATTCGAGTACCGGACTTTCGAGCAGCCAACACCTCCACAAGGGAAACCGGCCGCAGGTTCGGGAAGCCAGCCACAGGGTGGCGAGGAAGATTTTGACTCACTATGGAAGTCACTGTAGATTCCCGGCTCACCACCATTCGTCGCCTATTCGCGCTCGTTCGGCGCTAAGCACAGGCCATGGCCATCGAAAAGAAAACGATCCGTCTGCTGATCCTGGAAGACTCGCAGAACGAAGCCGAGCGCCTGGTCAGCCTGTTCCGCAACTCCGGTCGCGCGACTCGCGTCCATCGCATCCTTTCCGCCGACGATCTCAATGAGGTCCTGCAGCAGAGTTGGGACCTCCTGATAGCCGCGCCAAGTAGCGAACACCTGAGCCCCGGCGAAGCCCTCGGCAGCATTCGACGCCAGTCCAAGGACATCCCCTTCATCCAGCTGGTGCAGGACAACGACTCCGACCTCATAACCGAAGCACTGGCCCTGGGCGCCCAGGATGCCCTGCCCCAGGGCGAGGATGAGCGGCTGGTGCTGGTGGCCAACCGCGAGCTGGCTAACCTCGAACAACGCCGCGCTCGTCGAGCCGCCGAAGTCAGCCTGCGCGAAGCGGAGAAACGCTGCCAGTTGCTGCTGGACAGTTCGGTCGACGCCATTGCCTACGTGCACGACGGCATGCACATCTATGCCAACCGCGCCTACGTGGAGATGTTCGGCTACGACGACGGTGACGAACTTGAAGGCATGCCGATGATCGATCTGATCGCCGGCGCTGACCAGGCAGGATTCAAGGACTTCCTGAAGAACTACCGCGAAGGCGAAGGCAGCGGAGAGCTCACCTGCAACGGCTGCAAGGTCGATGGGCAGAGCTTCCAGGCACGCATGAACTTCTCTCCCGCCACCTACGATGGCGAGCCCTGTATCCAGGTGGTGATCCGCGCTGAAACCGACAGCAGCGAACTGGAAGAGAAGCTTCGTGAGATCAGTAGCCAGGACCTGGTCACCGGTCTGTTCAACCGCTCGCACTTCAATGAGATGCTCGATATCGCCGCCGAGCGGGCCGTCAAGACCAGTCAGCCATCGAGTCTCGCGTACATCCGAGTTGCTCGTTATTCCAGCCTGCTGGCTGAAATCGGCATCGCCGGAGTCGACCTGCTGCTCACTGACCTCGCCAACCTGCTACGTGCCCACTTCGCCGGCGATGCACAGCTCGCCCGCTACGGCGACGACGTTTTCAGTGTCCTGCAACACGGGATCACGCCCGAACAGGCCGTCGAAGGGCTGCAGGGCTTGCTGAAGAAGATCGACATCCACCTGTTCGACGTCAGCAGCCGAACCGTGCAGCTCAGCCTGTGCATTGGCGTTGCCGGTCTAAGCGAAACCACGCCCAGAGCCCAGGACGTGGTGGATCGCGCCCATCGCTGCGCCGACGAGATGGGCGACGAGAACGGCCTCAAGCTCTACAACCCGGCCGATGAACTCGCTGCGGCGGCCAACCGGGGCAGCCTGGTGGCAATGGTCCAGCAGGCTCTGGAGAACAACAGCTTCCGTCTACTGTTCCAGCCGATCATCAGCCTGCGCGGCGACAGCTTCGAACACTACGAAGTGCTGCTGCGCCTGCTCAGCCCGCAAGGTGAGGAAGTACCGCCGGCCGACTTCCTCGACGCTGCCAAGGACGCTGGTCTCGCCGAGAAGATCGACCGCTGGGTGATCCTCAACTCCATCAAGCTGCTTGCCGAACACCGCACCAAGGGCCACAACACTCGGCTCTTCGTCCACCTGTCAGGCGCCAGCCTGCAGGACCAGACCCTTCTGCCGTGGCTCAGCGTGGCGCTGAAGGCCGCGCGGCTGCCGTCCGACGCCCTGATTTTCCAGTTCAGCGAACCGGACGCCATTGCCTACCTCAAACAAGCCAAGGCGCTGACGCAGGGACTCGCCGAACTGCACTGCCAGGTAGCACTCAGTCAGTTCGGCTGCGCCCTCAACCCGTTCAATACTCTCAAGCACCTCGCCATCGACTTCGTGAAGGTGGACGGTTCCTTTACCCAGGACCTCAGCCGCGCGGAGAACCAGGAAGTCCTCAAGACCCTGCTGGCCAGCCTGCACGCCCAGGCCAAGCTGACCATCGTGCCCTTCGTCGAAACCGCCAGTGTGCTGGCGACCCTCTGGCAGGCCGGCGTCAACTACATCCAGGGCTATTACTTGCAGGGCCCCAGCCAGGCGATGGACTACGACTTCTCATCCGGCGACGAGTAAGCGCCAGTCACGAAGAAGCCGCCCGAAGGCGGCTTTTTCATTTCCAGCTCGACTGTCAGTCCTTGCCGTCGCGGTCGCGGAAGCCGAGCAGATAAAGGATGCCATCGAGGCCAAGGGTGGAGATGGCCTGCTTGGCCGACTGCTTGACCAGTGGTTTGGCACGGAAGGCCACGCCCAGCCCCGCCAGCCCCAGCATCGGCAGGTCGTTGGCACCATCGCCGACGGCAATGGTCTGTTCCAGCCGCAGGCCCTCTTTCTGCGCCAGCTCACGCAGCAGGTCGGCCTTGCGCTGCGCGTCGACGATTGGCTCGATGGCCACGCCGGTCAGCTTGCCATCGACGATCTGAAGTTCGTTGGCGAATACGTAGTCGATGCCCAGCTTTGCTTGCAATTGCTTGGCGAAGTAGCTGAAGCCGCCGGAGAGGATCGCAGTCTTGTAGCCCAGGCGCTTGAGCTCGGCGAAGAGGGTTTCCGCCCCTTCGGTCAACCGCAGGGAAGCGCCGATTTCTTCCAGTACATCCTCGGACAGCCCCTTGAGCAGCCCCAGGCGCTCCTTGAAGCTGGCGCGGAAGTCCAGTTCGCCACGCATCGCACGCTCGGTGATCTCGGCCACTTGATCACCCACACCGGCAGCCTTGGCCAGTTCGTCGATCACCTCGGCTTCGATCAGGGTCGAATCCATGTCGAACACTGCCAGGCGGCGGTTGCGACGGAACAACGAATCGCGCTGGAAAGCGATGTCGACATTCAGCTCCTGGGCCACGCTGAGGAACTCGGCGCGCAGGGCCACCGGGTCCGCCGGTTCACCGCGTACGGAGAACTCGATGCAGCCCTTGCCCTTATCGGCCGGTGTATCCAGCGGCATACGACCCGACAGACGGTCGATATGGTCGATGTTGAGCCCGTACTTGGCAGTTATCGAGCTCACCCGCTGCAGCTGCTCGGCGGTTACCTTGCGGGTCAACAAGGTGACGATGTAGCGGCTCTTGCCCTGGCCATCGACCCACTGCTGGTAATCCGCCTCGGGCACCGGAGTGAAACGCACCTGCTGGTCCAGCTTGTAGGCGGTGAACAGTACATCCTTGAGCACGGCGGAGGCTCCGGCATTGTCCGGAATCTCCACCAGGATTCCGAACGACAGGGTGTCGTGGATCACCGCCTGGCCGATATCCAGGATATTCACGCCGCCCTGGGCCAGAGCACCGGTAATGGCCGCGGTCAGGCCGGGGCGGTCCTCGCCAGTGATGTTGATCAGGACTATTTCGCGCAAGGCGCACCTCACTCAGCGCATGAAAAGGCGCACATTCTACCCACTTTCGCAGCACTCGCAGCATGCCCGGCGCTTTGCCCTGCAAGGGTCGCTCGCTATACTGCGCCACAATTTCGTCCGAGAAGAGCCGCGCTCTGTGAACCGGCCCACGCCTGTCAAACCCGACAACTTCTTCCTGCTGATCTTCCACGCCCTGCGCCAGCGCCGCGTGCCGATCGCCTTGCGCATCGCCAGCCATAGCCTGCTCCTGGTAGCGCTGGCGCTGGTGATCTACGCCTGGGTCATGGGCATGCAGTTCAAGCAGGCCATGCAGCAGCAGGCCGACGCACTGGGCCAGAGCCTGACGGCGCAAACCGCCGCATCTGCCACAGAGCTGTTGGTGTCCAACGACATCCTCAGCCTCAACGTGCTGCTCAGTAACCTGGTGAAGAATCCACTGGTTGCCCACGCGGCCATCTACAGCGTGGATAACCGCATCCTCGCCGAGGCCGGCTCGCGCCCCAAACAGGGCCTGCTGGGAGAAACCGAGGGCCTGTACTCCACGCCCATCACCTTTCAGGAAGTAATTGCCGGCCACCTGCGTCTGAGCCTGGACATGGAGCAGTTCCAGCAGCCCATGACCATCAGCCTGCAGAGCATGGGGCTGCTCAGCCTGATCCTGCTGGCGTTGACCCTGTCCCTGAGCCTGCGCCTCGGCCGCCATATCTCCACGCCGCTGCTGCAACTGCGCGTGTGGCTGCGCGACCCCGACGACCCTGCCCCAGGTGCCGGTCGCCAGGACGAGATCGGTGATCTCGCCCGCCAGTTGCAAGCCCGCCTAGTACCGGAGAAACCGGAGCCCGAGCCGGAGCTGGATCCAATCCCTGAAGAGGACTTCGCCGAAGCAGACGAAGACTATCCGGACGAAGAACAGAACGACGAGGATCAGTTCGAGGTCCGCGACCTACGTGATGACAGCTTCGATGGCGAGGACGAAACGCCGAGCAAGCTGTTCACCCCGGACGACGAGGATCCCTTCGCCGACCTGCGTGAGGAGTTGGCCGAACCGGCCCCGACTCCCGCCCCGGTCATCCAGCAGGAGCCTCAGCACAGTGCAGTCCTGGCCATCCAGCTGGGTGCCCAGGACCAACTGCGCCGCCTGCCGCGCTCGCGATTGATGGACCTGCTACAACGCTATCGTGACTGCCTCGACCATGCGGCCCGCCTTTATCACGGTCAGTTGCTGACCCTGAACGATGGCAGCAGCCTGATGCTTTTCCACAGCCAGGACGGCGGCGAGGATTACCTCACCCATGCCCTCTGCTGCGGCGAGCTCATGCGTGCCCTGGGTCACGCCCTGCAAATCGAAGTCGCCGACAGCGGCATCACCCTGCAACTGCAACTCGGTCTAACCCTGGGTGATGACCTTTCCGGCCTCGGCCAAGGCGACCTTCTGCTCAACGACACTACCCAAAACGCCCTGGCGCTGAGCCAGCACAGCCGCAACCTGCTGCTGGTGGAGCGCGCCATCGCCGACGACGAACTGGTCCGTCAGCGTGCGCGCATCCGCTCCATCACCAGCCCGGAAGGCGCCTGCTGCGTCGAACGCCTGCTGGAACCCTATCCGTCGCTGCTGGAGCGCCAGTTGGCGCGCATGCACGAAACAGCACGGCACTGACGATCCGGCCAAGGACAGGCCATGACCACGCTGATTACTCATCCCCTGCCCGTGCTGGCCGTTGGCCTTGCCTTGGGCAGACGGATCATTCCGCCCCGGCTACTGATAGCCGGGCTGATCTTCGCCTGCGTCCCGGATGCTGACGTGCTGGCCTTCAAGTTGGGCATCGCCTACGCAGACGCCTTCGGGCATCGCGGTTTCAGTCATTCCTTGCTGTTCGCTTCTCTTTGCGGGCTATTCGCCGCAGTCATTTTCCGTGGACTGCAATGCGGGCCAGCCAAGGCAGCACTGTTCATCTTCTTCGCCACCTTCAGCCACAGCCTGCTGGATGCATTGACCGATGGCGGGCTGGGCGTCGCCTGGCTCTGGCCGTGGGACCTGGAGCGTTACTTCCTGCCGTGGCGCCCCATCGAGGTTTCTCCCTTTATCGCTGGCTTCGTTTCCCGGCGAGGGCTCGATGTACTGCAATCCGAGGCTCTTTGGGTGTGGTTACCCTGCGGCGCTCTGGCTATCAGTGGTTTAGCGGTGCGCGGTCTGGTCACGAAATACGGCAAAAAAGCTGGCGAACGCCCATGAAAAAGCCCGCATCAGCGGGCTTTTTCATGATCCTGAAATCAGAAGCGGAAGACTTCCACGTCCGTGCGCACTGGCGCCGCCATGGGAATCTTCGGCGGCTGCGGTTCCTTGGCCTTGGCCGGGGCCGCTGGGGCTGCGGGCTTGCGCGGCGCCTCGACGACAACCGGCTGGCCTTCAAGGGGTTTCACCGCGGCAGCAAGCTGCTCTGCAAGTTGCTGCAGCAACTTGCTCTGCGCGCGCACCTGATCGGCAGCGGTACCGGCATGGGCCTCTTCGAGGCGCACCAGGCGGCTATCACGCAGTTGACCTGCACGATCCAGCAGGCGCCATTGGGCCTCCAGCACAGCCGGGCGTTGCGGGCCCGAGTCCAGGCGGCTGATGGTCAGCAGAACCTGCACTTCAGGCGTAAAGCCAGGATTGCCGGGCGCCAGCACCAGGCGCTGGCTATCCAGACGCCAGGACAGCTGACGTAGCAGCACCTGATCGATATCCGCTGCCAGGCTGCCGGCCCAGCGGCCATCCGGCGCCGCGGTCAGGCTGCCATCGGGCTGGCGCTGCAGAAGCGTTTCGCGCTGAAGGTAATCGGCCACGGTTACCGGGCCGAGCAGTACTTGCATCCCAGCCTTCTTTGAGGGCACCTCCGGGGTGCCCGCGTCCAGCTGAAACATCGGAATGGAGGGGCTATGCACACAACCAGCAAGGCCAAGGAGGCTCACCAGCATCAAAGCCAGGGGAAAACGCACGGTCATCAATCTCACCCACGGCCGCCTTGTGGGCAGCCTGCAGTCGAATTCATTCGTCCTCGCCACCACCACTGAATGGCGAGGGGACATATCATCCGTCAATGTGACGCAGGACTCCATAGCAACACGTCAATTCGCCGCCGTCAGCGTCAGGCCAGCGGTTCCACCTGCAGCGCATCGACTCGCTGGAAACCACGCGGCAGCTTGTTGCCACGACGTCCGCGCTCACCCTTGTAGTGCTCAAGGTCGTCAGCTTTGAGCGAAAGGGTGCGTTTGCCGGCCTGCAGGACCAGGGTCGCACCAGACGGCAGGACTGCCAGGTCGGTCAGGTACTCCTCGCGGCTGGCGACACGATCTCCCGGGATACCAATGATCTTGTTGCCCTTACCCTTGGCCAGTTGCGGCAGGTCGGCCACCTTGAACAGCAGCAGCCGACCTTCGGTAGTCACCGCTGCCAGCCAGTCATCCTCGACACTCTGTACTGGCCGCGGAGCCACCACCTTGGCGCCATTGGGCAGACTCAGAAGGGCCTTGCCGGCCTTGTTCTTGGCCTGCAGGTCCGCCCCTTTGACCACGAATCCGTAGCCGGCATCCGAGGCGATGACATAGGTGGCGTCGTCCTCTGGGAGCATCACGCAGTCGAAGCTGGCGCCCGGAGGCGGCGTCAGACGACCGGTGAGCGGCTCGCCCTGACCTCGCGCCGAAGGCAGTGAATGGGCCGCCAGCGAGTAGCTGCGCCCGGTGGAGTCGATAAACACCGCGTACTGGTTCGAGCGACCGGGCGCTGCCGCCTTGAAGCCATCACCCGCCTTGTAGGACAGGCCAGTTGCATCGATATCGTGGCCTTTGGCGCAGCGCACCCAGCCCTTTTCGGACAACACGACGGTCACCGGCTCGGTGGGCATCAGCTCGGTTTCAGACAAAGCACGGGCTTCGGCACGGGCGACTATCGGCGAACGACGGTCGTCGCCATAGGTTTCGGCATCCTTGATCAGCTCGTCACGCACCAGTTTCTTCAGCTTGGTATCACTGCCCAGCAGTGCCAGCAGCTTCTTCTGTTCCTTAAGCAGCTCGTCCTGCTCGCCACGGATCTTCATCTCCTCGAGGCGCGCTAGCTGACGCAGACGAGTGTCGAGGATGTAGTCCGCCTGGATTTCGCTGAGTTCGAAACGCGCCATCAGGACCGGCTTGGGCTGGTCCTCGGTACGGATGATGTGAATCACTTCGTCCAGGTTGAGGAAAGCGACCAGCAAGCCGTCCAACAGGTGCAGGCGCTTCTCTACCTTGTCCAGGCGGAACTGCAGGCGGCGACGAACGGTACCGATTCGGTAAGTCAGCCATTCGCTGAGCAGGGTGCGCAGGTCCTTGACCTGGGGCTTGCCGTCCAGACCGATGACGTTGGTGTTGACCCGGTAGCTGGACTCCAGGTCGGTGGTGGCAAACAGATGCTGCATCAGCTCGTCGGCATCCACGCGATTGGAGCGCGGGATGATGACGATGCGGGTGGGGTTCTCGTGATCCGATTCGTCACGCAGGTCGGCCACCATCGGCAGCTTCTTGGCCTGCATCTGGCCGGCGATCTGCTCCAGCACCTTGGAACCGGAGACCTGGTGCGGCAGAGCGGTGACGACGATGTCGCCGTCCTCAACACGGTATACGGCACGCATGCGCACCGAGCCGCGACCTGACTCGTAGATCTTCAGCAGTTCGGCGCGCGGGGTGATGACTTCGGCTTCGGTGGGGAAGTCCGGACCGAGGATGTGTTCGCAGAGCTGCTCCACGGTGGCGTTCGGCTCATCCAGCAGGCGCACGCAGGCAGCGGCCACTTCCCGCAGGTTGTGCGGCGGTACGTCGGTAGCCATGCCCACGGCGATGCCGGTGGTGCCGTTCAGCAGCAAGTTGGGCAGGCGCGCCGGCAGGGTCGCCGGCTCGTTCAGGGTACCGTCGAAGTTCGGTACCCAGTCCACAGTGCCCTGGCCCAGCTCGGTCAACAACACTTCCGAGTAGCGCGACAGGCGCGCCTCGGTGTAACGCATGGCAGCGAATGACTTGGGATCGTCCGGCGCACCCCAGTTGCCCTGGCCGTCGACCAGGGTGTAGCGGTAGCTGAAAGGCTGGGCCATCAGCACCATGGCCTCGTAGCAGGCGGAGTCGCCATGGGGGTGGAACTTGCCGAGCACGTCGCCGACGGTACGCGCCGACTTCTTGTGCTTGGAGTCGGCGTCCAGGCCCAACTCGCTCATGGCGTAGATGATGCGACGCTGTACGGGCTTCAGACCGTCGCCAATATGCGGCAGGGCGCGGTCCATGATCACGTACATGGAGTAGTTGAGGTAGGCCTGTTCGGTGAAGTCGGCCAAGGAGCGGCGCTCAACGCCTTCCAGGCTCAGATCGAGGGATTCGCTCATGCGTGCCTCACGGAGAAGTGACTTGGCGCAGCACCAGGGTGCCGTCGCGCTGGGTGAATTCGAGTTGTTTGAGGGCGCTCATACCAAGCAGCACCTCTTCGCCGTCCATGCCCGGAACTATGATCGCGGGCACCTGGGTCAGGCGGATGTCACCCAGGCGCAGGTCCTGCAGCTGGGTGCGGTGGCCGGTGACTCGGCCGTTGGCGGTGCTCAGGGTGACCGCCGCGCCAGGCTTCAGGCCAAGGCGCTCGCCCAGCCGGGCGGGTATTGCCACCTGGGTGGCGCCAGTATCGAGCAGGAAGGTCACGCCCTGGCCGTCGATACGGCCGTCGAGCAGATAGTGCCCCTGGCGGCTGCTGGCCAGGCGCACTTCCACGTAGCCGTCGCCATGCACCGATTCGGGCGCGCGATTGGGATTGTGCTGGCGGTCCTCCCAGACACCGAAATAACGCGTAGCCAGGATCAGGCCGATGCCCCAGGCGAGCACCAGCATTACCCTTCCTGCTCGTTTGCCCGGCGTCTGTGTGGTCATTTCGCGCTCCAGCCGCCCTTGGGCGCGGTGAAGCGCCAGACAATGGGGCGACGCTCGCCGTCGGCGCGGGCCTTGCCACCGTTGTCGAGGCCGACCCAGGCTCCTTCGGCATCTATCCACAGCCCCTCGGCCACTCCGAAAGGCACACCGTATCGACGGGTATCGGCCAGTGCTTCCTCGGCAAAGGACCAGCAACGCTCGACTTCGCCATTGTTCGGCTTGCGCCGGCAGATCTGATGCGCCAGGCGCTCCAGGGTGAAGAGTTTCTCTTCATGGAAGGCAACGTCGGAGAAATCCCGTGGCATCTGCTGCTCGCTGCCGATGGGCGCTGGCGGACGCTCAGTACCCGCCTCGCTGAAGATCACGCAACCGCCGGTGCAACGCCAGGTGGACTGCTGCTTGTGAACCACCATCAGCCCCCGCCGCTCGCGCTCGGCGGCAAGCCAGAGGCGCTCGCCCTTGGGATCGACGGCAATGCCTTCAAGCAGGGCATTGAAGTGCAGCAGCATGCCACTGGCGCGGGCCTGGCGGACCAGGTTGTCCGGCAACAGCAACCAATTGGGCTCACCAGCCACCGGCAGCTGCAGCACCGCCGCATTGGCCTCGCTCACCAGGTAGCGATTGCCGACGGCATCGCAGCTGATGCCTTCAAAATCCAGGTCGTTGCCCCGCAGCATGCTGATGGCCCAGGAACGCGCACGCACGCCCCAGGGCAGGCTGCTCGGCGGTGGCGGCGGCGCATGGAAGGTCTCGGCCTCGGCCTGGAGTACGCCACCTATGGGTTTGAGCCGGTACAGCTGGCTATCTACCCGGTCGGAAACCGCCATCAGGTCGTCACCGCAGCGGGCCAGCCCGGAGAGGTTGCCTTGGGGCATGCCTTCCACCGGGTACTCGAAGGCCAGCCTCAGTTGTTCCGGATCGCCGGCGGCCCAGAGCGGTGCACAGGACAACAGACCGAGGAGGAAAAGGACTCCCCTCACACCATGACCTCGGCCAGGTTGCCCTTGGACTCGAGCCAGGACTTGCGATCACCAGCGCGTTTCTTCGCAAGCAGCATGTCCATGACCTCCACCGTGCCTTCCGCGTCTTCGAGGGTCAGCTGGACGAGGCGACGAGTGTTCGGGTCCATGGTGGTTTCGCGCAGCTGCGGCGGGTTCATCTCGCCCAGGCCCTTGAATCGGGTGACCTGCGGCTTGCCACGTTTCTTTTCGGCCACCAGGCGATCGAGAATGCCGTCGCGCTCGGCCTCGTCCAGGGCGTAATAGATTTCCTTGCCCAGGTCGATACGGAACAGCGGCGGCATCGCCACATAGACGTGTCCGGCTTCTACCAACTGGCGGAAGTGGCGCACGAACAGCGCGCACAGCAGCGTGGCGATGTGCAGGCCGTCGGAGTCGGCGTCGGCAAGGATGCAGACCTTGCCATAGCGCAGCTGGCTGAGGTCGGACGCGCCAGGATCGACGCCAATGGCGACTGCGATGTCATGCACTTCCTGGGAGGCCAGCACTTCGCCGCCGTCCACTTCCCAGGTATTCAGGATCTTCCCGCGCAACGGCATGATCGCCTGGAATTCCTTGTCCCGTGCCTGCTTCGCCGAACCGCCGGCTGAGTCACCTTCCACCAGGAAGAGCTCGGATCGCATCGGGTCCTGGCCAGCACAATCCGCCAGCTTGCCGGGTAGCGCCGGCCCCTGGGTGATTTTCTTGCGCTCGACTTTCTTGCCCGCCTTGAGTCGGCGGCCGGCATTGCTGATCGCCAGTTCCGCCAGCTGCATACCCAGATCCGGGTGCTCGTTGAGCCACAGGCTGAAGGCATCCTTGACCACGCCCGAGACGAAGGCTGCCGCCTCGCGGGAGGACAGGCGCTCCTTGGTCTGGCCGGAGAACTGCGGCTCCTGCATTTTCATCGAGAGGACGAAAGCGATGCGCTCCCAGACGTCCTCGGGTGCCAGCTTGACCCCGCGCGGCAGCAGGTTGCGGAACTCGCAGAACTCGCGCATGGCGTCCAGCAGGCCCTGGCGCAGGCCGTTGACATGGGTACCGCCCTGGGCGGTCGGGATCAGGTTGACGTAGCTTTCCTGAACGCTGTCGCCACCCTCGGGCAGCCAGAGCAGCGCCCAATCCACGGCTTCCTTGTTACCGGCCAGGCTGCCGCAGAAAGGTTCGTTCGGCAGTCGCTCGAATTCGCTGACGGCATCCACCAGGTAAGAACGCAGGCCATCTTCGAAATGCCATTCCACGCGCTCGCCGCTGGCCTTGTCCTCGAAGGTGACAGACAGCCCCGGGCAAAGCACGGCCTTGGCCTTGAGCACATGCTTGAGGCGGCTGACGGAGAACTTGTGGGAGTCGAAATACTTGGCATCCGGCCAGAAATGGACGCTGGTGCCAGTATTGCGCTTGCCGACGCTGCCGATGACTTCCAACTCGCTGGCCTTGAAGCCATCGGCGAAGGTCATCATGTATTCGCTGCCCTCGCGCTTGACGCGCACTTCGACGCGCGTGGACAGGGCGTTCACCACCGAGATGCCCACGCCATGGAGGCCACCGGAGAACTGGTAGTTCTTGTTCGAGAACTTGCCGCCGGCGTGCAGCTTGGTGAGGATCAGTTCGACACCGGGCACCCCTTCTTCGGGGTGGATGTCCACCGGCATGCCGCGGCCGTCGTCGATGACCTGCAGCGAGTTGTCCTCATGGAGGATCACCTGCACGCTACGGGCGTGGCCTGCCAGGGCCTCGTCCACGCTGTTGTCGATGACTTCCTGGGCCAGGTGATTGGGTCGGGAGGTGTCGGTGTACATCCCTGGACGCTTGCGCACCGGATCGAGGCCGGAGAGGACTTCGATGGCATCCGCGTTGTAAGTAGCCATGGATTCCCTTTCAGTCAGAGGTCGGAAAAGTCGATGTCACGCCACAGCTGCGCGGGAAAGCCGGCAAAAGCCAGCAAGGCGGGCAGATGGGCAGGGAAGTTCTGGAAACCGTGGTCGCCGCCCGCTTCGATACGCAAGGCACAGGCGCGGTAGTAGCGCTCCGCCTGACGGTAGTCGAGGGTTTCGTCGGCCGTCTGCAACCACACCTGGTAACGAACCGGGTCCTGTGGTGGTGGCACTTCCAGTTCGGCCAGCGCCATCACATGCTCCAGCGTCAGCTCCCAGGTTTCGTCGCTGTAGTAGTTCTTCTGTGGGCCAAGCTGGCCGTCGAACAACCGGTGCGGGGCGACCGCGGGGTTGATCAGCACGGCCTTCAGGCCGTGGCGCTCGGCCAAGTGGGTCGCATAGTAGCCGCCCAGTGAGCTGCCGACCAGCACCGGGCGCCCCAGTTCGGCGATAGCGGCCTCAAGCTGGCCGAGGGCCAGTCGGGGATGATGATGCAGGGCCGGAACCCGCAGACGCTCGATCAGGCCGAGGCCCTGCATGAGCGAGCTGAGCTGGCGCGCCTTGAGTGACGACGGCGAGCTGTTGAAGCCGTGGATATAGAGAAGGCTGGGTTGCGAACTGGCCACACGGTTTCCTGGCGATCTAGGGAAAGTTGTACTTCTTGCCGTGCCACGGCGCGAAGGTCAATAACCCTTGATGCTGTAATCCACTTCGAACGTGATCCCGATGACCCGCGAAACGCCGGTTTCGATGCTGCCATCACGGATCAGGCGCAACCAGCGGTATCCCGGCGCCTCGCTGCCCACGCAGAAGTCCTCGCTGCCTGGCGCGAACTGCACACAAGTGGATGGCGACGCCAGCAAGCGCACACCATTGCGGACCTGGTCGAACTCCTGGTGGACATGGCCCCAGAGCAGCGCCCGCACCTGTGGATAACGATCCAGGACGGCGAACAGGCTGTCGGCGTTGCGCACACCGATCGGGTCCATCCAGGTGCAACCGATGGGTACCGGATGATGATGGAAGCTGACCAGGACATGGCGCTCGCCGGCACCTTCCAGGGCGCTTTCCAGGAACGCCAGTTGCTCGTCGGGGAAATGTCCGGGGACGGCACCGGCGATGGTGGAGTCCAGCAATATCAGGCGCCAGTGGGGGAAGTCGACGATGGGTTCCAGCTCGGCAGTACCGGCGCACACATCGCGCATAACCGGGACTTCATCGTGGTTGCCGGGGAACCAGCGGGCAGCCGCGGGAATACTTGCAGTCAGATCCCGAAATGCCTCGTAGGACTCGACCGAGCCGTCCTGGGAGAGGTCGCCCGTGGCCAGTACCAGGTCGATGCGTGGCTGCTCCTGCAGTACCTGGTCGATCACCCGCCGCAAGCTGTCACGGGTCTCCATGCCCAGCAGCTTGCCGTCCGCCTCGGCGAACAGGTGGCTGTCGGAAAGCTGCACCAGCAGCACCGACTCGTCAGCGGCAGGGGGGAATGGATTGGGCAAGGCCTTCTCCTCGGGCAAGGTGTTCCGATTATGGTTGTTGCGCGCGCAATGGGTAAACCCGCGAAGCGGGAATGGTTCACAGTTAGCGGCTGCGGATCAACCTGGCCGACCAGTCGCAGGCCTTCCGGACAAAAGCGGGACCTTGCAGGAAAGACTGTCGATCACAGGTGAGTCTCGTCCAGAGACTAGAGGACGACCGGTTCCAGTTCGTGGCCACAGGCCAGGCAATGGCTCAACCACTCGCCGAGGAAGAGATTGAGCTGGCTCTTCTCGTCGGGCTGGTGCATGTCAGCGTTTGGATAGGAATACACGCTGCGGAATCGCCGTGCATTCTCGGCACCGACCACTTCCGCCATGCGCGCGTCATGGTAGACGCGCACTTCCAGTTGCGGCGACGGCAGCCAGGGTAGGCTGTGCTCCTGGCGCACCTGCAGCGTGGTGGTATAGGGACAGGCTTCGACCACTTCCAGAGCCAATACACCAAGCAGGCGCTCGCCCTGGCTCAGCGCGACGCGTCGGGAACCACGAACCTCGCGCATCTGCGGGAGCAGACGCATCAGGCGCGCGTAGTTCGCCTCGCAGGCTGCTTGCAGCCCAACGAGGTCGACCCGGTAGCGATCGCGCAACAGATTCACGTCCACAACCCCCTGACTTCGGTACGGTTCAGCGCCAGCCACTGCAGGGCCAGCATACTTGCGGCATTGTCCAGCCGCCCTTCACGCATCAGGGCCAGGGCGTCTTCCAGCGACAGTACATGCACGCGGATATCTTCGCCCTCCTCCGCCAGCCCGTGTACGCCTCCCGCGCCGCTGCTGTCGCAACGTCCGAGGTACAGATGCACGCGCTCGTTGGAGCCCCCTGGTGAAGGATAGTAGGTGGTGATCGGCCACAACGAAGTCAACTGCAGATCGGCTTCTTCGACGGCTTCCCGACGGGCGACCTCTTCCGGCTCCTCGTCCTTGTCGATCAGCCCCGCCACCAATTCCAGCAGCCAGGGGCTTTCGCTCTTGCCGAAGGCGCCGACGCGGAATTGCTCGATCAGCACCACGGCATCCCGTTGCGGATCATAGGGCAGTACACAGACAGCATCATGACGGACGAAGAGTTCCCGATGGATGACCGGCCCCATGTCGCCGGAGAACAGTCGGTGGCGCAGACTCAGGCGGTCCAGGCGGTAGAAACCCTGGAAACAGGTTTCTCGTTCGACCATCTCGACAGCGTCGGGGCCCGGTTTGAAGGTTTCGGTCATGGGACGGTCTCACTGCTTCGGAAGGCTTTGATTCGCGCATCCTACGCCTTGGTCGTACAGGCTGCAGCCTCTTTGCAGACGAGGCACAGACTGGGAAGATGCGCGGCGAAAGGCTGCCCGGGGATACGCGAACTCATGGCCCCAGCGGCAGTCGAAGCCTGCACTTTTCCGGAATTGCCCCTGAAGATGAAGCCGATGCCCCTCGCCAGACTCCTCGCCGCCGCCAGCCTCGGCGCCCTCCTCAGTGCCTGCCAGATGCTACCCGGTGGCAGCGACAAACTGGAACCGCAGCGCCACGCCTGGGAACACCTGAAACCCGGCTGCCAGGGCGAGACCTGCCCGCTGGTGAACATCGACACCATCAGTTTCGCCGATGAGCCGCAGCTCAATTCGCTGATCAACCAGCGCCTGCTGCAGATGACCCAGAACAGCCCCGGCGAGCCGCTTCCGGCTTCGCTCGAATCCTACGAGAAGGACTTCCTCGCCAGCGCCGAACCGGGCTGGAGCAGCTACCTGCAAGCCAAGGTACTGGAACAGCACGACAAACTCGTGTTGGTGGAACTGTCCAGCTACCTGTTCACCGGCGGCGCCCATGGCATGCCTGGCCGCGGTTTCATCAACTACGACCGCAAACTGGAGAAGCCGCTGAGCCTCGGCGACATGCTGCTTCCAGGCCAGGAAGACGCCTTTTGGAAGGTCGCCGAAGAGGCCCACCTCCGCTGGTTGGCGGCCAACAAGTTCGACCAGGATCCAGACTTCATCAAGACCTGGCCGTTCGAGCGCACCGCCAACGTCGGCCTCGGCTACGGCGCCATGCTGCTCAAGTACGACGTGTACAGCATCGCGCCTTACTCCAGCGGGCACCCGGAGATTCGCATCCCCTACCCGCAGCTCAACGGAATACTGAAGCCCCAGTATTTCCCCGGACGCGGCTGAAGCGTCCCAGCAGCATTTGCAACCCGCCAGCGGCCAACAGCGCCGGCAGGGTTGCACCCAGCTCCGGCCAACGATTGGCCAACAGGTGATAGATCACTACGCCGCAACCCCAGGCCAGCAGCGTGTCCCAGCGCAATGCAACGCGCGGCGCCAGCTCGGCGCGGCGGCGGCGCAGAATGAAGTGATCAACCAGCACCACACCGAACAGCGGCGCAAACACCGAGCCGATCAGCAGCAGGAAGTTCTGATACTCGGCCAGCGGCGCGAACCAGGCGATCAGCGTGCAGAGCAAGCCGATGGCAAGCGCCAGCTGCTCTACCTTAAGCGGCAGCAGGATGCCGCTGGACACCGCCGCCGAGTGGATATCGGCAAAGGCCTTTTCCGACTCATCCAGCAGAATCAGCAACAGCGGGATTCCCATGCCCGCGCCGGCCAGGGCCAGCAGCAGTGCATTGGCATCGCCACCCTCGGCGAACGCCAGGGTGTAGGCCACCCCCAGCCCCATCAGCCACAGGCAACCGATGAAGAAGCCCAGTGCCGAACCGACGAATACACCGCCACCACGACGGCCGAAGCGCGAGTAGTCGGCAATCAGTGGCAACCAGGACAGCGGCATGGCGATGGCGATATCGAAGCCCAGTGCGAAAGACATGGAGCCATCGCCGGCCCGCGCCATCAGGGCCGCGAAATCAGCACGCTTGATAAGGTCCCAGGTCAGCCAGATGCAGGCTCCCAGCAGCAGCCAGATGCCCCAACGGCGCAGGATGCGACGTACGAAGGCGAGCGGACCGGCTACCGCGAGCAGAGTGACCAAGGCGCCGAACACCAGGGTCCAGAGGGTCGGTGAAGCCCACAGGCTGTCCTCGCCCAGGCCCCGCATGATCAGCAGACTGGCCGCATCGCGCATCACGATGATCTCGAAGGCACCCCAGCCCACGAGTTGCAGCAGGTTGAGGAAGGCCGGCAAGGTCGCGCCAGCCGAGCCGAGGCTGAGCTTCATCGACGCCATGGAGGCAAGGCCGGTGTCGCTGCCAATCATCGCTGCCGCCCCGAGCAGCAGTACGCCGACTCCAGTGCCGAGGAAAATGGCTAGCAACGCGTCGCTGGTACCGAGGCCGGGCGCCAGCAGGGCGCCGGTCTGCAGCACCATCAGGCCGAGGCCGAGGGAGAACCAGAGGGAAAACAGGTCGCGCGTGCCGAGAACGCGCTGGTCGAAGGCGACCGGGATGGACGGCGAGTAGCTGGTCGGGGTGTTCACGTTGGCAGTTGCCCTGATGGACTGTAGTTATGAATTGGCCACAAACCGGAAAGCCGGGCCCGAAGCCCGGCTTTCGCCGTGGGGATGACAGATCAATACCTGTTCATCGTTCCGGAGCTGACGCTCACACTTGCTTGTAGATCACCGAGCCTTCGTCCTTGAAACGCCCGGACTGCTCGGCGAAGCCGGCCTCGATGGCCTTCTGTTCGTCGGTCAGGCCGTTTTCCTTGGCGTAGTCGCGCACTTCCTGGGTGATCTTCATCGAGCAGAACTTCGGCCCGCACATGGAGCAGAAGTGCGCAACCTTGGCCGAATCCTTCGGCAGGGTCTCGTCGTGGAAGGCACGCGCGGTGTCCGGGTCCAGGCCGAGGTTGAACTGGTCCTCCCAGCGGAACTCGAAGCGCGCCTTGGAGAGGGCGTTGTCGCGGATCTGCGCGCCGGGGTGGCCCTTGGCAAGGTCGGCCGCATGGGCCGCGATCTTGTAGGTGATGATGCCGGTCTTCACGTCATCCTTGTTCGGCAGGCCCAGGTGCTCCTTCGGAGTCACGTAGCAGAGCATGGCGCAGCCGAACCAGCCGATCATCGCGGCGCCGATGCCGGAGGTGATGTGGTCGTAGCCAGGGGCGATGTCGGTGGTCAGCGGGCCGAGGGTGTAGAACGGGGCCTCGTCGCAGCATTCCAGCTGCTTGTCCATGTTCTCCTTGATCAGGTGCATCGGCACGTGGCCAGGGCCCTCGATCATGGTCTGCACATCGTGCTTCCAGGCGATCTTGGTCAGCTCGCCGAGGGTTTCCAGCTCACCGAACTGCGCGGCGTCGTTGGCATCGGCGATGGAGCCCGGACGCAGGCCGTCGCCCAGCGAGAAGCTGACGTCGTAGGCCTTCATGATTTCGCAGATTTCCTCGAAGTGGGTGTAGAGGAAATTCTCCTTGTGGTGAGCCAGGCACCACTTGGCCATGATCGAACCGCCGCGCGAGACAATGCCGGTCACGCGCTTGGCGGTCAGCGGCACGTAGCGCAGGAGTACGCCGGCATGGATGGTGAAATAGTCCACGCCCTGTTCGGCCTGCTCGATCAGGGTGTCGCGGAACAGCTCCCAGTTCAGGTCTTCGGCGATGCCACCGACCTTCTCCAGGGCCTGGTAGACCGGTACGGTGCCGATGGGTACCGGCGAGTTGCGGATGATCCACTCGCGGGTTTCATGAATGTGCTTGCCGGTGGACAGGTCCATCACGGTGTCCGAACCCCAGCGGATACCCCAGGTCAGCTTGGCCACTTCTTCCTCGATGGAGGAACCCAGGGCCGAGTTGCCGATATTGCCGTTGATCTTCACCAGGAAGTTGCGGCCGATGATCATCGGCTCCAGCTCCACATGGTTGATGTTGGCCGGGATGATGGCGCGGCCGCGGGCGATTTCCTCGCGGACGAACTCCGGGGTGATTTCCTTCGGAATGCTGGCACCGAAGCTCTGGCCCGGATGCTGCTCCTTCAGCAGACCGGCGGCGCGCGCCTCGGCCAGTTTCATGTTCTCGCGGATGGCGACGTATTCCATCTCAGGCGTGATGATGCCCTGCTTCGCGTAGTGCATCTGCGTGACGTTGCGACCAGCCTTGGCACGGCGCGGGTTGCGCACATGGGCAAAGCGCATGGCCGACAGTTCGGCATCAGCCAGGCGACGCTGGCCGAACTCGGAGGTCAGGCCCGGCAGGCGCTCGGTGTCGTTGCGGTCTTCGATCCAGGGGGAACGCACGTCGGCCAGCCCCTTGCGCACATCGATGCTGACGCTTGGGTCGGTGTAGGGGCCGGACGTGTCATAGACAGTGACCGGGGCATTGATCTCGCCGCCGAAAGCGGTGGGAGTCACATCCAGGCTGATTTCGCGCATGGGCACGCGGATGTCCGGGCGGGAGCCCTGCACATAGACTTTCTGCGAACGGGGGAAAGGCTGGATGGATTGCTGGTCGACCTGGGCGCTCTCGCTCAGGTTCTTTTGTTGTTTTGCGGTCATCGGCTGGCTCCTGGGGTGATGTCGGAGCGAACCTGAAAGAGAGTGCACCGGGACTGGTGCCGAGAGGGGCCTTCCGGAGTTCGGACTGGGAAGGCACATCTTGTTCCCTACGCAGGCTTTAACCTGATCAGGTTCAACGGGATCCGGAACTCTCCGATCTCAGCCTCCGATTCGAGGCACCCCGACAAGAACCCGCGCAGTCTAAACAAGCTTCCCCAAGAAAACCAACCCAGTGGTCAGAATAACGTGACCAGCGCGTCGAGAAATGACGCAAGTAACTCAACAGAAAGGGATTGTTGCAGGCAGGCAACATAGCTTGTCGCAAACTACACTGAGGCCGCCGCTGGGGCGTCTTGACCCGCTCCCAGCGGCCCCGTAGCCTTGCCCGACACCTCAGAATCCAGGATTGATCATGCTGCGCAGACTCTCGCTGGCCATCGCCGTGGCTTCCGCCTTTGCCGGAACTGCCTGGGCCGTAGATGCCCCCCTGTCAGCCAAGACGGACCTCGTGACCGTCTACAAGGACGCCGTCGACAACAACGCCGATCTCGCCGCCTCCCGCGCCAACTACGAGGCGCAGCGCGAGGCCGTACCCCAGGCTCGCTCCGGCCTGCTGCCGCAGATTAACGGCGGCGCCACGGCCAACGACACCCGGACCAAACTGGACGAACCATCCAGCACCTTTTCGCGCAGCGGCATCGCCTACCAGGCGACCTTGAGCCAACCGATTTTCCGTGCCGACCGCTGGTTCCAGCTGAAGGCAGCGGAGTCCACCACCGAGCAGGCCGCCCTGGACTTCTCCGCGACCCAGCAGAACCTGATCCTGCAGACTGCGGAAACCTACTTCGCCGTACTGCGTGCCCAGGACAACCTGGCTTCGACCAAGGCCGAGGAAGCGGCGTTCAAGCGCCAGCTCGACCAGGCCAACGAGCGCTTCGATGTGGGTCTGTCGGACAAGACCGATGTGCTGGAAGCCCAGGCCGGTTATGACACCTCCCGCGCCAACCGGCTCATCGCCGAGCGAAACGTCGACGACGCTTTCCAGGCCCTGGTGACCCTGACCAACCGCGAGTACCCCTCCATCGAGGGCATTCGTCATACCCTTCCGGTCGTGGTGCCCGCACCCAACGACGCAAAGGCGTGGGTCGACACCGCCGCGCAGCAGAACCTCAACCTGCAGGCCGCCAACTACGCCGTCGACGCTGCTGAAGAAACCCTGCGCCAGCGCAAGGCCGGCCACGCACCGACCCTGGACGCTGTAGCCAGCTACCAGAAGGGCGACAACGACAGCCTCGGTTTCAGCAACACCACCGGCAACACCCAGACCTTCGGCAGCGATGTGGAGCAACGCAGCATTGGCCTGCAGCTGAACATCCCGATCTACAGCGGTGGCCTGACCAGCTCGCAAGTACGCGAGTCCTACCAGCGTCTGAACCAGACCGAGCAGCAGCGTGAAAGTCTGCGCCGTAACGTGGTGCAGAACACCCGCAACTTCCACCGCGCGGTGAACACCGACGTGGAGCAGGTGAAGGCACGCAAGCAGTCGATCATCTCCAACCAGAGCGCCCTGGAAGCCACCGAGATCGGCTACCAGGTGGGTACTCGCAACATCGTCGACGTGCTCGACGCCCAGCGCCAGCTGTACAGCTCGGTGCGCGACTACAACAACGCGCGCTATGACTACATCCTCGACAACCTCCGCCTGAAACAAGCCGCCGGCACCCTGAGCCCGGGCGACCTGGAAGCCCTGGCCGCATTCCTCAAGCCCGACTACGATCCGGACAAGGACTTCCTCCCGCCGGATCTGGCCAAGGCAGCAGAAGCCAGCCTGAAAGGCGACCCGGAATACTGAGTTCCGCTGCAGACGCAAAAAGCCCGGCATTCATGCCGGGCTTTTTCGTTGGTTTGTGAAAAGGTTTGTGAGAGCGATTCAATTCGCGATGCCCTGATCCAAACAGGCCGTCGGCCTGCTTGGCGAATGAACTCGCTCCTACTTTGCCGCCCAAGCATTGAAGCGCTGCTCAAGATCCTCGCCGTGGTCAGTCCAGAACTCCACATTCATGGGCAGGGCCTGCGCCATGTTCTGTGGCGCACTGGGTAGCCAGCCGGTCAGTGCCGGATCCAGGCGATCGAAGGTCTGCTGGTTGACCGGGCCGTAGGGAATCCGTTTGACATAGTCGGCCTGGTTGTCGGCCTTGTTGATGAAGGCGATCAGCTGGTGGGCGCGCTCGACGTGTTTCGAGCCCTTGATGATCGCCCAGTAATCCATGCCATAGAGGCTATCCGGCCACACCACCGCGAAATTGTTGCCGTCCTGGTGTGCCGCGGCGATACGCCCGCTGTAGACCGAGGTCATGGTCACGTCGCCGGCAGCCAGCCATTGCACGGGCTGCGCGCCCGCTTCCCACCACTGGATGTAAGGTTTGAGCTGGTCCAGCTTGGCAAATGCCCTTTCCACGCCTGCCGGTGTTCCCAGCACCTTGTAGACATCCTCGCGCTTGACGCCATCAGCCAGCAGCGCGAACTCCAGGTTGTACACGGCACGCTTGCGCAGCCCGCGCTTGCCCGGGAAGCGTTGCACATCCCAGAAATCCGCCCAGGACTTCGGCGCTTCGGCCAGTTTGCCGGCGTCATAGGCGAGCGCCACGCTCCAGACCATAGTGGCCGAACCGCATTCCTGGGCCGCATCGGCGATCAACTGGTCGGCGCCACCTATGCGCTGCCAGTCCAGGCGCTCGAACATGCCTTCCTCGCATCCACGCACCAGATCAGGCGCCTCGATCTCCACCAGGTCCCAATCGGCACTGCCGGTATCGGCCATGACCTTGATGCGGGCCATCTCGCCGTTGTACTCGCTCTCCGTCAGCGGCGCTCCGCTGGCCTTGGCGAACGGTTTGAAGAAAGCGTCGCTCAGGGCCTTCTGCCCTGCTCCGCCGTAGCCCACCACCACCATGCTGTCATCCGCCTGGGCGTTCCCCAGGCTGCAAGCGAGCGCCAATCCGGCCAGCAGGCGGGCCGCATGACTGGAACCAGGAACGGAACAGGGGTGCGATTCGTTGCCCAGGTGAGGGACGAAAGACTGCCACATGGTGCTTCTCCTCTTGTTGTTGTCGTGAAGCCTGCCCGGCTCGGGCCGATTCGAAGCTAAGTCAGAGCAAAGTAAAAAAACAAGTTGATTTTTTACTTAAGGTAAATTTTCATGACTCCACAAGAACAAGCAGGGCCGCCAGGCCTCAGGAGCCTCCATGTCCAGCGCCACCTTCCCGCACCTGTTCGAGCCCCTGGAAATCCGCGGCAAACGCCTGAAGAACCGGATCATGTCCAGTGGGCACGACACCTCGATGCCCGCCGACAACCTGGTCAACGACCAGCTTTTCGCCTACCACCGCGCTCGCGCCAAGGGCGGGGTCGGTCTGATCGTCCTGCAGGTGGCCGGAGTACATGACAGCGCGCGCTACACCTCCCATGTGCTTATGGCCACCGACGACGCCTGCATCGCAGGCTATCGGCGCCTGGCCGACGCCTGCCATGCGGAAGGCACGGTGGTGCTCTCCCAAATCTTCCATCCGGGCCGGGAAATCATGGAGTCCAGCGATGGCCTGCTGACAGTGGCTTGGTCCGCCTCGGCCTCGCCCAACGAGCGTTTCCGAGTGATGCCACGAGCCCTGGGCCAGTCGATGATCGATGAAATAGTCGCCGGCTACGGCGCCGCCGCCCGTCGACTGTGTGCAGCCGGCCTGGACGGCGTAGAGATTGTCGCCAGTCACGGCTACCTGCCCGCACAGTTTCTCAATCCACGAGTGAACCGCCGGGAGGACGGTTACAACGGCGATCTGGACGCCCGCCTGCGCTTCGTCCGCGAAGTGATACAAGCCGTGCGCGCCAACTGCCCGGACGACTTCATCGTCGGGATGCGCATCTCCGCCGACGAACGCGACCCGGAAGGCCTGACCGAAGACGAATCCCTTTCCGCCGCGCTCGCCCTGCAAGGACAACTCGACTACCTGCACCTGGTGGCGGGCACGTCCGCCTCCATCGGCGGCGCCATCCATATCGTGCCACCCATGGCCATCGAAGCTGCGTACCTGGCCTCCACCGCCTGGACCTTCAAGACACGCCTGGACATCCCGCTCTTCGTCACCGGGCGGATCAACCAGCCCCAGGAAGCCGAAACCATCCTCGCCCGCGGCCAGGCCGATGTCTGTGGCATGACCCGCGCACTGATCTGCGATCCGCAGATGCCGAACAAGGCGGCCAACGGCCGTAGTGACGATGTGCGTGCCTGCATTGCCTGCAACCAGGCCTGCATCGGCCACTTCCACCGTGGCTATCCCATCTCCTGCATCCAGCACCCGGAAACCGGTCGTGAACTGACCTACGGAACACCGAGCCCTGCCACTGTGCGCAAGCGCGTGATGGTCGTGGGCGGTGGGCCGGCAGGCATGAAGGCCGCCGCCGTGGCTGCCCAGCGTGGCCATGAGGTGGCCCTCTTCGAGGCTGGCAACCAACTCGGCGGACAGGTGCTGCTGGCTCAGTTGCTGCCTCGACGCGCGGAATTCGGTGGTGCGGCCACCAACCTGCAACGGGAGATGGAACTGGCCGGCGTGCAGGTGCAACGCAACGTCCGCGTCGACCGTGCCCTGGTGGAACGCGAGCGTCCTGACCTGGTGGTGCTCGCCACCGGGGCAAAGCCCTACTGGCCTCCCTTCGAGCGAGGCGGCGAGTTGCAGGTGGTAGATGCCTGGCAGGTGCTGCGCGAAGAGGTACAACTTGGCCGTTCAGTGCTGGTCACCGATTGGCGCGGCGACTGGGTCGCACCCGGCATCGCCGAACGCCTGGCACGCAATGGCCATCAGGTGCGCCTGGCGGTGAGCGGCACCCACTGCGGCGAGAGTCTGCCCCTTTACGTGCGCGATCAGATGGCCGGAGAGCTTCACAAGATGGGCATTCCAATCACCACCTATGCGCGCCTCTACGGCTGCGACGACAACACCGTGTACATGACGCATTCCGCCTGTGGCGAGCCAATGCTGTTCGAGGATGTCGACACCCTCGTGCTCTGCCAGGGCCACCAGCCGGTGGACGACCTGGGCAGTGAGCTGGAAGGACTGGTGGAGTTTCACCGAATCGGCGACTGCCTGGCGCCACGCACGGCGGAAGAGGCTATTTACGAGGGGCTGAAGTTGGCTTGGAGCATCTGAGTGTCGCCGGTGATCGCGGCTGCAATACAATGCCGCGATTCTGTCCCATGGAGGGAACCATGAGCCCCAGCCTGCCATCGCCGAACGCCAACGCCGAGAGCCAGTTCCTCGGCACGCGCATCCGCGCGCTGCGCAAACGTCGGGGCCTGACCCTCAGTGAGCTGGCCGAACAGAGCAAGCTCACGGCCGGCTACATCAGCCAGTTGGAACGCAACCTGGCCTATCCCTCGATTCCAGCGCTGTTCAATATCGCTCGCAGCCTGGGCGTCACGATCCAATGGTTCTTCGCCAGCGAAGCGCCCACCTCAGAAGCCGATCGCGGGTACGTCGTGCGGCGCAACGCCCGAACCAGCCTTCACTACGAAGACGGCATCACCGACGAGCTGCTCAGCCCGCAGCCCCTGCGCCAATTGGAAATGCTCCATTCGCGCTTCCCGCCCGGCTCCTACAGCGAAGAGAGTTACAGCCACGAGGGTGAAGAAGCCGGCTATGTGCTCAGCGGCGAATTCGAGCTTTGGGTCGGCGAGCGGCACTTCCGTCTGCAGGAAGGCGACAGCTTCAGCTTCTCCAGCCAGGAACCGCACCGCTATGGCAATCCCGGCGAGAAGGATGCGCTGATCCTTTGGGTCATCACCCCGCCGACATTCTGAATAGCACCGCCAGTCAGGGGCTTTTCCTGTAGGGGCGAATTCATTCGCCAAGCAGGCCGAAGGTCTGCCCTTCAAGCCCTACGGGATCACAGCAGCCGCGCAATCCCACCCAACAGCCGCTCCAGCGCGCCCTGGTTGGCCTTGAGCACACCCAGTCCCGCTTCGCGCATGGCCCCGGCACGACTGGAATCGGCCCAGAGCCCCTCCACCTGCGCCGCCAACTGTTCGGCGTCAGCCACTTCGGCCAGTGCCCCGGCATCACGCAACTGCGCGGCGATTTCGAGGAAGTTGAACAGATGCGGGCCGCTGAGCACCGGCTTGCCCAAGGCTGCCGGCTCCAGCAGGTTGTGACCGCCATTGGGCACGAGGCTGCCACCAACGAAGGCGATATCGGCCAACGCATAAAGGAACAGCAACTCGCCCATGGTGTCGCCGACCAGCACGGCGTCTGTTGCGGCAACGGGTGCGCCGGTGGATCTGCGCACGCTTGCCAGCCCTTCGCGACGACTCAGCTCGAACACCGAACCGAAGCGCTCCGGATGGCGCGGTACCAGGATCAGCAGCGCGTCTGGCCGTTGCTTCAAGAGGGCCTTGTGAGCGGCCAGGACGATTTCGTCTTCCCCGGCATGGGTGCTCGCGGCAATCCAGACTGGCCGCGACTCGGCGCCCCACTGGCGGCGCAGTTCCGCGGCGCGCTGGAGCAGCGCCGGGTCGATGCGAAGGTCGAACTTGATCGAGCCGGTCACGCCCACACAGTCGGGGCGCGCACCCAGAGTGCGGAAGCGCTCGGCTTCAGCCTCGGTCTGCACGGCAATCCAGCTCAGCTCGGCCAACATGGGCGCTGTCAGTTTGGCGAATCGCGCATAGCCACGAGCCGAACGCTCAGACAGCCGCGCATTGGCCAGCACCACCGGGATGCCGCGACGGGCGCACTGGTGAATATGGTTCGGCCAGAGTTCGGTCTCCATGATCACCGCCAGCTTCGGCCGCACCTTGTCAAGGAAACGGGCAGCCGCCCAGGGCAAGTCATAAGGCAGGTAACAATGCTGCACTTTGTCGCCGAACAGCGCGCGAATGCGCTCGGAGCCGGTGGGCGTCATGCAGGTGATAGTGACGGGCAGGTCCGGGTGGCGCTCCAGCAGGGCGCGGACCATGGGGGCGGCGGCAATGCTCTCGCCCACCGACACGGCATGGACCCAGATGCCGCCTGGCTTGACCACAGGCAGACCGAAAGCGAAGCGTTCGCCGATGCGCCGCGCATAAGCCGGCGCACGCCAGGCGCGCCAGGCCAGGCGCACGGCTACCAGAGGCAGACCGAGATGGAACAGCAGGGTATAGAGGGTGCGATTCATGGGCGCGGAGCTTAGCGTGACTCGCCGACGATCGCACTAACCCATGGCTTGCAGGTGTTCCGCCAGGCTATCGGCCAGCCAGAGCGCCGCCGGCCCCAGTGCCTCGTCGCGACGGCAAACCAGCTCCACCACCAACGATGGCGGCGTCCAGTCACTGCGCAGCTCCACCAGTTGTCCCTGGTAGGCCGGATACTGGGCCACATGGCGCGGCAACCAGGCCCAGCCCAGCCCACGCATCAACAGTTCAGCCATCACGTAGAAGCTGTCAGCACGCCAGACCTGCGGGCCAATCTGCTCGCCGCCAGGATAGTGGCTGTCCTGCGGCGACATGAGGATCTGTCGGTGCCGCGCCAGTTCGCTGCGCTCGGCATAATTCCTGTTGGCCAGGGGGTGGCCGGCGCCGCAGACCGTGACCATCTCGATGGTGCCGAGCCGCTGGCGCTCCAGCGCATCGGGCATTTGCTCGTGGTGGAACAGCAGGCCGAGGTCGGCACGTCGCTCCAGCAGCTTTCGCGCCACTTCGCCTTGCGCACTGGCAGCCAGCTGCACCTCCAGCAGAGGGAACGCCGTGCCCAGCGCCTCCAGGCTGGCCAGGACAGGTTGATAGGGCATCGCCTCGTCCTGGGCCAATCGCAGGCGGGCTTCCTCACCCTTGGCCAACCCCTGCGCCTTGCCTTCCAGTCGCTGGCATTGGCGCAGCACTTCGCGTGCCTCCTCCAGCAAGGCAACGCCCGCCGCCGTCAAACGTGGCTGGCGGCCGCTGCTGCGTTCGAATAGCTGCACACCAAGATCATCCTCCAGCGCGGCGATACCGCTACTGACGGCAGACTGGGCGCGCCGCAGCTTTCGCGCTACGGCAGAAAAGGACTGGCCTTCGGCAACCCCGACGAACAGGCGGATCTGCTCAAGATTCCATTGCATGACCATCAACCTATCTTCCAACCAGATAGGTAATGACTTTATCCCATCATCCGGAAGTCTAGAATCCGCCCATCGCACAGGAGGTCCGACCATGACCGGCTACATCTATCTCGCTATCGCCATTGCCGCCGAAGTGATCGCCACTACCTCTATGAAGGCCATCGATGGCTTCAACAAACCACTGCCCCTGATCCTGGTGATCGGCGGCTATGCCATCGCCTTCTGGATGCTGACCCTGGTGGTGCGCAGTATTCCCGTGGGCATCGCCTACGCCATCTGGGCCGGTCTCGGCATCGTGCTGGTGAGCGTCGCCGCGCTGGTGCTCTATCAGCAGAAACTGGACACCCCAGCCGTGCTGGGCATGGGCCTGATCGTATCCGGCGTGGTGGTGATCCAGCTGTTCTCCAACAGCACGGGGCACTGAATCGCCTCTTCCCGCAGCTTCACGAACAGGGGCGCTATACTGCGCCCCTGTTTTTTTCGAGGCGCCTGCGACCCATGGCCGAATCCCTTTCCACTGATGTGCTCATCCTCGGCGGCGGCATCGCCGGCCTCTGGCTCAACGCCCGTCTGCGCCAGCAGGGCTTCGCCACGCTACTGGTAGAAAAGGCCAGCCTTGGCGGCGAACAGAGCGTCAAGTCCCAGGGAATCATCCACGGTGGCGCCAAGTACGCCCTGCACGGTGCTCTGACCGGTGCCTCCGAAGCCATCGCCGACATGCCCCGCCGCTGGCGCGAGGCCCTGGCCGGTAACGGCGAACTGGATCTGCGCAGCGTGCGTCTGCTCTCCGATGCCCACTACCTCTGGTCCCCCGGCACCCTGGCAGGCAACCTGACCAGCTTCTTCGCCAGCAAGGCGGTACGCGGCCGGGTCGATCAGGTGAAGGGCAGCGAACTCCCTCCTGCGTTGCAGCACCCCAAATTCAAGGGCAAAGTCTATCGCCTGGCCGAACTGGTGCTGGACGTGCCGAGCCTGATCAATCGCCTCGCGGAACTGGCCGGCGATGGCCTCCTGGCCGCCCGTGAGGTCGAGCCCCTGCTCGAAGACGGCCAACTCACCGGCCTGCGCCTCGATGGCCGTGAAGTCCGCGCGCAACGCATCGTGCTCAGCGCCGGCGCCGGCAATCAGGCGCTGCTCGAAACCCTGGGCCAGAGCCAGCCGGCCATGCAGCGCCGACCGCTGCACATGGTGATGGTCAAGGCCCCCAGCCTGAAGCCGCTCTATGCCCATTGCCTGGGTGGCGGACCGAAGCCGCGCATCACCGTCACCAGCCACCCGGCCGCCGACGGCCAATGGGTCTGGTACCTCGGCGGCGACCTCGCCGAGGCCGAAGGTGTTGCCCGCAACGAAGCCGAACAGATTGCCGCCGCCGAACAGGAACTGCGCCAGCTGCTGCCCTGGATCGACCTGTCCGCCGCCCAGTGGGCAACTCTGCGGGTGGATCGCGCCGAGCCGGCCCAGAGCGGCCTGGTACGTCCGGACAACGCGTTCCTCAGCGAACAGGGCCACCTGCTGGTGGGCTGGCCGACCAAACTGGCCCTGGCGCCCGACTTCGCCGACCGCGTACTGGCCGCCTTCGAGCGCGACGGCCTGCGCCCGGCCGCCAATCCAGCGCTGCCGGCCCTGCCCCGCCCACCTGTGGCGCAACCCGTTTGGGAGGAATTGCTGGGATGAGCAGCCTGCACAACCTCCATCGTCCCCTGGGCAGCACCGGCCTGATGGTTTCCCCCCTGGGGCTGGGCACCGTGAAGCTGGGCCGCGACCAGGGCGTGAAGTACCCCAACGGCTTCACCATCCCCGACGATGCCGAAGCTCGCCAGCTTCTGGCGCTGGCCCGCGACCTGGGCATCAACCTGATCGACACTGCCCCGGCCTACGGCCGCAGCGAGGAACGCCTCGGCCCACTGCTGCGCGGGCAGCGTCAGGATTGGGTGATCGTCAGCAAGGTAGGTGAAGAGTTCGAGGCTGGCGTTTCCCGTTTCGACTTCAGCCCCGAACACACGCGTTTTTCCGTCGAGCGCAGCCTGAAGCGCCTGGAAACTGACTTCATCGATCTGGTGCTGGTGCACTCGGACGGCAATGACGTGGCCATCCTGCGCGACAGCGGTGTGTACGAAACCCTCGCCGAGCTCAAGCAGGCCGGCAAGATCCGCGCCTTCGGCCTGTCCGGCAAGACTGTGGACGGCGGGCTCCTCGCCCTGGAGCGAGGCGATTGCGCCATGGTCACCTACAACCTGAACGAGCAGGGCGAGAAGCCGGTACTGGACTTCGCCCTGCAACAGAACAAGGGCATCCTGATCAAGAAGGGCCTCGCCAGCGGCCATGCCTGCCTCGACGCCGGGGTGGACCCAGTACGTGCCAGCTTCGAACTGATCTTCGGTCATTCCGGGGTGACCGGCGCGATAATCGGGACCATCAATCCGCTGCATCTGTCCCATAATGTCGCGACGGCCGCTGCCGTTATCGGAGCCCATCGCCACTAAACGAGCCCTGCCAAGCCACTAGCCGACCCCTGCCAGAAGGAGCCGACATGCCGCGAATCCTCGCACGCAAGGACCCCAGCGCGTTCAAGACCCTACCGCTGCATGTCGAAGCCAGCGCTGATGCCCTCAGCTATCAGAGTCTTGGCCGGCCATTGAACTTCACCCAGATGCTCGAGCGTCGTCGTCCGGTGAAGGTGAATGACAACCAGCGCTTCGCGGTGGAGCTGGCGAACCTTGGCGTTTCGGTGCGGCTCACCCTGAACCTGCAGGGCCGCGATTACTGGCTGCTGGTGCGTCAGCGCCGGCAGGATCGCGGCGACACCGTGCTGAAGCTGATTTCCGGGTATGTACCGGCCCATGAGCTGAACCTGCCGCTCCTCACCGCCATCCAGGAAGTGGCCGAGGAATGCCTGATCGAAACCCCGGAGGGATGGCTGGGGGGACGTTTCGCCGATACCTGGCTGCCAACGCCCTACCAGCGTGAGCTGCGCTACCGCGATGCCAATCACTTCCGCCTCAGCCCACTTTCCGGCGCCGCCCGTCCGGTACGCAACGGCAAGCTGATCCTGCTGGAGCGGCCCGAAGCCTACGTGCACCTGCCAACGGCCTCGCTGCAGCTGGTCTACGACCTGCGCCTGGACCTGCCACGGGACAGCCACCAGATCAGCCTCTTCCATGTGGACGAAGTGCTGCAAGGTAGTCAACTGGTGGCGAGCCTCGAGCGGCGCCGGCCCGACATCTACTTGCTACCGCTGCACCAGGGTCTGCCGACCGGTGACTTGCTGACTCTACGCAACGGTGAGTTCAAAGCCGCCAGTACCCGTGGCATCTGGTTGTCGGAGAGCTTTGCCGAACAGGATGGCTGGCTGGTGCACGAGGAGCGCGTGCGCTGGCGCGACTGGCTGGCGCGGGTCGGGACGGCCCGACCGCTGGGAAAGAAGATCGCCTGCTGACCACCGGGGCGCTCTAGGCACCCCGTCCACACTAGGCTCGCCCGCTTCGCGCCATCACTTCAGTTCGCTGGAGGTTTTGCCCAATAGCCGTCGGGCGACGATCAGCAACTGGATCTGCTGGGTGCCTTCGAAGATATCGAGGATCTTCGAATCCCTCGCCCATTTCTCCAGCAACTCGTCCTCGCCATACCCCAGGGCTCCGACCAGCTCCACGCACTTGAGCGTGACCTCATTGGCCACTCGCCCGGCCTTGGCCTTGGCGATGGAGGCCTCCTTGGAGTTCGGCAGCCGGTTGTCCGCCATCCAGGCAGCTTTCAGGGCCAGCAACCGCGCCGCCTCCCACTCGGCCTCCAGGCGATAGAGCGTGGCTTCTGCATGGCTGGCGGCGAGTAGCGGTTTTGTATAGTCGAACCGGCAACCGGCCTTGGCCAGCAACTCACGGGTTCGATCGAGCGCGGCCTTGGCAACGCCCACTGCCATTCCAGCCACCAGCGGACGTGTGTTATCGAAGGTCGCCATCACCCCAGCGAAGCCTTTCTGGACATCAATCTCGGCATTGCCGAGGAGATTGGCCGCGGGAACACGGCAGTCGTCGAAGCTGATGGAGGCAGTGTCGGAAGCCTTGATGCCGAGCTTTTTCTCCAGGCGCGTCACCTTCATACCGGGCGTGCCCTTCTCCACCACGAAGGACTTGATCGCCGCACGTCCCAGGTTGCGGTCCAGCGTGGCCCATACCACCACCGCATCGGCGCGCCCGCCGGAGGTGACGAAGATTTTCTCGCCGTTCAGCACGTAGTGGTCGCCGTCCTTTACCGCGGTGGTGCGAATGGCGGCCGAGTCCGAGCCGCAACCAGGCTCGGTAATGGCCATGGCCGCCCAGGCTCCCCGGAAGCGCTTAAGCTGTTCCTCATTGGCGACCGCAGCGATGGCGGCGTTTCCCAGCCCTTGGCGCGGCATGGCCAGAAGCAGGCCGACATCGCCCCAGCACAGCTCCATCACCCCCAGAAGCGCGGAGAAGTTGCCACTATTGCGCACCCCCTCCTGCGTTCCTGCGCCACGTTTGCTGGCAGAGCCTGCCCCGATGGCTTCCGGCGAACCGGCGTTCATGCCATCGAGCATTGCCGCCAGCAGATCCAGCTCGCGAGGATAGGCATGCTCAGCCTTGTCGTACTTGCGTGACAACGGGCGAAAGTACTGTGCCGCTACCTGATGGGCCTGAAGGCTCAGGCCACGGAATTTCTTCGGGATTTCCAGGTTCATGCTGCCTTCCTCACAAATGCAGGCCGCCGCTCATCACGGCGATGGCGCGCAGGTCGCGGTACCAGCGCTCGGCCGGGTGTTCCTGGGTGAAACCATGGCCACCGAGCAATTGCACGGCATCGGTGCCGATCTTCATGGCCTTTTCGGCGCATAGCAGGCGCGCCAGGTAGGATTCGCGCTGGAATGCTTCTACCCGATCGGCACGGGCGCAAGCGCGCCAGACCATCAGGCGCATGGCGTCCAGTTCGACGGCAATGTCCGCGACCATGAACGCCACGCCCTGGCGATGGCTAATGGGTTCACCGAAGGCCATCCGTTCGTTGCAATAGCCGATCACGTAGTCCAGCACAGCCTGGGCAGTTCCCAGGGCAAGGGCACACCAGGCCAAGTGGCCAAGGTCGAGAAACGCCTGGTAGTCGAAGTCGACGGCAGCCAGACGACGCTCAAGCGGGACTTGCACGCCCTTCAAGCGAACGCGGGCAGTGCCGCAGCTCCTCAGACCCATTGCAGGTTCCGGCCGCAACTCCAGCCCCTTGCTGCCGGCATCAATCAGGAACAGTGCGGTCCCGTTGTCGGTGTTGGCGGCGACGATGATGCGACTGGCGTCCAGCCCGTCGAGCACCAGGCATTTCTCACCGTTCAGCAGGTAATGATCTCTCTTGCGCTGGGCGCGGGTGGACAGCTTGTGGGGGTCGAACAGGACCGTCGGTTCGTTTACGGCGATGGCCATGCGCGGCACAGACCGCCCATCGAGGAAAGCCGGTAACCAGGCCGCCTGCTGCTCAGGTGAAGCCCAGCGACGGATGCAATTGGCGGCTGACAGCGGTACCAGCAGAGCGGCCGCCAGGCTCAAGTCGCCCTTGGACAGCGCCTCAGCCATCAATGCATTGGTAAGGATGGCGCCCTCGCCTGCCATACCGCCCAGCCCCTCACCGACACCGTAATGCACCAACCCGAGCGCATGGGCCTGATTGAGTAGTCCGGCCGGCACCGCACCCCGGGCGTCCGCTTCGTGGGCCGCCGGACGCAGGGTTTCCTGGGCAAAGGCCTCCAGCATCTCCACCAGCATCCGCTGTTCGTCGGAGAGGGAGAGATCGAACAGCTCACCCGCGCGGACCGAGTGCGACTGCTGGCGGGATCGCCGGGCAGCGAGATTGAAGCCGACACGGGCACCACCGTAGAGGAGCTTCTCCAGGGTCTTGCGCAGCTTGAGGCGGTCAGGCCAATGGGACTGGGCTACGCGATTGAGCAAAGCCAGCGCGCGGCCCTGTGCGTTGGGGAACATCGGCATCGCACTCCATGCAGGATGAGGATGCCGGGATGATGTTCGGCATCGACCCGGACGCCTATGACCGGGCCGACATCTGTGACTGGCAGAGTTGCCAGTCGGACGGGATCACTTGCTGCGGATTTTCTCGACGATCGCTGTGGTGGAGCTGTTTTCCACCAAACCGAGCACCCTCACCTCTCCACCGTAGGCGCGCACGATATCGGCACCTACCACCTGGTCGATGCCGTAGTCGCCACCCTTCACCAGGACATCTGGCTTGACCTGGCCGAGCAGGCGCTCCGGGGTGTCCTCGGGGAAGCTGACGACCCAATCCACCGCGCCCAGGCCAGCCAGCACAGCCATGCGGCGCTCGACACTGTTGATCGGACGGCCCGGCCCCTTGAGGCGGCTGACCGACGCATCGCCATTGACCGCCAGCACCAGGCGATCGCCTTGCGCGCGGGCCTGTTCCAGGTAGGTCACGTGGCCGGCATGGAGGATGTCGAAGCAGCCGTTGGTGAAGACGATCTTCTCGCCGTGGGCGCGGGCATCCTCGATGGCCAGCAGCAACTGGTCCAGGCTCAGCACACCACGTTCGGAACCCTGCTCGCGCTGCACAGCACGGCGCAATTCCGGAGCACTGATGGCGGCGGTGCCCAGTTTGCCGACAACGATGCCTGCGGCGAGGTTGGCGAGCGCCACGGCCTGCGGCAGTTCTTCGCCCGCGGCCAGGGCGGCGGCCAGGGTGGATATCACGGTGTCGCCGGCGCCGGTGACATCGAACACTTCGCGGGCGCGGGCCGGCAGGTGCAACGCGGAATGACCAGGACGCAGCAGGGTCATGCCATGCTCGCCACGTGTGACCAGCAAGGCTCCCAGCTCCAGTTCCTGCATCAGCGCCGCGCCCTTGGCGACCAGCTCCGCCTCATCGGCACAGCCGCCGACGATGGCTTCGAACTCATTGAGATTCGGGGTGATCAGGCTCGCACCACGGTAAATGCTGAAGTCCTTTCCCTTCGGGTCCGCCAGTACCGGCACGCCGCGTTGGCGTGCGGCCTGGATCAGCACCTGGTGGTTCTTCAGTGCGCCCTTTCCATAGTCGGACAGCACCAGGACCCTGGCCTGGGGCAGCAAGCGCTCGACTTGTGCCGCCAGCGCCTCGGTGTCGGTACCGAAGGCTTCTTCGAAGTCCATGCGCAGCAGTTGCTGGTGACGGCTCATGACGCGCAGTTTGACGATGGTCGGCTGCTCGGCAAGGCGCTGGAAATGCACGTCCACGCCTGCAGCGTTGAGGCTGTCGCTCAGGCTGTCTGCCGCTTCGTCGGCGCCGGTGATACCCACCAGCATGGCAGGGGCGCCAAGTGCCGCGATGTTCAGCGCAACGTTCGCGGCGCCGCCGGGACGATCCTCGATCTGCTCTACCTTGACCACGGGAACCGGGGCCTCGGGGGAGATGCGCGAGGTGCCGCCATGCCAGTACCGGTCAAGCATGACGTCGCCCACCACCAGAACGGGGGCCTGATCGAATCGGGGCATGGACAGTTTCATGGAGTCTCCGGACGTCAAAATCGGCGCGGATCATACCATAGCAGGTCAGTTGGCCTGACCTACCCGGGAGCATCGGAACCGCTTGAGGGGCGCGGGGGTGATGGCTATCCCCCGCTCGCGGCCCAGCTCGCTTCCGGCTGAGCCTCTTCGGCGAACTGATTGGCATGGAGCCGGGCATAGTAGCCGTTCATCGCCAGCAGTTCCGCGTGGTTGCCACGCTCGACGATGCGTCCCTGATCCATGACCAGGATCAGGTCCGCCTTTTCGATGGTGGACAACCGGTGGGCGATGACCAGCGTAGTGCGGCCGTCCATCACGCGGTCCAGGGCGGCCTGGATGTGCCGCTCGGACTCGGTGTCGAGGGCCGAGGTGGCTTCATCCAGCACCAGCACTGGAGCGTTCTTCAGCAGAGCCCGTGCAATCGCCAGACGCTGGCGCTGGCCACCGGACAACAGCACACCGTTTTCCCCGACTTCTGTGTCGAAGCCCTGGGGAAGCTTGTCGACGAACTCCTTGGCGTAGGCGGCCTCAGCGGCCCGCTCGACGTCCTCGCGCGGCGCGCCGGCAAGATCGCCATAGGCGATGTTGTTGGCCACCGAGTCGTTGAACAGCGTTACCTGCTGTGTCACCAGGGCGATATGTCGACGCAGATTGCGAAGGCGATATTCCTCGATGTCCACGCCATCCAACAGGATCTGCCCCTGCTCGTGGTGGTAGAAGCGCGGAATCAGGTTGGCCAGCGTGGACTTGCCGCTGCCGGAACGCCCTACCAGGGCGACCATCTGGCCCGGCTGGGCCTCGAAGCTGATGTCCTGCAGCACCGGTTTGTCGGTGCCGGGGTACTGGAAGCTGAGATTGCGTACTTCCAGACGGCCGCTGACGCGCTCCCGTTCGACGGAGCCGCGGTCCACCTCAGTCTCTTCATCCAGTTGCTCGAAGATGCTTTCCGCACCGGCGACGCCGCGCTGCACAGTGGAGCTGACCTCGGAAAGCTGGCGGATCGGTTTCGGCAACAGGCCGGCAGCAGTGATGTAAGCCACCAGGTCACCAGCGCTGGCATCACCGCGCAGGAAGAGCACGAGGAACATGAGCGCAGCCATCGCGGTGTAGATCACCAGCTGCAGCATCGGGGTATAGACAGCCGAGGTCTTGGTCATTCTGAGCTGCTTGCGGGTATTGTCCTCGCTGGCGGTCCTGAACCGGCCGGACTCGTAAGCCTCGCCACCGAAACTGCGCACCACCCGGTAGCCCTGGATGGTTTCGGAAGCCACATGGGTGACATCCCCCATGGCCACTTGGATCTTCTTGCTCTGCTTGCGGAATTTCTTGCTGGCGCTGCTCACCATCAGGGCGATAAGCGGCAGGATGGCAACCATCACAAGCGTCAGCTTCCAGTTCATCCACAGCAGGTAACCGAACAGGAAGACCACGGTCAGGCCTTCGCGGATAACCACCTTGATCGCATCGGTGGCCGCGCCGGTGACCATGGTCACGTTGAAAGTGATGCGCGAGATCAGGTGCCCGGAGTTGTGGCTGTCGAAATAGCGGTTCGGCAAGGCCAGCAGGCTATTGAACAGGGCAAGACGCAGGTCATGCACCAGGCCGAGAGAAACTCTGGCAAGGAAGTAGTTGCCCAGGTACGAACCGAGCCCCTGCCAGGCGGCGATGAGGATGATCAGCAGCGGCACCGCCTGCAGCAGTTTCAGGTCGCGGAGGTAGGCAACGTCAGGGAACAGGACGGCATTCGGATTGCTCAGGCCATCCACGAAATACTTGAGGATGCCCGCCAGCATCGGCTGGGTCGAAGCGAAGATGATGTAGCCGATGATGCTGACCAGGAACATCCCGGTGTAAGGACGAACATAGCCCAGCAAACGGAGGTAAATCTTGAGGCTGGAGGGCCGGGAGGCTTCAGGGTGCTGATCGGACATGCGCTCACGCGTCGACTTTGTCGAAAGGTTGCAAAGCTTATCACAGAGGAACCCACCCCTATTCGCGGATGCTAAAATGCCGGCCTTTTGCCGTGAAGCATCGGTTCACACAGTGCAGTCCATTCCTATGTTCCCCAGGCTTTCAGCGCCTTCGATCTCTCACTTCATCATCAATCGCTGGCTCGTGCTGGGATACCTGGCACTGCTCACCGGGCTGTTCTGGTTGCCCAATGGCAGCCTCTACACCAAGGTGTTTTACGGCATGGTCGCCGTCCCTGCGCTGCTGGCTCTCATCCACCGCCCGCGCAAGCTGGGTACCCTGGCTCGTGAGCCGATGCTGATTGCCTTCCTGCTCTTTGCCGCTTGGCTCCTGCTAAGCCTGAGCTGGTCGGGAACTGACGTTGAGCGCGGCGGGCTTGGCAAACGCCCGCTGTACGTATTCATGCTCTTTGCAGGCTGCACGTTGATTGCCCTGGAAGATCAAGAGCTGCTTCTCAAGGCACTGAAAGTGGGGGCCGCGGTTGCATCACTGGCCGCGCTAGTCAACTTGGTCATCTACGCCACGGCCCCACCACCGGACTGGCGTCTAATTGGCGTTGGAGCACTGCGCAATTCACTGCTGACGTCGCACGTATTCGGCATGTTCTGCGCCTACTGGATTGCCGTGTGGCTGACGCGGGACGTCCGTCGCGACTGGATCTCGGTACTTCTATGCCTGCCACTACTGGCGGCCCTGATGGCAACTGGCTCCCGCACACCGCTGATGGCGCTTGCCATAATGAGCATCTGGATGCTCATTATGGCACCGCGCCGAAGCGTCTATCTCATGGCTGCAGGAAGCGTCCTTGCCTTGGTGAGCTTCCTGACACTTCCAGATCTACTACTGCAGCGCGGGGTCTCCTTCCGCCCGCAGCTCTGGAGTAATGCGCTCGGTCAGGCAGCACAACATCTCTGGCTTGGCTACGGCTATGACAGTCGCTTCACCTTCCATGCCGAGGGCCTCGGCCTGAGCATGAGCGACCCGCACAATGTTGAGATCGCCGTAATGCTCGAACTGGGGCTTGTCGGGCTTCTATTCTGGGTGGTGATGTACGGCTGCGGCCTCTGGCGCTGCTTCAGCCAACGCCAGCACGGTGGTTTCAAGATTGCTTCGGCCCTGGTCATCTATGGACTCGCCGCCGGCCTTACCGAGGGCAGCAGCTTCCTCTCGCGTCCCAACGAGAGCTGGTTCCTGATCTGGATTCCGCTCTCGCTGGTCGCCGCACTGTCCATCAGCCAACGAGCCCTGGAAAAGCAATGAAGATCCTGAGCGAAGCACAGCTCGACTCCCTGCTGCTCGGCGCCCATATCATTGAAGAAGATGGTCTTGGCCTGAAGGTGGCACGCCTCTCGAATGGCGATTTCCTCAAGCTCTACCGGCGCAAGCGCTTGCTCTCTTCTGCCCTCTGGTCGCCACCCGCCCGACGCTTCGCCCGCAATGCGGAGCGACTGCGAGAGCTCGGCATCGCCGCACCGATGATCGAGGAGCTGATGCTGATTCCTGGCCGCAAGCTCAATGCCGTCCAGTACCGACCACTACCGGGAGACACGCTGCGCAACCGCTGGCGCACGCTCGACGATTCAGCGCGGGAAAAGGATGTGGAACAATTCGGCGCCTTTCTCGGCCAGCTCCACCAGCTGGGTGTCTACTTCCGGTCACTGCATCTGGGCAATGTGCTGAAGCTGCCGGAAGGTGAACTCGGTCTGATCGATCTCTCGGATATGAAGATCGAGAACCGCCCACTTGCCCCCTGGAAGCGGCGACGCAACCTGCAGCACATTCTGCGCTACAAGGAAGACAGCAACTGGCTGCTGCAACTGCATCGTGCGGCGTGGATAAGGGGCTACTCCACCACCTGCGGAAAAAGCGCTGCGGCCCGCTTCGACCGCGACCTTTCCCGCATCCAACCCTGAACCTGCCCTAACCGAGCAGCAATCGCCCCAAGGCTCGCAGTGTCTTGGCGTTCCAGCGACGCAGCGGAAGCTGGCGCAGCAATTCGCGCGCAAGCGGCTTGTCGTCGCGCGCGCACTTGAGCAGCATCGAATTGATGAAGTTCGCACAGACCTCCGGGTAGGCAGGATGGTCGGCGAATCGCGCGTAGGTCTGCATGACCGTCTCGATCATGAAGCTCCGGTTCTTGTACGTGTTGGCGCCATGTACGCGGTACTTGGCCAGTACGTCCGGAAGCACATCGATGAAATAGCCCGCGTGGGTTATGTTCAGCGCCACCAGCAAATCCTCCAGGCGAATACTGGTGTCGAAACCACCTACCGCCTCCAGCGCTTCACGCCTGAACAACAATGTGGGGGCGGGGGCACCATCCTTCGCGGACGTGAAGACATCATCGAAGTCGAGGCGGCGGAACGGCCGCTCCCGGTCCCGCTTGGACAAGGGATTTCCTTCAGCATCGATTTGCTGGATGTTGCCGGCGCAGATGCCTACTTCCGGCTTACCCTCCATGTAAGCGACCTGGATCGCCAAACGCTCCGGCAGCATGATGTCATCGGACCCGAAAGGTGCGATCAAGCTTCCCTTCGAGCGCGCGATGGTCTCGTTCAGAGTGCGGGCAAGCCCCTGATTCGCCTGCGCCACGAAATCGAAACCGTGAACCTCCTGCAACCGGCGAATGCGCTCGACGCTGCCATCACGGGAACCGTCGTCCACCACCAGCAGCTCTACATTTGGGTAGGTCTGGGCAAGGACGCTTTCGATGGCGGCCACGATGTAGTCGGCATGGTTGTAAGAGGAAATGATCACGCTGACCAGCGGCAGATCCTTCGATTCACTCATTGCGCTTACCTTCCAGTAACTCCACCAGTAGATCACGGTACTGGCGGCGGAAATCTTCGATTGAATGGGCTCGGCACAGATACCGGTAAGCGCGTTCGCCTTCAGCGGCGCGCTCTTGCGCGGACAACGCCAGCACGTCGCGCAAATGCCCGGCAAGTTCGACGTGCTGCCCGGCGGGAGCGATACGACCGCCACAGTCTTCCAGGATCGGCTTGAGACTGGGAATGTCCGAGCCGATAACGGGCAAGTGGCCGCTCATGCCCTCCAGCAGGGCCAGCGGCAATCCCTCGCTCAGGGAGGGCATGACGAAAGCATCGAAGGCTCGCACGTATTGCAGCGCGTCGTCCTTGGCTCCCAGCAGCAGTGCCCGGTCTTGCAGGCCGAGTTCGGCAACTGCGGCCTCCAGCTCAGGTCGCGCACGTCCCTCGCCGATGATCGCAAGCAGAGCATTGGGATATTCAGCCTTGATCTCGGCGAACGCTCGTAGCAGGTGGATGTGTCCCTTCACGGGCACCAGGCGGCCAATTGCACCGAACACGAAGGCATCTGCCGGCAGCCCAAGCATTTCGCGCGCCATTTCGCGCGGATGTTGCAGGCTCTCGGCTCGGGAAATGTCGATGGCATTATTGATCTGCCGGGTATTGGCAGGTGTGAATCCCGCGCCAGCATTAATCAGGTAATCGCGCACCGCACGAGAAACCCCAACGAGCCGCCAGGCTGGCGTCATCAGTTGGCGGGCCACCCAGCAGCGGAAGGAACGGTCGTACTCACCGAAACCATGGGCAACGCCGACGCACGCACGAATGCCCAGCCAGCGATTGAGCAACATCAGCATGTTCACCGGCTTGAAGCGATGAGTGATCACCGCGTCATAACCTTCGGATCGGCAATGCCGGTAGAGGGCCCAGAGGGCACGCAGGCGCAGGCCGCTGACAGCTGACTTGCTGTAGCCGAAGTAGATCGAGCGCTCAGCCTTGCTCACCGGCTCGCCCGGACCGGGACGGCCTCGCAAGAAAGCGGTAGTGACCTCGTAGCGGTCGCTCGGCAGGGCCTGGATGATCTGCTCGGCCAGATCGGAGGCATTGACGTTGTAGTAGTTCTGCAGTTGCAGAACCTTGATACGGCGCTGGCTCATACCGGGTTCTTCTTGGATTTCAGCCAGAGGCGCAGGGCCTTGCGGCTGTACGACAGTTTGAACAGCACACGCCAATCCGTGCGCAGCGCTTCGCGGTAGTACTCGCGCGCACCGTTCTGGTCGCCGGCCAGCAGGCAGGTCCGGAACAGCGACAGGCAGCGCTGGGCGCGATAAGCGGGCTTGATCGACTGCAGACCGGGCGGGAGCTTGCGGAAGACTTCGTCCACCAGAGCCAGGCCGACCTTCCGAGCGGCTTCGGCGTTGTGGCGCAGGCTGCCGGGATGCTTGTGGATGCGAGCCAGCATCAGGTCGAGGACCACCACTTGCCGTTGCGTCAGGCAATAGGCAAAGACCGGAATGTCCTCGCTGTGGCGCAAGTGTTCGGGATAGGGCCGTTCCAGCAGCAGCTCGCGGAGGAACACGCAGGAGCCGTGGCCGAGGGCGATCTTCTTATCCAGCAGGTAGTCCTTGAGTCGCTGCGCGGGCTCACCGGGAACGGTGTCGGCAGGGTGCTCCCGCTCGCGACCATCGGGCTGGACGGCAACATGGCCGGCCAGCCAGAGGCCGACGTCGGGTTCGCGGCGCAGACGCTCGCAAAGCCCCGGAAGGACACCGGGGGCCAATTCATCATCGGCGTCGAGGAGCAGGACGTAGCGTCCCTGGGCCAGTTGCACGCCGTTGTTGCGGGCTGTGGAAGGCCCCGCGTTGGCCTGGCGCACGCCCTGGAAGGCGGCGCCGTAGCGCAGGCTCAGGGCGGTGAAGACTGCCGGGGTGTCGTCGGTGGAGCCATCGTCCACGACCCAGAGTTCGACCTCCGGGGTGGCCTGGGCCAGCACCGACTCCACGGCACGCGGAAGCACGCCCGCGTAGTTGTAGGTAGGGATGACAACGCTAAGCAGCGGCTTAGCCGACATTGTCATACCAGTCCTTGCCTTCCTTGACGACGAGGATGTCTTCCATGATCAGGTACTGCAGGTCCGAACCGTAGAACATGTTCAGCGCATCGGTGGGCGAGCAGATCATCGGCTCGCCGCGACGGTTGAGCGAAGTGTTCAGGGACACGCCGTTTCCGGTAAGGACTTCCAGTTCCTTCATCAGGTCATACCAGCGGGGATTGTGGCGACGTTCCAGGACCTGGGCACGGGACGTGCCATCCTCATGCACCACTTCGGCCACGCGGGTCTTCCACTCTTCGTTGACTTCGAAGGTGAAGGTCATGAAGGGCGACGGGTGATCGACCTTGAGCATCTGCGGCGCAACGGTGTCCAGCATCGACGGGCAGAAGGGGCGCCAGCGCTCACGGAACTTGATCTGCTCGTTGATGCGGTCGGCCACGCCGACCGCACTCGGGCAACCGATGATGGAACGGCCGCCGAGGGCGCGCGGGCCGAACTCCATGCGGCCCTGGAACCAGGCGACAGGGTTGCCGTCGACCATGATCTTCGCGATGCGCTGCGGCGTGTTCTCGATGCGCTTGAACACTGGTTTCTGCGGATGCTTTGCGCAGGCGGCGATGACGTCTTCGTTGCTGAAGGATGGGCCGAGGTAGACGTGTTCCATCTTCTCGACCGGCACGCCGCGCTTGACCGAGACGTAGGCAGCGGCGCCCACCGAGGTACCGGCATCGCCGGACGCGGGCTGGACGAACAGCTCCTTCACCTCCGGACGGGCGATGATCTTCTGGTTCAGCTTGACGTTCAGCGCGCAACCACCGGCGAAGGCGATCTTGCCGGTCTGGCGGATGATGTCGCCTAGGTAGTAATCCATCATCTCCAGCGCCAGCTTCTCGAACAGTGCCTGCATGCTGGCGGCGTAGTGGATGTAGGGGTCATCGGCGATGTCGCCCTGGCGCTTCGGACCCAGCCACTCGATCAGCTTGGGCGAGAAGTAATAGCCCTTGCCGTTTTCCTTGTAGCGGCGGAAACCGATGACGTTGGCGTAGTCGGTGTTGATGATCAGCTCGCCATTCTCGAACTTGGCCAGACGCGAGAAGTCGTACTTGGCGGCGTCGCCGTAGGGCGCCATGCCCATGACCTTGAATTCGCCATCGAGCATCTCGAAGCCGAGATACTCGGTGATTGCGCCATACAGGCCGCCCAGGGAATCCGGATCGAAGAATTCCTTGATCTTGTGGATCTTGCCGTTCTCACCCCAGCCGAAGAAGGTGGTGGCGTACTCACCCTTGCCATCGATGCCGAGGATTGCGGTCTTTTCCTTGAATCCCGAGCAGTGGTAGGCGCTTGAGGCGTGGGCCAGGTGATGCTCCACCGGCTCGATTTTCACCTTCTTCGCATCGAAGCCCAGTTGCTCCAGGCACCAGACGATCTTCTTGCGGTAGCGCTTGTAGCGGCGGTTGCCCATGAGGATGGCGTCCAGCGCACGATCCGGGGCGTACCAGTAACGCTTGGCGTAGTGCCAGCGGGCCTTGCCGAAAAGACTGATGGGCGCGAAGGGAATGGCCACGACGTCGACGTCGGAGGGCTTGATACCGGCCTGCTCCAGGCAGAACTTGGCCGACTCGTAGGGCATGCGATTCTTCGCGTGCTTGTCGCGCACGAAGCGCTCTTCTTCGGCGGCCGCGATAAGTTTGCCGTCGATGTAGAGCGCGGCGGATGGATCATGGCTGAGAGCGCCGGAAAGGCCGAGAATCGTCAATGCCACGGGGTTAGCCTCTTTCAGGGCAGGTGCCCGGCACCTGCGGTAAACGTTGATCCAGTAGCTGGTGCAGTGCCGACTCGGCCGGCCAGTTCCGCAGGAAGCGCGCGCGGTCGCGAGCATAGGCCCTGGCGAAGCTGCGCTCGCTACGATGCTGGTACACGGCATCGAGATCGATCAGGGTCCAGCGGCCGTCCTGCCAGAACAGGTTGTAGCCCTTGAAGTCGCCGTGACTGATGCGCTCGCGGATAAGCGTAGCGAACAGTCGGTCGAGAGCTTGCAGCTCGGCTTCCGGTGGAGCACCAGCCCCATCAGGATTGTCCAGATAGGGTCGAAAACGGGCGATTATATCTTGCCCGGAGAGATATTCGGTAATCAGGTAGGCCCGGCCGCGCAGCCAGAGAAAACGCCGCTCGAGCACAGCCAGCGGACGTGGCGTGGCGATGCCAAGGAACTCCAGACGGTTACCCTCGCGCCAGCTGTGCCAGGCGCGACTCGGGCGCCAGAAGCGCGTCAACCAGTGCAGCAGGCCCTTGATGTTGTAACGCTTGACCAGCAGTTTGCGTCCGTCGATCTGGACTTCCGCCACCGTGGCAGTAGCCCCTTGCTTCAGCGAGCGCCCTTGCTCAAGCGCGGCGTCCGGCGCCTGCAGCAGCCTTTCGAGCCCTGCTTCTGTCTCCCGACGAACCGCGCGCAGGCCGAATGCACCGCGAACGACACTGAACAGGCTGCAATCGCGAGCGATCTTCTTCATATAGTCGCCAAGACGCCATTGCCGCATCCGGGCAATTTCCTTTTCCAGCGCCTCCAGCGGCAAGGCATGTTCGCCATTGACCAGCAGGTACTGCACCAGCAACTCCTCCAGGAACGGGTCCAGCTCCGCCGGCAGCTGGGCGAAGAACACACCCAGGTTGGCCATGACCTTATCCCGTGGAAGCGGACTGCCGGGTGTTTCGGCGCGGATGCCGCCACCATCGATCACCTGCAGCTTTCCACCATGGCGCAACAGATTGTCGAGGTGCAGGTCTTCCTGGGCGAGCCCGGCCAGATGCAACCGGGCGATGGCGCCAAGTGCCTCGCCCAGCACGGCCTGCTGACCGTCGGACAGCGGCGCGTCACGCTCGACCTCGCGCCAGGCATCCCAAAGGCTCTCCGCCGACTCCAGGTACTCGAACAGCAGCCAGCCGCCCTGCCCCGCTTGATGCCCCTCGCTCAGAAGCTCCGGGGTATCGATGCCGTGCTCATGCAGCGCGCGGGCACCTGAGAGCTCACGATGGAAGTGCCGCTCGGCCTTGCCGCCGACCAGCAGCTTGGCCAGCACCCTGCGTCCTTGCCACACCGCCACGCCCACATAGCGCTGCCCGGGCAGCACCCGCAGCAGGCTCTGCAGCTCCAGACCGCCAGCTACGTCGAGGCGAATGGGAAGTTTCGGGCTGCGTCCTGCCCGGGCCAGTTCCGCAAGAGTCATCGCTCGCGTTCCTTATTGCGACGGCGTCTGGCGAGACGAGCCAACCAATCGCTGACCTCGGCCGAATCCCGCGGACGTTCCAGATAGCCCGCCAGCAGCTCGCGCACCTCGGCCTCCCCCCAGGCGTCAGCCCGGCGAACCAGGGCTTCCAGGTCCTTGACGCGATCCCGACGACCCAGCAATAGCGGACGGGTCTTTTCCAGGTCGATCAGGCAGGCCTCGAACCCGTCCTGGGTTTCCCGCAGGAAGACATGCTTGGGATAGAAGCAGCCATGCACCTGGCCGGCGCTGTGTAGACGCCGCGCCAGAATGGCTACAGCGGCGAGGAGGGTCGCACGCTGAACGGCGGCCATCCCGCCCCACAGCTCGAGGTAACTGGCAAGCTCACGCCAGCCGTCCAGAGCGCGGGACACCAGGATCGCGCGGCGCTCGCCATCGATCTGGCGGGTACCGAAAAAGGCCGCCTGCAGAGCCGGAACGCCCAGGTCCTGGTAACGGCGGATATTGCGGAATTCGCGGGCGAAGGTGGGTTCGCCAAAAGGTCGCAGCACGCTTCGGCTGAGAAAGTTGCTCTGCCGCTTCAGATAGTAGGCGGCATCGCCGAGATCCAGGCGGAACACGCTGCTCCAACCTCCGCGGCCGGTGTTGGGCGCATCCACCGCCTCCAGGCGCAGCGCCCAGAGCGAGTCGAAGCTGTCCAGGCCATGGCGGGCGAGGATCTCGCGATCGGCCGCTGCGATGAAGTCGCTCATTCGCGTCCCTCGAAGAACTTGAGAATCTGCCGTATCCGGCGCTTGTCGTTGCGTTCCAGGCCCGGTCGATCCTGGTACTGCAGGTAGAAACGCAGGCGCTGGCTGCGGCTCAGGTGGTACTTGGCAACCTTGTCCAGACAAGCGAGGTCCTTGATGACCCGGTAGTGCAGGAAAGGCCCCCACCAGAAGGTGCCAGTCGGGCAGTCGATCAGGAAAAGTTCGCCTGTTTCATCGACCAACAGGTTGCGCCACTTCAGGTCGTTGTGGGCGAAGCCGTGGTCATGCAGGCAGCGAGTAGCCTTGGCCAGTTGCCGGCTGACACGGTCAACCCAGCGCGGATCGGCCAGGCGCGGATCGCCCTGCTTGGCCAGCTCCGCCATGTCGACCGTACCCTTGAGCTCCTGGGTGATCAGCGCACCACGGTGGAAAGCACCAGCGCGGCGCTCCTGTCCCCAGCCCACGACGGGAGCGGTCGGAATACCCCACTTGGCGAAGTACTTGAGGTTCTGCCACTCGGCCTTGACCCGCGGCCGGCCCAGCCAGCGACGCAGCCCCTTGCCCGCGGCCCAGTAGCGTTTGACGTAGTAGCGCACTCCACGGTGTTCCACCCGCAGCACTTCGGATAACGGGTCGCCCGTGATCCAGTCGCCTTCCAGAGCGAACACCTTGTCGAGGTCAGCGAACAGCTCGGCGACGTCGGCATCCAGCCCCTCAGCCAGTTTCCATTGGCTCACGCCTGTCCTCCCTCGGCGTACTTTCGTTCATAGCGCGAGAGCAGGCGCGCGGCCTTCTGCTCGAGCCAGGACAGCAGGACGGCTTCATCCTTCAGCACCTGGCGCAATGGCTGGCGAAAATAGGTCTTGAGGAAACGCAGCTTGTCGCGTCGGGTCAGGCCGATGTTCAGCGCCGAGAAATACAACCCGGCCAGGTCCTTGTTACGCCAGCGCCGGGGCGTTGCCACACGGGTCTGTGCGCGATGCAGGTCGATCAGCGACAGCTTGAATTCGTCGGCCGTGACCGGACGGGCGGTGTGCAGCAGGAAGTGGCAGATATAGCAGTCGCGGTGATTGACCCCGGCACGGTGCATGGTCCCGGTCATGCGCGCCACCTCGTCGATGAGCGCCCACTTCAGTCGCACGGGCGGCGGATTTCGCGGCCAGTCGACACAGTAGTCTTCAAGGCTGATGGTGGGCGCCAGCTCTTCGGTGACGATGAACGAGTGCTGGCGCGCCGGGTTGCCACCACGCTCGCCGAACGCCACGGCGGTCATGGTCGGTACGCCGGCCTCATGCAGCCGCTGGATGGCCGCCCACTCCTGGCCGGCGCCGAGTACCGGGGCCTTCGCTGTGACCAGGTTCTTGATAATTTCGCCCCAGCCGATGCCACGGTGAATCTTGACGAAGAAGCCCTCGCCATTCACCTCGGTGCGCAGCGTGCGGCGGCCTTCCAGCTCGCGATAGACCTCGCCCTTGAGCGCTTCAACCTCGTCAAAGGCATCACGCCCGGCCCAGAGGCGCTCGAAGGGAGGTTTGAGGACAAGCTTCATGGGCGCTCCGCGAGGATAACGTCCGCTGCGCGCTGCGGCATGCTGTAGAGGTCGGCGCTGTCGGCGAAGGCCAGGCCGCTGTCGCTCCAGTGCGCACGGGCGGCCTGGTCGGCGAGCATATCGGCGAGCAACTGGTTGAGCGCCTCCTGATCGAAGGGGCCGGGCAGCACGCGGCCGCTGTCGGCCTCGGCAATGTAGTGGGCGTAGCCGCAGACGTCGGTAACCAGCACCGGCAGACCGGCGACCAGGGCTTCCAGCAGCACGGTGCCGGTGTTCTCGTTGTAGGCCGGATGGATCAGCAGGTCGGCGCCCAGCAGGAAACGCGGGATATCGCTGCGCCCCTTGAGGATGTCCACCTGGTCGGAAATTCCCAGGGTCTTCATCTGCAGCAGGAAGGGCTTGGGATCATCCTGGCCGATGACGATCAGGCGAGTACGCTTCTTCAGCTCGCGTGGCAGCGCGGCTACGGCCTTGAGACTGCGATCCAGGCCCTTGGTCTTGAAGCCCGAACCGATCTGCACCAGTAGCAGGTCGTTGTCGCCCAGTTTGAACTCACGACGGAACTCGGCGCGGATTTCCGCGGCGTTGGCCGGAGCACGGCGGTCAGCGGCGATGCCCGGCGGGAGCAGATGGAAACGCCCGGCCGGAGTGGCGTAATGCTTGACGAACAGCGGTTGCTGTACCTCGGAGATCATCAGCACTTCAGTCTTCGATTCGGGGGCGAACACCGCGCGCTCGTAGTCGGAGAAATGCTTGTAGCGGCCCCAGCGGCGGTAGAGGCCATTGCGCAGGTTCTGCGCCTTGTCCTCGAAACAGGGGTCGGCGGCATAGTAGACGTCCAGCCCAGGCATCTTGTTGAAGCCGATCACCCGGTCCACCGGACGCCGAGCCAGATCAGCCTCGACCCAGGCGGTGAATTTCTCATTGCGCTTGTGGTTGAACAACGCCTTGACCGGCGCGATCAGAACCTCGAAACCGTCCGGGATATCGCCTTCCCAGATCATCGTATAGACGCGAACGGCATGCCCACGGCGCTGGCACTCCAGGGCGATACGCATGAAGTCGCGCTGCAGGCCACCGAAGGGGAAGTACTTGTAGAGCACGAATGCCAATTGCATCAGTGGATATCCTCGGTCAGCAGCAGGGCTTCCAGCTGGGTCGCCACACGCTGCGGATTCAGCCGGGTAAAACATAGCGGCTGTTCGCGCTTCAGGTCGAACAGGCGAATATCCTCCGCCGTCGGCTTGTAGACACAGGTCTTCTTCAGGCAGGGCGCACAAGGGAAGTCGCTGCCCAAGTGGATCTGCGACCGTCCATAGGCGCCGGTGAAGCCGGGATTGGTCGGACCGTAGAGCGACAGGGTCGGCACATCCAGCGCAGCGGCAAGGTGCCCGAGACCAGTGTCCACCGCCACACATGCGCGGGCCCCGGCTACCACCTTGGCCATTCCCGCCAGGGATAATCTGGGGAGCACTGCGGCCTTTTCCAAGCCTTCGGCGATGCGTTCGGCGCGGGCCTTTTCCGCCTGGTTACCCCACGGAAGGCGCACATGCCAGCCATGATCGCAGGTGCGCTCGGCGAGCTCGCGCCAGTACTTCTCTGGCCAGTGCTTGGTTTCCCAGGTGGTGCCATGGAGGAACAGCAGATAGGGCGAACCATCTGGAGCGTCAGCGAGCTGCGAACGGTTCAAGCCGTAATTGCCCACACCTTCCGGTACGCGGTAGTCCAGGGCCTGCGCGAACAGCTGGCGCACGCGCTCGACGGCGTGCTGCCCCCAGGCCACAGGATAGCGACGGTCATAGAAGTGGCTGGCCAGCGGCTCACGGGCAGAATCGCGATCCAAGCCAACCACAGGGGCTTTGGTATAGCGCGTCAGCAAGGCACTTTTCAGCAGGCCCTGAGCATCGATCACCAGGTCGTAGCGGGTTTCCCGCAGGCGGCGCTTGAAGCGACGCCACTCGCCGCTCCTGAGCGTCTGCCAGATGTTCTTTCGCCAGCGCCGAACGGCCACCGGGATGACGTGGGCCACGGCCGGGTGCCAGGCCGGGATCTCGGCAAAACCTTCCTCGACAACCCAATCGAACTGGATGCCGGGAATAGCACGAGCAGCATCGGTCAGTGCCGGCAGGGTGTGGATGACATCGCCCAGTGAAGAAGTCTTGATCAGTAGTACCCGCACTCAGCGACTCTCCACCAGTTCGAGCGGGTCCGGCACCAGGCGGTCCAGGGCTTCGATCACCGGACGCGGCTTGAGCTCGCGCAGGCAGTTGTAGTGGCCGAAGCGGCAGGTTCGTTCGAAGCAGGGACTGCATTCCAGACCAAGTCGGACGATCTCCACCTGCTCGGCCAGAGGCGGTGTGAACTGCGGCGAGGTCGAGCCGTAAACCGCCACCAACGGACGCGCGAGTGCAGCAGCCACGTGCATCAGCCCGGAGTCATTGGACACCACGGCGCTGGCGCAGGAGAGCAGGTCGATGGCTTCCGCCAGACTGGTTTCACCAGAGAGATTCACCGCCTCCTCACGCAGACCTGGGATCAGGCGCATGCGGATGTCTTCGCCGCCCGGGTGGTCGTTCTTCGAGCCGAACAGCCAGACTTGCCATCCGGCGCGGATCTTCAGCTCAGCCACCTTGGCGTAGTGCTCGGCGGGCCAGCGCTTCGCTTCGCCGAACTCCGCCCCCGGGCAGAGCGCCAGCACCGGGCGATCCAGGCCAAGGCCGAACTTGGCCAGTGCCGCGTCGCGGCTGACCGGATCGATCCGCAGCGAAGGGCGCGGATAGGGCTTGGGCAGCTCGACGTCGGGCTCGAAGGCCAGGGCCATGAAACGCTCGATCATCAGCGGGTAGCGAGACTTGTCGAGCGTACGAATGTCGTTCAGCAGGCCGTAGCGCATCTCGCCCTTCCAGCCAGTGCGCTTGGGAATGTCGGCGAACCAGGGCACCAGGGCCGACTTCAGCGAGTTCGGCAGGAGGATCGCCTGGTCATACTGCCCCACCAGGGATTTGCCGATCTTGCGCCGGCTGGCGATATCCAGCACACCGTGGCCAATCGGGAAGCTCAGGGCCTGGCGCACTTCAGGCATGCGCTCGAGGATGGGCCGGCTCCACTCAGGGGCCAACACGTCGATCTGACAGTCGGGATGGCGGGCTTTCAGGCACTGGAAGAGTGTCTGCGCCATCACCATGTCGCCGACCCAGGAGGGTCCTACGATGAGAATCTTCATAAAGGCAGCTTCAAGCCTCAAGCGACAAGCCGCAAGCTCCAAGCGGCGGTCACCACTTGCAGCTTGCGGCTTGCCGCGTGCAGCTTAGTCGGATTACTTGACTAGGGTGCGCCACTCGCCGTGGGCGGAGGTCTTGCCGGTCACCAGGTCGAAGTAGGCTTTCTGCAGCTTCTCGGTCACCGGACCGCGACGGCCGATGCCAATCTTGCGACCGTCCACTTCGCGGATCGGGGTGACTTCAGCGGCGGTACCGGTGAAGAAGGCCTCATCGGCGATGTACACCTCGTCACGGGTGATGCGCTTCTCGACCACCTTGATGCCCAGCTCGCCGGCCAGGGTCAGGATGGTTCCACGGGTGATGCCATTGAGGCAGGAAGTCACTTCCGGGGTGTACACCACACCATCCTTGACCAGGAAGATGTTCTCGCCCGAACCCTCTGCCACGTAGCCTTCCGGGTCCAGCAGCATGGCCTCGTCGGCGCCGCCGGAGATGGCTTCCTGCAGGGCCAGCATCGAGTTGATGTAGTTGCCGTTGGCCTTGGCGCGCGTCATCGAGATGTTGACGTGGTGGCGAGTGTAGGAGCTGGTGCGCACCTTGATGCCGTTGACCAGCGCTTCTTCGCCCATGTAGGCGCCCCAATGCCAGGCGGCGACGATTACATGGACCTTCAGGCCGGTAGCGCGCAGCCCCATGCCTTCGCTGCCGAAGAACACCATTGGGCGCAGGTAGGCACTTTCCAGGCCGTTTTCACGAACGGCGGCGCGCTGCGCTTCGTTGATTTCTTCCTTGGAGAATGGAATCTCCATGTTGAAGATGTGGGCGGAGTCGAACAGACGGTCGGTGTGCGCCTGCAGGCGGAAAATGGCGGTGCCGTCCGGGGTGTTGTAGGCGCGCACGCCTTCGAACACGCCCATGCCGTAATGCAGGGTGTGGGTCAGGACGTGAGTGGTTGCTTCGCGCCACGGCACCAGTTCGCCGTCATACCAGATCACGCCATCACGATCGGCCATCGACATATTGCCAGCTCCTCAAGAATTCGATTGGTTCAGCCATTCGAGTCAGTTCAACCCCAACTCGCGCCAGATCCGCGTCACGCCTTGGCGCTCCGCGTGGAACTGGTCCCCGCGCACCACCCCCGGCTGCTTTTGCAGGGCCTGGCGGTGAGCCGCTGAACGGTAGGCTTTGTAGGCCTCCTGCAGGAGACGAACCTCGTCGCCTGCCAGCAGTTTTGCCTGTTCCAGGCCATCCAGGATGCGGATGTTATCGGTGTAACGAACCAGCTCGGGATGCTGTCGTGACCAGGCCAGGGCCGCATATTGCACCATAAATTCGATATCGACGATACCGCCGGCATCCTGCTTCAGATCGAAGGCCGCCGCGGCCTCGAAGGCATTCTGCCCCGTGCCGGCGCCGGTTTCGCGAGTACCGAGGTTGTCACGCATCTTGGTCCGCATCTCGCTGACCTCGACACGCAGCGTGGCCAGGTCGCGCTCACGACCGAGCACCGCCAGGCGAACCTGTTCGAACGCAGTGGCGACGCGCGGGGAGCCCACAAGCACCCGCGCGCGCACCAGCGCCTGGTGTTCCCAGGTCCAGGCCTCATTCTCCTGGTAGCGCTGGAACGCACCGAGGGAACTGACAAGCAGGCCCGCCGCACCCGACGGGCGCAGGCGCATGTCCACCTCATACAGGGCGCCGGAAGTGGTCTGGGTCGTCAGCAAGTGAATGATTCGCTGGCCCAGGCGGGTAAAGAACTGCGCCCCGTCGATGGGCTTGGCGCCATCGGTTTCGGCCTGCGGGTCGCCGTCATGGATGAATACCAGGTCCAGGTCCGAGCCGTGGCCGAACTCCAGGCCACCCACCTTGCCGTAACCGACGATGATGAAATCCGGGTCGCAGAGGCTGCCATCAGCGCGCTTGGGCGTACCGTGCTTGGCTACGGTATGGCGCCACGACAGCGCCAGAACCTGGTCAAGGATGGCCTCGGCAAGCCAGGTCAGGTAATCGCTGACCTTCATGAGCGGCAGCGTGCCGGCGATTTCCGAAGCGGCCACGCGAAGGCTGTGGGCCAGCTTGAAATGCCGCAAGGCTTCCATCTGCTGTTCCAGGTCGTCTTCGGGAATGCGCGTCAGGCGCTCGCGCAGCTCGGCAGCCAGCTCGGGAGCCAGCGGCGGACGATAGAGACGCCCTTCATTGAGCAGCTCATCCAGCAGTAACGGGAAGCGAGTGATCTGCTCGGCGATCCAGGGGCTGGCAGCGCAGAGCTCGATCAGCCTCTGAAGTGCACCTGGGTTCTCGGTCAGTAGAACCAGATAGGCGGAACGCCTTGCCACCTTCTCCACCAGGGGCAGTACCCGCTCCAGCACCAGGTCGGGCTTTTCATGCTCAACGGTCAGGTTCAGCAGGCGCGGAATGAAGGCATCCAGCCGCTCACGACCAAGACGCTGCATCGCTCGCACCTGAGGGCCGTTGCGCAGGTCCGTGAGTCGACGCCAGGCGGCGCCAGGCTCGGCAAAGCCAGCCTCACCCAACTGTCGGCAAGCGCTCTCTTCATCCAGCGCCTCTTCCCAGAGCGGCAGCCATTCCCCACCGATGCAGCTTTCGCCGTCGCCGCCCTCTTCTTCATCCGGGTCGGCGATCACCTGCTGGAAGTGCCATTCGACACGCCCGCGCCAGTGCATCAGGCGCTCGTGAAAGGCTGCCCAACCATCGAATCCCATGATGAAGGCCACGCGCGCGCGATCGAGGTCGTTGTCCGGCAGCATCTGGGTCTGGCGGTCGGCAATAGCCTGCAGGGCATGCTCGGTATAACGGAGGAATTCGTAGCCCTCCTTCAGCTCCGCCACCACTGGCGACGGAAGATAACCCTGGCCTTCCAGCGTATTCAGGACCGTCAACAGCGGCCGCTGTTGCAGGCTGAGGTCGCGACCACCGTGGATAAGCTGAAACGCCTGGGCGATGAACTCCACCTCGCGAATGCCGCCGGAGCCTAGCTTGACGTTCTCGGTCATGCCCTTGCGGCGCACTTCCTGCTGGATGAGTTGCTTCATCGAGCGCAGCGCCTCGATGGCGGAAAAGTCCAGGTAACGGCGATAGACGAAGGGGCGCAGCATTTGCAGGAGTTGGGCACCAGCAGCCTGGTCACCGCCCACGGTCCGCGCCTTGATCATGGCGTAGCGCTCCCAGTCACGCCCCTGGTCCTGGTAGTACTGCTCGAGCGCATTGAAGCTGAACACCAGCGGACCGGAGGAACCATAAGGACGCAGACGCATGTCCACACGGAAAACGAAACCGTCCACGGTTATCGCATCCAGCGCCTTGATCAGTCGCTGGCCGAGGCGGGTGAAGAACTCCTGATTATCCAGGGCGCGCTTGGCACCCTCAGTCTCGCCACCTTCCGGGTAGCCGAAGATCAGGTCGATATCGGAAGACAGGTTCAGCTCGAAGGCACCCAACTTGCCCATACCCAGCACTACAAGATGCTGCGGCTGGCCAGAGCGCCGGCCGATCGGCGTTCCGAACTGAGCGCAATGTCGGCTGTAGAGCCAGTGGTAGGCCAGATCGATGCACGCGTCAGCGAGGTCGGAGAGGTCACGGCAGGTTTCCGCCAGATCGGCCTGCCGGGTCAGATCGCGCCAGATAATGCGCAGTTGCTGGCGATTGCGATAGCGGCGCAGGCGTCGGCCGAGATCATCCTCTTCCGTGCAGTCCTCCAGCAGCTCCGCGACCTGGTCGCGCAGCTCGCCAGGTGCCAGCGGCCGTTCCAGCTCACCGGTAGCCGCCAGAGCCAGCAGCATTGCCGGATCACGCTGTGCCTGATCGGAGACGAAGTCACTGGCCGCAGCGACGCGGGCGAATGCCTGCTGCCGCTCGTCGGGCCAACTATCGAAGTCCGGCGTTCGCTCGGCGAGGGCAACACGGACGGCAGACAACGCCCGATCGGCGCTGGGCTGGAGGTTGGCCGACAGGTCGGCCAGCGGCGGCAGGCTCATGGTCTATCCTTTCTGGGCTGCGGGCCGAGGCTGGACCCGTGGCTGGCGCAGCGGTGGCGGAACAGCTCTAACTCGGGGCCTTCAGCCGACTGCGCCTCGCAGTCTGTAGTTTTACTACGAAAGATTGTATCCAGAGGGCTGAAACCTTCGTCGATTTGTAGTAAAACTACACGAGCCCGGTTCTACCCCCGGTAACAAGAATTTCGCCGCGACCGCCCCACAAGGCCGGCCGTGACCACTGGCATCCGATTCTGGAAGCCTTTCCGCCCTGGAGCAAGCCATGCAAGACCTCGATCCCGTCGAAACCCAGGAATGGCTGGATTCCCTGGAGTCCGTACTCGACAAAGAAGGCGAAGACCGCGCGCACTACCTGCTGACCCGCATGGGTGAGCTGGCGACCCGCAGCGGCACCCAACTGCCCTACGCCATCACTACGCCGTACCGCAACAGCATCCCGGTAACCCACGAAGCACGCATGCCCGGCGACCTGTTCATGGAACGCCGCATTCGCTCCATGGTGCGCTGGAATGCCCTGGCAATGGTGATGCGCACCAACCTGAACGACCCGGACCTGGGCGGTCACATTTCCAGCTTCGCTTCCTCGGCAACTCTCTACGACATCGGCTTCAACTACTTCTTCCAGGCTCCCACCGAAGAGCATGGCGGCGACCTGATCTTCTATCAGGGCCACGCCTCCCCCGGCATCTATGCCCGCGCCTTCATGGAAGGGCGTATCAGCGAAGACCAGATGGTCAACTTCCGTCAGGAAGTGGACGGCAAGGGCCTGTCCTCCTATCCGCACCCCTGGCTGATGCCGGACTTCTGGCAATTCCCCACCGTATCCATGGGCCTCGGTCCGATCCAGGCGATCTACCAGGCACGCTTCATGAAGTACCTGGAAAGCCGCGGCTTCATCCCGGCCGGCAAGCAGAAAGTCTGGTGCTTCATGGGCGACGGCGAGTGCGACGAGCCGGAATCCCTCGGCGCCATCTCCATGGCCGGCCGCGAGAAGCTGGACAACCTGATCTTCGTCATCAACTGCAACCTGCAGCGCCTCGATGGCCCGGTTCGCGGCAACGGCAAGATCATCCAGGAACTGGAAGGCGTCTTCCGCGGAGCCCAGTGGAACGTCAACAAGGTGGTCTGGGGTCGCTTCTGGGACCCGCTGTTCGCCAAGGACACCAACGGCACCCTGCAACGTCGCATGGACGAAGTGGTCGACGGCGAATACCAGAACTACAAGGCCAAGGACGGTGCTTACGTCCGCGAAAACTTCTTCAACACCCCGGAACTCAAGGAAATGGTGCAGGACCTTTCCGATGACGAGATCTGGAAGCTCAACCGTGGCGGCCACGACCCCTACAAGGTCTATGCGGCCTACCATCAGGCGGTCAACCACAAGGGCCAGCCCACTGTCATCTTGGCCAAGACCATCAAGGGTTACGGCACCGGTGCGGGCGAAGCGAAGAACACCGCTCACAACACCAAGAAGGTCGATGTCGAGAGCCTGAAGCAGTTCCGCGACCGCTTCGACATTCCGGTCAACGACGCCGACCTGGAAAAGCTACCCTTCTTCCGTCCGCAGGAAGGCAGTGCAGAATACAAGTACCTGCATGAGCGCCGCGCCGCCCTGGGTGGCTATGTGCCGCAGCGTCGTGTCAACAGCTTCAGCATCCCGACTCCGCCACTGGAAACCCTCAAGGCCATCCTCGATGGCTCTGGTGATCGTGAAATCTCCACCACCATGGCCTTCGTGCGCATCCTGGCGCAGCTGGTCAAGGACAAGGAACTGGGCCAGCGCATCGTCCCGATCATCCCGGACGAAGCCCGTACCTTCGGCATGGAAGGCATGTTCCGCCAGCTGGGTATCTACTCCTCGGTCGGCCAGCTCTACGAGCCCGTCGACAAGGACCAGGTGATGTTCTACCGCGAGGACAAGAAGGGCCAGATCCTCGAGGAAGGCATCAACGAAGCAGGCGCCATGTCCTCCTTCATTGCCGCCGGTACCTCCTACAGCAACCACAACCAGCCGATGCTGCCGTTCTACATCTTCTATTCGATGTTCGGCTTCCAGCGTATCGGTGACCTGGCCTGGGCAGCCGGCGACAGCCGCGCCCGTGGTTTCCTGATCGGCGGCACCGCCGGCCGTACCACCCTGAACGGTGAAGGCCTGCAGCACGAGGACGGCCACAGCCACCTCATGGCGGCCACCATCCCGAACTGCCGCACATACGACCCCACCTTCGGCTACGAGCTGGCGGTGATCGTGCGTGAGGGCATCCGCCAGATGGCCGAAGAACAGCAGAACATCTTCTACTACATCACCGTGATGAACGAGGCCTACACCCAGCCGGCGCTGCCGGCAGGTGCCGAGGAAGGCATCATCAAGGGCATGTACCTCCTCGAAGAGGACAAGAAGGAAGCCGCGCATCACGTGCAACTGCTGGGTTCGGGCACCATCCTGCGCGAAGTCCAGGAGGCGGCGAAGATCCTCCGCGAGCAGTTCAACGTCGGCGCCGATGTCTGGAGCGTCACCAGCTTCAACGAGCTGCGCCGCGATGGCCTGGCAGTCGAGCGCCAGAACCGCCTGCACCCGGAACAGAAGCCGAAGCAGACCTATGTCGAGCAGTGCCTGAGCGGCCGCAAAGGCCCGGTCGTGGCCTCTACCGACTACATGAAGCTGTTTGCCGACCAGATCCGCCAGTGGGTCCCGAGCAAGGAGTACAAGGTTCTCGGTACCGACGGTTTCGGCCGCAGCGACACCCGCAAGAAACTGCGCCACTTCTTCGAAGTGGACCGTTACTGGGTGGTCCTGGCAGCCCTGGAGGCCCTGGCAGACCGCGGCGAGATCGAACCCAAGGTTGTGGCCGAGGCCATCGCCAAGTTCGGCATCGATCCTGAAAAACGTAACCCGCTGGACTGCTGAGGAGACGCATTGTGAGTGAATTGATTCGCGTACCCGACATCGGCAGCGGCGAAGGTGAAGTGATCGAGCTGTTCGTCAAGGTTGGCGACCGCATCGAAGCCGATCAGAGCCTGCTGACCCTGGAGTCCGACAAGGCCAGCATGGAAATCCCGGCCCCCAAGGCCGGCGTGATCAAGAGCCTGAAGGTCAAGCTGGGCGATCGCCTGAAAGAAGGCGATGAGCTTCTGGAGCTGGAAGTCGAGGGTGCCGCTGCTGCGGCGCCCGCACCGGCTCCGACTACTGCACCCGCTGCCGAAGCGAAAGCCGCCGCCCCTGCCCCGGCTGCCGCACCTGCGGCAGCCAGCTCCAGCGTGCAGGACATCAAGGTTCCAGACATCGGCTCGGGCGGTACCGCCAAGGTCATTGAAGTTCTGGTGAAGGCCGGCGACACCATCGAAGCCGAGCAGTCGCTGATCACCCTGGAATCCGACAAGGCCAGCATGGAGATTCCCTCTCCTGTAGCCGGTGTAGTGGAGAGTGTCGAAGTCAAGTTGGATGCCGACGTCGGCACCGGCGACCTGATCCTCAAACTGCGCGTTGCAGGTGCAGCTCCGGCTGCTGCGGCGCCTGCCCAGGCTGCTGCACCCGCTGCCGCACCGGCAACTGCCGCCGCTCCGGCCGCAGCCCCTGCGCCGGCAGCCACCGCCTCGGTGCAAGACGTCAAGGTTCCGGATATCGGCTCGGCCGGCAAGGCCAAGGTCATCGAAGTTCTGGTGAAGGCCGGCGACACCATCGAAGCCGAGCAGTCGCTGATCACCCTGGAATCCGACAAGGCCAGCATGGAGATCCCCTCTCCCGCCGCAGGCGTGGTGGAGAGCGTCGAGGTCCAGCTGGACGCTGAAGTCGGCACCGGCGACCTGATTCTCAAGCTCAAGGTTGCGGGCGCTGCTGCTCCGGCTCCGGCCGCCGCACCTGCTGCCCAACAACCTGCGCACCGCGTACCTGAGGGTGCCCACCCGGTGGCTGCCGCCGAAGTCGCTGCCATCGCGGCCCTGGCTGCCGCTGCGGCGAACACCACCGGCGTACCGGCGCGCTCCAGCGGTGCCAAGGTCCACGCAGGTCCGGCGGTTCGCCAGCTCGCCCGCGAGTTCGGCGTCGAACTGAATGCAGTACCGGCCACCGGCCCCCATGGCCGCGTGCTCAAGGAAGACGTACAGGCGTACGTCAAAGCCATGATGCAGAAGGCCAAGGAAGCTCCGGCCGCGGCCTCCGCCGGTGCAGCCGGTGGCGCTGGCATCCCGCCGATCCCGGCGGTGGACTTCAGCAAGTTCGGCGAAATCGAAGAAGTGGCCATGACTCGCCTGATGCAAGTCGGTGCCGCTAACCTGCATCGCAGCTGGCTCAACGTGCCGCACGTGACGCAGTTTGACTCGGCCGACATCACCGAGCTGGAAGCCTTCCGCGTGGCCCAGAAAGCAGTAGCAGAGAAGGCCGGCGTCAAGCTGACCGTCCTGCCGCTGCTGCTCAAGGCCTGCGCCTACCTGCTCAAGGAACTGCCGGACTTCAACAGCTCCCTGGCTCCCAGTGGCAAGGCGCTGATCCGCAAGAAGTACGTGCACATCGGCTTTGCCGTGGACACCCCGGACGGCCTGCTGGTACCGGTGATCCGCGACGTCGACCAGAAGAGCCTGCTGCAACTGGCCGCCGAGGCCGCCGAACTGGCGGAGAAAGCTCGCACCAAGAAGCTGTCCGCCGATGCCATGCAGGGTGCCTGCTTCACCATCTCCAGCCTCGGCCACATTGGCGGCACCGGCTTCACGCCGATCGTCAACGCGCCGGAGGTGGCGATCCTCGGTGTGTCCAAGGCCGCGATGCAGCCGGTCTGGGATGGCAAGGCCTTCCAGCCGCGCCTGATGCTGCCGCTGTCGCTTTCCTACGATCACCGCGTGATCAACGGTGCCGCCGCCGCGCGCTTTACCAAGCGTCTCGGTGACGTGCTGGGAGATATTCGCACCATGCTGCTGTAACTCGTTGTAATTCGCGAGCACGCCACGCTCGTACCTCAACCCCGCCCCCCTGAGGCGGGGTTTTTTTTGACCACTCGAAGCCCCCTGTGCGCAAGCCGACTGTGCGACCGCGCACAATTTCCATCCGCCGTTTTCCACTCGCGAACTGCACCGTGCGGCATGCTTGCCAGTGCCATCATCATGATGCACCCTTGCCCGATGCTTTGAAGAAGTAGGCCGGCCCCTCTACCGGTCAGAGAAGTGGAAGCCCAGCGCCCGATGAAGAGCCATCCCGATGCCGCCAGCCGTACGGTGGCCGAGATAGTGACGCAGTTGCCCGTCCCCTCGCGACTGGGCCTGATGCGTTTCGAGCGGCTCAACGAGGCCAGCTGGGCGATGCTTTTCCTCGACCCGACTTGCGAGCGCGCCTTCGGCCTTCCGGCCAGCGAACTCTGTGCCCTGATCGACGCACCCTATGCCAGCCTGATGGAGCCGGAAAGTCGCTATCGGCTGCATGACGAGGTGCAACTGCAACTGGCCGAGCACCCCCATTACTCCATCCAGTACACCCTGCATTCGCCCAACGGCCCCTTGCGCCTGCAGGAAGTTGGCGAGTCGTTCCAGCAGCACGGACGTCAACTGCTGCGTGGCTACCTGCTGGTGGCAGGCGAAGCACCCGAACAAAAAGAGCGGCTGAAGAACCTTGATCTGGAAGCCCAGAACAGCCGACTACGCACTTCTCTGGAGCTCTATCAGCGTTCCCAGGACGACCACCTGCAACACCTGATCCGCTCCCGCGCCCAGCAGAGCCTGATCGTACGCCTGGCGCGCCATCGCTACAGTTCCAGCAACCCGGCTCAGGAAGCTGCACAGCTGATTACCCAGGCTGCCTGCGAGGCCTACGATGTGGCCCGTGTCGGCATCTGGCTGTTCGACGGCATCCAATTGAGCGCGGTCAGCCTGTTCCGTCGCGACCAGGATCACCACGAGCACCCGAGCGCGATGGAAATGAGCCAGTTCCCGCGCTACCTCGAAGCGCTGCACAGTGGCCGTGCCATCGATGCCCACAATGCCCAGAGCGACCCGCGCACCAGCGAGCTGGCCAGGAGCTACCTCAAGCCGCAGGGCATTACCGCAATGCTTGACGCCAGCATCCGTATCGGGGGCGAGGTTGTCGGCGTGCTCTGCCTGGAACACATCGGTGCTCCAAGGGTCTGGCAGACCGATGAGATTGCCTTCGCCGGTGAGCTGGCCGACCAATTCGCGCAAGTGCTCGTGAACCAGCAGCGACGCCACGCCACCAGCGCCCTGCACCTCTTCCAACGCGCCGTGGAACAGAGCGCCAGCGCCTTCCTGCTGGTGGATCGCGACGGCCTGGTGGAGTACGTCAACCCGAGCTTCACCGCCATCACCCAGTACAGCGCCGATGAAGTACACGGCCGTCGCCTTTCGGACCTGCCAGCCCTGGAAAACCTCAGCGAGCTGCTGTTCGACACCAGTTCGGGCCTGGCCGCCTGCAACAGCTGGCAGGGCGAGTTCCGCAGCCGGCGCAAGAACCTCGAGCCTTACTGGGGCCAGCTGTCCATTTCCAAGGTGTTCGGTGAAGACGGTGAGCTCACTCACTACATCGGGATCTACGAGGACGTCACCCAGAGCAAGCTAGCCCAGCAGCGCATCGAAAAGCTGGCCTACACGGACAACCTCACCGGCCTCGGCAACCGCCCCTATTTCATCCGTACCGTCGAAGAGCGCTTCAACAGTGACCGCGATACGCCCCTCTGCCTGCTCCTGGTGGATATCGACAACTTCAAGCGGATCAACGACAGCCTCGGCCACCAGACCGGTGACAAGCTACTGGTGAGCCTGGCGCGGCGCCTGCGCAACAGCCTGAGCCCGAGTGGCATCCTCGCGCGTTTCGCCAGTAACGAGTTCGCCGTGCTGCTCGACGGGGCCGACCTGGAAAACGGCCAGAAGATTGCCGCCCAGGTGTTGCAGACCCTCGACAAACCACTGTTCGTCGACAACCAGCTGATCAGCGTCACCGGATCCCTTGGCCTTGCCTGCGCACCACTTCACGGGCGCGACCCGCAGACTCTGATGAAGCACGCAGGCCTCGCCCTGCACAAGGCCAAGGCCAACGGCAAGCACCAACTGCAGCTGTTCACCGAAGCGCTGAATGCAGAAGCCAGTTACAAGCTGTTCGTCGAGAACAACCTGCGCCGCGCCCTGGCACAGAACGAGCTGGAAGTCTTCTACCAACCCAAGCTCTGCCTGAAGACCGGCCAGTTGCTCGGCATGGAAGCCCTGCTGCGCTGGCACCACCCGGAAAAGGGCATGATCAGCCCGGACCAGTTCATCAGCGTGGCGGAAGAAACCGGCATGATCATCCCCATCGGCAAATGGGTGATCCGCGAAGCCTGCCGCATGAGCAAGCGCCTCGCCGCCGCAGGACTGGGCGATCTGCAGGTGGCGATCAACCTGTCGCCCAAGCAATTCAGCGACCCCGACCTGGTAGGCTCCATCGCCGCCATCCTCCACGAAGAACAGTTGCCGCCGAAGCACCTGGAGCTGGAACTCACCGAAGGCCTACTGCTGGAAGCCACCGACGATACCCGGCATCAACTCAATGACCTGAAGAGCCTGGGCCTGACCCTGGCCATGGATGACTTCGGTACCGGCTACTCCTCACTGAGCTACCTGAAGAAATTCCCCATCGACGTGATCAAGATCGATCGCAGCTTCATCAAGGACATCCCTGAGAACCAGGACGACAAGGAGATCACCTCCGCCGTCATCGCCATGGCCCACAAGCTCAAGCTCAAAGTGGTCGCCGAAGGCATCGAGACCGCCGCCCAGCTGGGTTTCCTCCGCCGCCAGCATTGCGATGTGGGTCAGGGTTATCTGTTCGACAAGCCGATTTCCGGCAAGCACCTGTTCGAAAACCTCGGTCGTTACCCCTGCCGCAAGGGCACTTGAACAGCCGTTGAAAAACGACTGTGCAATCGGAGTAACATCGGGATTCATTGAATCCCGAGGAGACGGCTGATGGTCCTGCGTTCGCAAATACTCGCCCACAAACTCGAGCTGCCCAGCGCCGCTCAGGCCCTGCCAGGCCGCGAGACGCCAATGCCGGTGCCCGACAGTCACTACGTCAATGGCCGCCCGCTGCAAGGCCCCTTCCCCGCCGGCTTGCAAATGGTGCAGTTCGCCCTGGGTTGCTTCTGGGGCGCTGAAAGGCGCTTCTGGCAACAGCCGGGGGTCTGGACGACGGCCGTTGGGTATGCAGGCGGCCTCACCCCGAACCCCACCTACGACGAAGTCTGTTCCGGCCTGACCGGGCACACGGAAGTGGTACTGGTGGTGTTCGATCCGCAAAAAACCAGTTTCGACGAACTGCTGAAAGTCTTCTGGGAATCGCACAACCCGACCCAGGGCATGCGCCAGGGCAACGACGTCGGCACCCAGTACCGCTCCGCCATCTTTTGCTATGACGAAGACCAACTGACCGCTGCCAGTGCGAGCCAGGAGCGCTTCCAGGCGGAACTGGAGCATTCCGGATTTGGCACCATCACTACCGAAGTCCGCGAGGCGCCCACCTTCTATTACGCCGAGGCCTATCACCAGCAATACCTGGCGAAGAATCCCGGCGGCTATTGCGGCCTGGGTGGCACCGGCGTGTGCATGCCAGCCTGAAGAAGGGCAGACGGGGCGGTTACCGAAGGATTAGACTCGAGTGGCCAGTCGCCACCAGTTACTCGGTATGCCGTCCCGACATCACTACATCCAACCCGAACAACTCTGCATCGGCCTGTACATCCAGTTGGAGCTGGGCTGGTGGGAGCACGACTTCGCGTTCAGCAACTTCAAGATCAAGGACGACGCACAGGTTCGGGCCCTGCAGGCCCTCGGCCTGAACCGGCTGCGCTACGACCCGACGCGTAGCGACTGCGAGCCCTTGCCGCCACACGCCGAGCAGGAATCACCGCCCCCGGCGACAGTCGCTGACGACCCGGAAGCCCAGGCGCGTCAGGTTCGCAGTGAAAAGCTCCGCCAGTTACGCCAGCGGGTGGCCGAGGTGGACCGTCGATTCATCCAGGCCAGCCAGCAGGTCAAGACGCTCAACCAGACGTTGCGCAGCCGGCCGGAAGAGGCCGTGAAGCAGGCCGGGGCAATCGTCGTCGACCTGGTCGACACCCTGCTCGGCGGCCCCGGCGCGGTGCTCCACAGCATCACCGGCAAAGCTGCCGAAGACAGCTACTTCCACGCGCTCAACGTCACGGTACTTGCCCTGTTGCTGGGCCGTCAGCTCGGCCTGGATGCCGAGGCCTGCCACAGCCTGGGCCTCGGCGGGCTTCTGCATGACATTGGCAAGATGGAGGTTCCGAGCAAGGTACTGCTGAAAAGCGAGCCTTTGACCAAGGCAGAGCAACAGTTCCTGCAACTGCACACCGACTTCGGCCTGCGCATGGGGCAACGGCTGATGCTGGACGACGAGGTACTGCGCATCATCCACGAGCACCATGAGCGTTGCGACGGCAGCGGCTATCCACGCGGCCTGAAGGAAGCGGGCATTGGCCGGCTGAGCAAGCTGGTGGCCATCGCCAACCAGTTCGACAACCTGTGCAACCCACTCGACCCGCGCAGCGCCCTGAGCCCCCATGAGGCGTTGGCGCTAATGTTCAAGCAGCAGCGTGCGCATTTCGACGAAGTAGCGCTGAAGGCTTTCATTCGCGCCATGGGCGTCTATCCACCGGGCAGCCTGGTGCAATTGGATGACGACCGCCTGGCATTGGTATTGGGCGTGAATCCGTCTCAGCCGCTGAAACCGACGCTGGTCGTCCACGATCCGGATATCCCGAAGCAGGAGGCGCTGATCCTGGACCTGGAGCAGGAACCTCGCCTGGCCATCGCCCGCAGCCTGCGCCCGTCACAACTACCGCTGGATGTGCTGGAGTACCTCAGCCCACGCCGGCAGCTGACCTACTACATCGAACCTCAACCAGGCCGCGGCTGATCAGCGGCGGCCCGACACATTCACTCTTCGATCAACCAATCCAGCTGCCAGCCGCCCTTGCTCTGCGCCAGGTGTTCCGCGAGCCACGGCAGGGTCTGGCGCAGCTCGTCCTCGATGCCCCACGGCGGGTTGGCGATGGCCAGCCCGGAACCATTCAATCCGGAGTCTGCAGTGTCGGTCGCGTGCACCCGCAGCTCCACGCGCAGCAGCTTGGGCGCGCCGCTGGCCTGCAGCCCCTGATAGAAGCGCCGGAGCTGGCGCTGGTCCTTGATCGGATACCAGATGGCAACCACGGTCTGACGCATGCGGCCAATGGCTTCCTTGAGCGCCGTGACGCAGCGTTCCAGCTCATCCGCCTGTTCGAACGGCGGATCGATCAGCATCAGCGCGCGCTTTTCCGGCACCGGCAGCAGTGCCCGCGCCAGGTGCCAGCCCTCGCCCAGGTGCACGGCGACCCGACGGTCGCCTGCCATGTTGTCCTTCAGCAGCTGGCCGTCTACCGGATGTTTCTCGTTCAGTTGCAGGCGGTCCTGGGGTCGGGTCAGGCGCCGCGCTAGCTCCGGAGAGCCCGGGTAGTAGCGCAGACTACCGTCCGGGTTCAGCTCATGGATCACCCGCAGGTAATCAGCCATGGGCGCGGGCAGGTCGGGCAAATCCCAGATACGACCGATGCCTTCGCGCCATTCATCGGTGCGACTGGCCTGGTCGCCCAGGAGGTCATAGAGACCAACGCCGGCGTGGCTATCGAGGACGGCGAAGGGAGCCTCCTTGCGCGACAGCAGCGCGATCAGACGGGCCAGGGTGAAGTGTTTGAGCACGTCGGCATGGTTGCCGGCGTGAAAGGCATGACGGTAGTTCATGGGGAATCCTCGCAAGGCGCGCATTCTACCAGCCAGCGCCCAATCACGGCTTCACCCCCTTTATCACGCTCATGGATGTTGCTAGGCGCCTTTCATTCACCGACCTAGACTCGGCTGATTCCACCGGAGAGCCACCATGTCCGAGACCCTGCTCAGTTCCCGCAACCTGGCCTTCGAACTCTACGAAGTCCTGGACGCCGAAGCCCTGACCCAGCGCGAGCGGTTCGCCGATCACAATCGCGAAACCTTCGACGCCGCCCTGGGCACCGCCCGCAGCATCGCCGAGAAATTCTTCGCCCCGCACAACCGCAAGGGCGACGAACAGGAGCCGGAGTACGTCGACGGCGCCGCCACTCTCATCCCGGAAGTAAAACCTGCGGTAGACGCCTTCCTCGAGGCCGGCTTCCTCAACGCCACGCGTAGCTTCGAACAGGGCGGCATGCAGCTGCCCACACTGCTGTCCCAGGCCTGCTTCGCCCATTTCCAGGCGGCCAACGTCGGCAGCTCGGCCTACCCCTTCCTGACGATGGGGGCGGCCAATCTGATCGAAAGCTTCGGCAGCGATGAGCAGAAGCAGCGCTTCCTGCAGCCAATGATCGACGGCCGCTTCTTCGGCACCATGGCCCTGACCGAACCGCACGCCGGCTCGTCGCTGTCGGATATCCGCACTCGCGCGGAGCCTGCCGCAGATGGCACCTACCGCATCAAGGGCAACAAGATATTCATCTCGGGCGGCGACCACCCGCTGTCGGAAAACATCGTCCACATGGTGCTGGCCAAGCTGCCGGACGCACCGCCCGGCGTGAAGGGCATCTCGCTGTTCATCGTGCCCAAGTTCCTGGTCAACGATGATGGCTCCCTTGGCAAGCGCAACGATGTGATCCTGGCCGGCCTGTTCCACAAGATGGGCTATCGTGGCACCACATCAACTGCATTGAACTTCGGCGATAACGGCGATTGTGTCGGCTACCTGGTAGGCAAACCCCACGCCGGCCTGTCCTACATGTTCCAGATGATGAACGAAGCACGCATTGGCGTCGGCATGGGCGCGGTGATGCTCGGCTACGCCGGCTACCTCTACTCCCTGGAGTACGCCCGCGAACGTCCCCAGGGTCGCCTGCCGGACGGCAAGGACCCGACCTCGCCCCAGGTGTCGATCATCCAGCACGCCGATGTGCGCCGCATGCTGCTGACCCAGAAGGCCTACGTGGAAGGCGCCTTCGATCTCGGCCTGTACTCCGCGCGCCTGTTCGACGACACCCAGACCCTGGCCACCGAAGAGGAACGCCAGCAGGCTCACGAGCTGCTCGACCTGCTCACTCCGATCGTCAAGTCCTGGCCTTCGGAGTTCTGCCTCAAGGCCAACGAACTGGCTATCCAGATCCTCGGCGGCCACGGCTACACCCGCGAGTATCCCGTTGAGCAGTACTACCGCGACAACCGCCTGAACCCGATCCACGAAGGCACCCACGGCATCCAGTCCCTCGACCTGCTGGGCCGCAAACTGGCACAGAACAAAGGCGCCGGCCTCAAGCAACTGACCCGAATGATCCAGGGCTGCTGCGAACGTGCCGCCGAATACGAGTCGTTGAACGCCCTGCGCCAGCCGCTGGAACACCTGCTGGCGCGCCTGTCCAACGTCACCCTGGCGCTGCTTGGCGACCTGATGCAGGGCAAGGTCAACCAGGCGCTGGCCAACTCGGCGCTGTACCTGAAGGTCTTCGGTCACACCGTGATTGGCTGGCGCTGGCTCGAACAGGCGATCCGCGCCGAACAGGGCCTGGCCCGAGGCAACGCGGCAGACATCGACTTCTACCAGGGCAAGCTGCAAGCCGCGCGCTACTTCCTCACTTGGGAAGTACCCAGCTGCCATCATGAACTGGCCCTGCTGGAAGCCCGCGACGACACTTGCCTGGCGATGCAGGACAACTGGTTCTAGCCCTTTTTCCAGGGTTCTTCATGCCCCGCGCACATGCGGGGCTTTTTTATTGCGCGTAGCAAAACATCGCAAACGGCCGTGCAAGACGGATCGGAATTCCTGCCGTCGCAACTCCGCTAACGCACTCTTCTCGGACGCTTGCCTCGCTTCCGGGGAACCTCGACCCACTTCTCCTGCCCAAGGGCTTCCCGACGCTGGCAAGAACCCTGCATGAAATCTTGCAGGGCCTTGCCACCGGCAGGTTAGAATTCCTCGGCATGCGCCCCTGCATGCCGTTTTTCCATCCCCCCATTTGCAAGGAGCCGCCAGTGGATGCCACCACCGTCAATAGCCTGTTCCTGATCGGCGCGGTGCTGGTAGGCATGAGCATTCTGGTCAGCGCCTTCGGATCTCGCTTCGGCGTCCCCATCCTGGTGGTGTTCCTCGTGGTTGGCATGCTCGCCGGCAGCGACGGCCCCGGCGGTATCGTCTTCAACAACTATTCCCAGGCCTATCTGGTCGGCAACCTGGCGTTGGCGATCATCCTGCTCGACGGCGGCATGCGGACCCGCGCGGCCACCTTCCGGGTGGCACTCTGGCCCTCGCTGTCCCTGGCCACGGTCGGTGTGCTGGTAACCGCCGGGCTGACCGGCGTCGCGGCCGCCTGGCTGTTCAACCTGAGTACCCTGGAAGGTCTGCTGATCGGCGCCATCGTCGGCTCTACTGACGCCGCGGCGGTCTTCAGCCTGCTCGGTGGGCGCGGCCTCAACGAGCGCGTCAGTGCCACCCTGGAAATCGAGTCCGGCAGCAACGACCCCATGGCCGTGTTCCTCACGGTAACCATGATCGAGATGCTCGCAACCGGCCAGAGTGGCTTCAGCTGGACCTTCGTCGTTCACATCATCCAGCAGTTCGGTGTCGGCACCGTGATGGGCTTCGCCGGCGGCTGGTTGATGCTGCAAATGATCAACCGCCTGACCCTGGCCAACGGCCTCTACCCCCTGCTGGTGGTTGCGGGCGGCCTGCTGGTGTTCGCCCTGACCAACGCCGTGCATGGCAGCGGCATCCTCGCGGTGTACCTGTTCGGCCTGTTCCTCGGCAACCGGCCCATCCGTTCGCGCCACGGCATCCTGCATATTCTCGATGGCCTGACCTGGCTGGCACAAATCGGCATGTTCCTTGTGCTGGGCCTGCTGGTGACACCCCACGAACTCTTCCCGATCATCCTGCCGGCCCTGGGCCTGGCCCTGTGGATGATCGTGATCGCCCGGCCGCTGTCGATCTTCCTTGGTCTGGCGCCGTTCCGCGCCTTCCATGACCGCGAGAAGGCCTTCATCGCCTGGGTCGGTCTGCGTGGCGCGGTGCCCATCATTCTGGCGGTATTCCCGCTGATGGCCGGGCTTCCCAATGCCCAGCTCTTCTTCAACGTTGCCTTCTTCATCGTGCTGGTCTCGCTGGTGCTGCAAGGCACCAGCCTGCCCTGGGCGGCCAAACTCCTGCGCGTGACCGTGCCGCCTGAGCCTGCGCCCATTTCCCGGGCCGGCCTGGAAGTACACCCCACCAGTGAGTGGGAGCTGTTCGTCTACCGTCTGGGAGCCGAGAAGTGGTGCATTGGCGCCGCCCTGCGCGAACTGAAGATGCCTGAAGGCACACGCATCGCTGCACTCTTCCGCGGCAAGGAACTGCTGCACCCCTCGGGCAGTACCACCCTGGAAGCCGGCGACATCCTCTGCGTAGTCGGCCATGAGCATGACCTTTCAGCGCTGGGCAAGCTGTTCAGCCAGGCACCACAGCGGGGTCTGGACCTGCGTTTCTTCGGCGACTTCGTCCTGGAAGGCGACGCACAGCTATCCGCAGTGGCTTCGCTCTACGGCCTCAAGCTCGGCGAACAGGACGGCCAGCAGCCTCTTGGTCGTTTCATCGCCCATGAAATCGGCGGCGAGCCGGTGGTTGGCGACCAGGTGGAGTGGAACGGCCTGACCTGGACCGTTGCTCTGATGGAAGGGAACAAGGTGCGCAAAGTAGGCGTCAAATTCCCCGAAGGTCAGAGCCGACCGGGGCTATTCCTCTAGGGAAACCCTCAAGGACGGCACTTTCAGGTCTAGGCCCCCGCCATGGAAACCATGGGGTTCGCCAATACGCGCCCCGGATCACAACCGCTCGTGCCCGGCAGCCCCGCAAAGGCCGTCGTGGCATATCATTAGCCGCATTCGAACCCGAGCTGCCCGATCGCGATGATTGCTTCCTTGCGCACCTTTTTCGCTGCCGCCCTGCTGGGCGTCTGCCTGACGCCGGCCTACCTGCAAGCCGCCACCCCTGCCACCCCCGGCTTGCCCAAGCCGGCCGCCGCGCCTGCCGAGAGCAAGACCGCTGGCGCCGAAACCGTGGCCAAGCCCTCGATCGAGGAGCAGACCCAGTCCTTCATCTCCAGCAAGCAGGAGAGCGAGCAGGCCCTCGCCGCCCTCAAGCGCCAACTGGAGAGCGCTCCCCGTCTTGTCGGCGAATCCCAACGTGAACTCGCACGCCTGAAGACCAGTCCGCCGGTACCGGTGAAGGAGCGCTACGGCAAGTCCGAACTCGGGCAGCTGGAAAAGCTGCTGGACAGTCGCAGCAGCGAGCTCGCCGAGCTGCAGAAATCGCTGACCGAAGCCAACAGCCTGATCATCACCTCCCAAACCCGCCCGGAGCGGGCCCAGGCCGAGATCAGCAGCAACCAGTCGCGCACCCAGCAGATCAACGCCACGCTCAAGTCCGGCAAGGAGGCGGGCAAGACCATCAGCGAAGAACAGCGCAGCCTGCTCAATGCCGAGCTTGCCGCCCTGGCCGCTCAGACCGAACTGCGCCGCGAGGAGCTCGCCGGTAACAGCCTGCTGCAGGATCTCGGCAACAGCCGCCGCGACCTGCTCATGGAGCGTATCCGCCGACTGGAACAGGAAACCCAGGATCTGCAGTCGGTGATCAACGAGATGCGCCGGGAAAGCTCGGAGCAGACGGTGGCGGAACTCGCCCGCGACGCCGACAAGGCCACGCCGGACAGCGTGGTGGCGAAGGAAAGCGCCATCAACCTGAAGATGTCCGACTACCTGCTGCGCTCCACCGACCGCCTGAATGAACTGACCCAGCAGAACCTGCAGACCCGCCAGCAACTGGACAACCTCAGCCAGGCCGATCAGGCCCTGGAGGAGCAGATCAGCGTGCTCAAGGGCAGCCTGCTGCTGGCCAAGATTCTCTACCAGCAGAAGCAGGCCCTGCCCCATCTGCACCTGGACACCAACCTGGCCGATGAGATCGCCGACATCCGCCTCTACCAGTTCGAGCTGAATCAGCAGCGCGACAAGCTGGGCAATCCCCAGGCCTACGTCGACAGCCTGCTCGCCGATCAGCCGCCGGAGCAGGTCACGCCGGAATTGCGCACCACCCTGACCGACCTGGTTTCCACCCGCAGTGAGCTGCTCGATCGTCTGAGCCGCGAGCTGAACAACCTGCTGAACGAATCCATCACCCTGCAGCTCAACCAGAAGCAGTTGCAGGAAACGTCCCAGGCCCTGCGCAACACCCTCGACGAGCAGATGTTCTGGATTCCCAGCAACAAGCCGCTGGACCTCAACTGGCTCAAGTCCGCCCCCCACCTGCTGGAGCGCCAGCTGGTCGATATGCCCTGGGGCGCGGGCGTGCGCGAACTGGGCGAAGGCCTGGTGGACCGCCCCTGGCTGTTCTTGCCCCTGTTGCTGGTAATCGGCGGCCTGCTGTGGAAGCGCCGCTACCTCTACGCCAAGCTCAACGAAATCAACCAGGACGTCGGCCACTTCAAGCGTGACAGCCAGCTGCACACGCCCATGGCACTGCTTCTCACGGTGCTGTTGGCCCTGCCGGTCAGCCTGTTCTTCGTCCTTTGTGGCTTCGCCCTGCAGATCGACGCCCGCGGCCAGAACGCCACCCTGGGGGCGGCCCTGATGGAGATGGGTCAGGCCTGGATGGTGTTCTACACCCTCTACCGCATCCTCGCCCCGGGCGGAGTCGCCGAGCTGCACTTCCACTGGGACCGCCCGCAGGTCGCGTTCCTGCGCAGCCAGATCCGTCGCCTCGGCGGCGTGGTCATGGCGCTGGTAGCCATAGTCACGGTGGCCGAACACCAGCCGGCCGCCCTCGCCGACGACATCATCGGCGTACTCGTGGTCCTCAGCTGCTATGCCCTGATGACCCTGGTACTGAGCAACCTGCTGCTCGCCGAACCGATGCGCGAGCAGACCTCGCCCTTCCGCCTGCTGATCGGCGTCGCCTTCACCCTGCTGCCGCTGGCGCTCATCGTCGCGGTGGGCTTCGGCTACTACTACACCTCGCTCAAGCTCACCGACCGCCTGATCACCACCCTTTACCTGCTGATCCTCCTGCTGCTGGTCGAGGCCACCTTCGTTCGCGGCCTCGCCGTGGCGGCGCGGCGCCTGGCTTACCAGCGCGTGCTCGCCAAGCGCCAGGCGCAAACCAAGGAAAACGCCGAGGGCGAGGAAGTGGTGGTGGAAGAGCCGGCCCTCGACATCGAGAAGGTCAACCAGCAATCGCTGCGCCTGATCCGCCTGGCACTGCTGGGCGTGTTCATTACCGGCCTGTACCTGGTCTGGGCCGACCTCATCAGTGTGTTCGCCTACCTTGATCAGGTCACCCTATACCAGTACTCCAGCGGTACCGGCGACGCCGCCACCCTGGTACCGATCAGCCTGCTCGACGTTCTGGGCGCGCTGATCATCGCCGGCATCACCACGGCGCTCGCGCGAAACCTGCCGGGCCTGCTGGAAGTGCTGGTGCTGTCGCGACTCAAGCTGGCCCAGGGCAGCGCCTACGCCACCACTACGCTGCTGTCCTACGCCATCGCCGGCATCGGCTTCGTCAGTGCGCTGTCCACCCTCGGGGTCAGCTGGGACAAGCTGCAGTGGCTGGTGGCCGCGCTTTCCGTCGGTATCGGCTTCGGCATGCAGGCAATCTTCGCCAACTTCATTTCCGGCCTGATCCTGCTGTTCGAGCGCCCGGTGCGAATCGGCGACCTGGTGACTATCGGCACCGTCACCGGCACGGTGAACCGAATCCGCATTCGCGCCACGCACATCACCGACAGCGACCGCAAGGAAGTGATAGTGCCTAACCAGATCTTCCTCACCAGCCAGTTGATCAACTGGACCCTCACCGACACCGTCACCCGGATCGTGCTCGAGTACAGCGTCAACCGCAGTAGCGACCTCGACCTTGAGCTCGTGCGCAAACTGCTGCTGCAAGCCACCCAGGAGAACACGCGGGTGCTGCGCGACCCGGCGCCCACTGTGCAGCTGAAGACCTACGGCACGTCCACCCTGGACCACGAGCTGAAGATCTACGTTCGTGAACTCAGCGACCGTGGCCTGGCCACCGATGAACTGAACCGACGCATCGACGAGCTGTTCAAGGAACATGACATCAACACGTCCAGTACGCCGAAGATGGACATCACCCTCTCTCGCCGGAGCAAGAAGCAGGTCGAGGAGGCAGAGGAAGCAGTCGACGAGGTGACGATCAAGGGCAAGACCCCGGTTCCGGAGGCCAGGTGATCCGCTTTGCCTGCGTACTTCCAGCCTGCACTGCGGCATGACAAGCTGAACCCATGAAAAAACTCGACGAGCTGAACTTCGACAACCGCTTCGCCCGCTTGGGTGACGCCTTCTCCACAGAGGTGCTGCCTGAACCCCTCGCCGAGCCGCGCCTGGTGGTTGCCAGCCCGGCGGCAATGGCCTTGCTCGACCTGGACCCGACCGTAGCCGAAGATCCGGTGTTCGCCGAAGTCTTTACCGGGCATAAGGTCTGGGCGGATGCCGAGCCACGGGCGATGGTCTATTCCGGCCATCAGTTCGGCGTCTACAACCCGCGCCTTGGCGACGGTCGCGGCCTGCTGCTGGGCGAGGTCCTGAACGAGGCGGGCGAACACTGGGACCTGCACCTCAAAGGCGCCGGGCAGACGCCCTATTCGCGCATGGGCGACGGTCGCGCAGTGCTGCGCAGCTCCATACGTGAATTTCTCGCTAGTGAGTACCTCAATGCCCTGGGCATTCCCACCACCCGCGCGCTGTGCGTGACCGGTTCCTCAACGCCTGTATACCGGGAGACCTGCGAAAGCGGCGCAATGCTGCTGCGCCTGTCGCCCAGCCATGTGCGCTTCGGCCACTTCGAGTACTTCTACTACACGCGGCAACACGAGCAGCTTGAAGCCTTGGGCCGGCACGTCCTCGAATGCCACTTCCCCCACTGCCTGGAACAGGAGCAGCCCTGGGCCGCCTTCTTCCGCGAAGTGCTGGAGCGCAATGCCGAGATGATCGCCCTCTGGCAGGCCTATGGCTTCTGCCACGGCGTGATGAACACCGACAACATGTCGATCCTGGGCATCACCTTCGACTACGGCCCCTACGCCTTCCTCGACGACTTCGACGCCAACCATATCTGTAACCACTCCGACGACGGTGGTCGCTACAGCTTCAGCAACCAGGTGCCCATCGCCCACTGGAACCTGGCCGCACTGGCCCAGGCGCTGACGCCCTACATCGAAGTTGAACAGCTGCGGGAAACCCTCAACCTGTTCCTGCCGCTCTACCAGGCGCACTACCAGGACCTGATGCGCCGCCGCCTGGGCTTCACCTCCGCCGCCGAAACGGACGACGCACTGGTGCAGCGTCTGCTGCAACTGATGCAGGGCAGCGCGGTGGACTACAGCCAGTTCTTCCGCCGCCTGGGAGATGAGGCGCCCGAACAGGCGCTGAAAAGGTTGCGGGAAGACTTCGTCGACCTCGCCGGCTTCGATGCCTGGGCCGCCGAGTACCAGGCTCGCTCGGCGCAGGATGGTGACGACCAGCAAGCGCGCCGTACACGAATGCATGCAGTGAACCCCAAGTACGTGCTACGCAACTACCTGGCCCAACGTGCCATCGAGGCCGCCCAGCAGGGCGATTACGCCGAAGTGCGCCAACTGCATGCCGTGCTTTCGCGCCCCTTCGACGAACAACCAGGCATGGAACGCTTTGCTGAGCGCCCGCCGGAATGGGGCAAGCACCTGGAGATCAGCTGTTCGTCCTGAGCCGCGATCCCTGTAGGAGCTAGCTTGCTAGCGAACGGCGGTTTTTTCGCCAGCAAGCTGGCTCCTACAAATCATGGCTGGCGACCCAACATCCACTCCAGGCCCATCGCCACATGTCGCTCGGCGCTGTCCACCAGCGGCAGTGGCGAGGCGCAGCCGTCCAGCAACAGACCGATTTCGGTACAACCGAGGATGGCGGCCTGCGCGCCCCGCGCCTTCAACTGGGCCAATTGGTCGAGGTAGAAGCTTCGGGCAACAGGCAGGAACTGACCCACACAGAGCTCCTGGAAGATCACCCGGTCGATTTCCACCATCGCCTCAGCGTCGGGCACCAACACCTGGATGCCGAAGTTACGATCCAGGCGCTCGCGATAGAAATCTTCCTGCATGGTGAAGCGGGTGCCCAGCAGGGCCGCGCGCTCGACGCCCCCCTCACGCAGCGCCCCGCCAACGGCATCGCCAATGTGCAGCAGCGGGATATCCACAGCCTGCTCGACGGCCGCAGCGACCTTGTGCATGGTGTTGGTGGCCAGCAGCAGGGCCGTCGCACCGGCCCCTTCCAGCCCCCTTGCGGCTTGCGCCAGCACCTCGCCAGCGGCATCCCACTCTCCCGCCTTCTGCTGCGCGGCGATCTGCGCGAAATCCACCGAATGCAGCAGCAACGGCGCAGAATGCAGTCCGCCCAAGCGATCACGAACACCGCGATTGAGCAGTTGGTAGTAGGTCACCGTGGACTCCCAGCTCATTCCGCCCAGCACACCCAGCATGCGCATGAAACCCACTCCCCTGACAAGAAAGCTCCAGACTAGTCCAGGCTCGTCGCAAGTCGGGAATACAGTTGCCAGGAAACGGGGAGATACAGACCGGGCAATTCCGACGCGGCATGATCGCAGCGCCTGCTTCTTACAAAATGGAATATAAACCTGCACAAATCTTCTTAGACTCTCTAAGCAAAGCCAATTATCTTCAGCCCCCTGCTTATTCCAGCCTGTTCTACCACCCACTGTCAGGCGCTGTGCCCGCATGAAGATTCGCGACCTCGATCTCAGCCAGAGTTCGATCAACACCGAACACGAAGCGCTGGGAATCCCGCCAGTCGAAGATTTCGTTTCCCACCCCGACGACCACCCGGTCCTGCGGGCTGCAATGTGGGCGGCGATCCTCATCCTGGCGGGCCTGCTCGGTTTCCTCGCCTGGCGTCTGTTCTTCGACAATGGCGGCAATAGCGGCTTCGAAATCATCGAGAACGCCCTGACCAGCAGGGGCTTCTGGAGCGCGGTGGCCGTAGGCTTCTTCGCCCAGGTCATCGATGGTGCCCTGGGTATGGCCTACGGCATCACCGCCACCACCTTCCTGCTCAGCACTGGCGTCTCTCCCGCCGCGGCCAGCGCCAGCGTGCACATCGCCGAAGTCTTCACCACCGGCCTGTCCGGCATTTCCCATGTGAAGCTGGGCAACGTCAACAAATCCCTGTTCCTGCGCCTGCTGCTGCCAGGCATCATCGGCGCCGTACTTGGCGCAGTGCTGATCACCCAGTTCGATGGCGCTGCACTCAAACCCTTCATCTCCGCCTATCTGCTGCTGATGGGCCTGTACATCCTGAGCAAGGCCTACCGCCATGTAGCCAAGCGCAAAGCGCCCAAGCACGTGGCCAAGCTTGCCCTGTTCGGTGGCTTCGTCGATGCCGCTGGCGGTGGTGGCTGGGGCCCGGTGGTCACCAGCAGCCTGATCGGCTCGGGCACCGACCCGCGCACCACGATCGGTTCGGTGAACTTCGCGGAGTTCTTCCTGACCATCTCCAGCGCGACTTCCTTCATCCTCCTGGCCGGCGAACCGGATACCTGGAAGATGGTCGCCGGCCTGGTCTTCGGCGGTCTCTTCGCAGCCCCCCTCGCCGCCCTGCTGTGCAAGAAACTGTCGCCGCGCACCCTACTGATCATCGTCGGCTGCCTGATCACCCTGATCAGCGCCTTCAATATCTACAAATCGCTGTCCTGATCGCGACAACGATCCAAGTACAGAAGCAAATGTTCTAGCTCCGGCCCCTGTCAGTCCTTTCGACGGATTGACCGGGGCCGGCGTGTTTTCACATGCTGCGTGCCTCTAACTGCCGAAGGAACGCACTGCATGAAACCGGAAACCCTCGCCGTCCACGCCGGCTACAGCCCCGACCCGACCACCAAGGCCGTGGCAGTACCGATCTACCAGACCACCTCCTACGCTTTCGATGACACCCAGCACGGGGCAGATCTGTTCGACCTCAAGGTGGCCGGCAACATCTACAGCCGGATCATGAATCCCACAAACGACGTGCTGGAAAAACGTGTGGCGGCGCTGGAGGGCGGCGTTGGCGCCCTGGCAGTCGCCTCTGGCATGGCCGCCATCACCTATGCCATCCAGACCCTGGCCGAGGCCGGCGACAATGTCGTCTCGGTGGCCAAGCTCTACGGCGGCACCTACAACCTCTTCGCGCACACCCTGCCACGCTCAGGCATCCAGGTGCGCTTCGCCGCCCATGACGACATTGCTGCCCTGGAGGCGCTTATCGATGAGCGCACCAAGGCGGTGTTCTGCGAATCCATCGGCAACCCGGCGGGCAACATCGTCGACCTTGCAGCCCTGGCCGAGGCGGCCCATCGCCACGGCGTGCCGCTGATCGTCGACAACACCGTAGCCACGCCAATCCTCTGCCGCCCCTTCGAGCATGGTGCGGACATCGTGGTGCACTCGCTAACCAAGTACATCGGTGGCCATGGCACCAGCATTGGCGGCATCGTCGTCGACTCTGGACAGTTCCCCTGGGCCCGGCACAAGGAGCGTTTTCCGCTCCTCAACACGCCAGACCCGTCCTACCACGGAGTCACCTACACAGAAGCCTTCGGTCCCGCTGCCTTCATCGGCCGCTGCCGCGTTGTGCCGCTGCGCAACATGGGCGCGGCCTTGTCGCCGTTCAACGCTTTCCTGATCCTCCAGGGCCTGGAGACTCTGGCCCTGCGCATGGAGCGTCACACCAGCAACGCGCTCGAAGTCGCCAAGTTCCTGCAAGCGCACCCGCAGGTGGCCTGGGTGAAGTACGCCGGTCTGCCGGATCACCCTGAACACGCCCTGGCGCAGCGTTATACCGGCGGCAAACCGGCCTCCATCCTCAGTTTTGGCATCCTCGGCGGCATTGAGGCCGGTACACGCTTCATCGATGCCCTGAACCTGGTGGTGCGCCTGGTGAACATCGGCGACGCCAAGTCCCTGGCCTGCCACCCGGCCTCCACTACTCACCGCCAGCTCAACGAAGAAGAACTGGCGCGGGCGGGAGTGAGCCGTGACATGGTGCGCCTGTCCATCGGTATCGAACATATCGACGACATCCTCGCCGACCTGACTCAGGCCCTGGACGCCTCCCGCAGCTAACCGCCCAGGACTTGATTTCTGCCGGTCCCGGCTCCAGATCAGGGGCAATCCCGATCTGGAGTCGACCATGACCGATCCCCTGCTCATTCCCTGCGCCCAATGCGCCGGGCTGAACCGCATCCCCGCCGCCCGCCTGGGCGATTCCCCACGCTGCGGGCACTGCAAGAGTGCCGTACTTCCCGCCACCCCCTTCGACCTGAACGAAGCCGACTTTGCCAAACAGCTGCGTGGCGACCTGCCCCTGCTGGTGGATGTCTGGGCCGACTGGTGCGGCCCCTGCAAGTCCTTCGCCCCCATCTACCAGCAGGCCGCCAGCCAGCTCCAGGGCCGCTGCCGCCTGGGCAAGCTGGACAGCGAAGCCAATCGCAATCTGGCCGGCCAATTGAACATCCGCTCCATCCCGACACTGATCCTGTTCAAGGACGGCAAGGAAGTCGCCCGGCAGAGCGGCGCTTTACCTCTGGCACAGCTGCTCGGCTGGCTCAGCGCACAAGGCGTCTGATCACTCCGGTCAATGCGTCTGGCCGTCCCGGTCATTGCCGGGACGGTCAAGGTCGCTAGGCTCTGTGAGTCCCCACGTCGGAGCCCGCCATGTCCATGCCCATCGAACTGGTTCGCCAGTTGACCGAGGAACAGATCGCTTTCGTCAAACGCAGTGGCCTCAAAGCCGAGCTCCTGGAGCCCGGCCACGTGCGCTTGCGCATGCCATTCAAGGGCAATCAGAACCACATCGGCACCCTCTACGCAGGTGCGCTTTTCACACTGGCCGAAGTGCCCGGTGGAACCCTGTTTCTCAACAGTTTCGACAGTCGTCGCTTCTACCCCATCGTGAAAGAAATGAACCTGCGCTTCCGCCGCCCGGCCAAGGGGGACATCACGGTGGACGCCCGAATCGACCAAGCGGAAATCGAACGTGTCCAGCGGGATGCCGAGGCAAACGGCAAGGCGGAGTACTGGCTGGAGCTGCAATTGCTGGACGCCGGTGGTGAAGTCGTCGCCGAGAGCCGCGGGCTCTACCAGATGCGGGCCTATTGACAGCCTTGCGCTGGATCAAATGCTGTCACGGCGAAAGACCGCAGAGTGTGGGCTTCACAGGAGGCCCACACCATGTTCCAGCACATCCTGGTCGCCCACGACCTCAGCCACGAAGCTGACATCGCCCTGCACCGCGCCATCCAGCTCGCCCGCCAACACGGTGCACGCCTCACCTTGCTGCATGTGCTCGAGGACCATCTGCCCAACGCGGTGCAGAGCAACCTGCGCGACGCCGCCCAGCACTACTTCAACGAGCATCTGGCGCGACTTGGAGCCGAAGACTGCCAATTGCTTCTGCGCAAGGGCCGCCCAGCCCAGCAGATCCTCGAGGAAATGGGCGACATCGGCGCCGACCTGCTGGTGATCGGCCGGCACCATCACAACGCACCGGAACTGTTCATCGGCACAACGCTGGAGCGCGTCGCCCGTCATCTGGCCGCGCCTTTGCTGCTGGTAGTGGGAGAACGACCGGAGCGGCCCTATCAGAACGCCGCAGTGGCCCTGGATTTTTCCCTGTGCGCCTGCGACGCCCTGCGTATGGGGTGCACCCTGGTACCTCGCGACGCCCAGCTCGTCGCGATCAACGTGATGGAACTGGGCAACCGTCTTCTGTCGAAAAGCAACAGTTCAGCCGACTTCCTCGCCACCCAGCGAGAACTGCTGGAGAATGTTCTGGAAGACGAGCTCTCCGGACTCTCGGACGAGGTGCCAGCCGTGGCGATTGAAGTAGTGAGCGGAGCCCTGCCCCGAGCGCTTGACGAAGCTATTTCAGCGCATTCCCCGCAATTGCTGGCTCTCGGCAGCCATGGGCGCAGCCTCATATCGCAGGCGCTTCTGGGCAGCCTTGCCCTGCGCTACCTGCAAAACCCGCCTTGCGACCTGTTGCTGGTCAAATAACACATTCGCCCCGGCAAGCCGGGGCGAATGAGATGACCTGCGCTTCCACCTGCTTCAACTTTCCAGCAGATCGTGCAGTTCGACGAACTGCTGGGTCAGCTTGTGCCGTGGTTCGAGGAAGATCAGTGGTTTGCACGCCTGATGCGATTCGCGCATTTTCACCGACATCATCAGGTTCACCGGAAGTACCGGCAGCCCTTCCTCCAGCAGCTCATCCAGCAGTTGTTGGGGCAGCGACGCACGCGGCTGGAACTGGTTGACCACGATGCCTTCCACCTCCAGCCCCTCGTTGTGGTCGTCTCTGAGCTCTTCGATTTCTGCTAGCAGCCCGTAGAGCGCGTTACGGGAGAAACTGTCGCAATCAAAGGGAATCAGGCAGCGATCAGCGGCGATCAAGGCGGAAACCGTATAGAAGTTCAAGGCTGGCGGGGTATCCAGATAGATCCGGTCGTACTCCCCATCCAGGTCCTCCAGCAACTTCCGCAGCTTATTGATCTTGTGCTTGGCCTCCAGCTTGGGCTGCAGGTCGGCCAGTTCCGCCGTGGCGGTGATCACATGGAGGTTGTCGTAGGGCGTCTCGTAGATATCCACCTTGCCCTTGCGAAAGGCAGTAGCCGACAGCGTCTGCTTGAAGAAGTCGGCAATACCCATGGGGATGTCGTCGCCGGTCAGGCCGGTCAGGTAGTGCGTGGAGTTGGCCTGGGCATCCAGGTCGATCAGCAGGGTGCGATACCCCTGTGAAGCGCTCACCGCTGCCAGGTTGCAAGCAATGCTGGACTTACCCACTCCGCCCTTCTGATTGAAAACCACGCGCCGCATTGCACACCTCCCGGAACCAGATAAGTACCGGATTCTATGCAATGCCCATGACAAGGGCGAGGGCCGGCGCGAAAAGCACCAAATCCACGCGGCAACTCCGCGTCCGGCAACGGCGGAAAGCGCACGCCAAAACTACAAGGAGCTAATCTCGCGTATCTCTGAAAATAATCTGTGCCCCGCAGCAGTACCGTCCGCCACCCTACTCTCCGGCTGCGCCAGCATCGTCGGTGACAGCAGTTACCCGTCGCCGTTTCCAGCACCCCAGGTGGTGCTAGCTTCGAGGTCAAGGACAGCACGGGCAAGGTGGTGCATTCCGGCACGACGCCCGCCACCGTGACCCTGAAATCGGGCGCCGGCTATATCGATGGCGCCGAATACACCATCGCCTTCAAGAAGGACGGCTACGAAACCCGGCAGATTACGCTGTACTCGTCCCTGAGCGGCTGGCACTGGGAAAACATCCTGTTTGGTGGCGTGATCGGCCTGCTGATTGTCGATCCGTTGACCGGTGCGATGTACAAGCTTCCCGAAGAAGCCACGTTGAACGTGGGTGCTAACGTTGTGGGACAAGCCGCTGGTAAGCGGCCTCACGCTGCTGACCATCTATCAAGTGCCCGAGGCCCAGCGGGACGAACTGATCAGGATCAACTGAAAAGAAAAGGTTCATCGCGCTTTCCCGGGGAAGGCGGCCTTGATCTTCAGGAAGAAGTAGGCTGAGTCCCGGAAGCCATAGGCCATGCGTTTGATCACCTTGATGCGGTTGTTCACGCCCTCGAGGACGCTGGTGTGCAGGGGGAAGCGAGCACTGGCGAGGATGCCCCGGACGTATTTGCGCAGGTTGCGGGCAAAGCGTTGCAGCGGCGCGAGGCCGCTGTCCCGGGCGTGCCGCAGCCAGGTTCGCCAGCGCCGCCAGCCCTCGCGTACGCTGGGGGCGTACCAGAGGTCCTTTAACGCATCCTTGAGCACATAGACCGTGGCCAGTGGCTGATTGGCCGCGAGCAGTTCCTGCAACTGCACGGCCTGCCCGTCCTTGAGGTTTTCGCGATTGCGCAGCAGCAGCCAGCGGCTCTGCTTGACCACCTTGCGCGCCGGTTTGTCTTCGCGCAGGAGGTTGGCCTGGTCGACCCGAATACGGTCGATCACCTCGCGGCCGTAGCGCGCCACCACATGGAACAGGTCGTACACCACTTCGGCCTGCGGGCAGTGCTGCTGCACTTCCAGGTCGAAAGCGGTGTTCATGTCCATGGCCACCGCCTCGATCTGCTGGCAGCGCGCACCGAGGAGCTCGAAGAACGGGCGAATGGCCTCGCGGCTATTGCCGTGGCCGACCCACAGCACTCGCGTGCGCTCGGCATCCATGATCACCGTGGCGTAGCGATGGCCCTTGTGCAGGGCAAACTCGTCCATCACCAGGCGGCGTACGTCGCCCGGCTCGAAGGCCCCTACTTCAGCCTCCAAACGGCGCTGGTCGAGGGTCTTGAGGGTGTGCCAGTGCAGGCCGGTGAGGCGGCTGACCTGGCTGATCGGCAGCAGTTGCAGCAAGCCCTCGAGCCAGACCCGCAAGCGCTGGGTCAGGCGGGAGGCCGGCGCCAGCCAGTCGATCCGCTCCGTCACGCGCCCGCAGCTGAGGCAGTCGAGGCGACGCACCGGCAATTGCAGCAGCACCCGCTGGTCCAGCAGGTCACGCTCGCGCACCTGGCGCATGCGCCGCTCGTGGATCAACGGGCAGGGCTGGTGGCAGCGGCCACACACCGGCAGACGCTCGGCTTGGGGCTCCAGGCTGATCAACAGCGTGTGGGGATCGGCTTGGCGACAGGCAACGACGTCGTAGCCTGGCCAGAAAGCGGCAAGATCAATAGGATGCACGGCGACAGCAGGGGGTGGGGATTGGTGTGTTTGGCGACTGCCAATCTACCCGCTTCCCTGACTGTCAACTCGCTCTTCCCCCAGACTCCGCGAAGAACCAAAGAAAAGGCCGCGAAAGCGGCCTTTTCTTTTTGCCTCGGGGTCAGGCGTGGTACTGCGCCGAAAGCTCGTGCACCGCCTCGAAGAAGGCGCCGGCGTGGGCCGGGTCGACTTCCGGAGTGATGCCGTGACCGAGGTTGAATACGTGGCCAGAGCCCTTGCCATAGGCTGCGAGGATGCGGCCCACCTCGGCGCGGATGGCAGCCGGGTTGGCGTAGAGCACGGACGGGTCCATGTTGCCCTGAAGGGCGACCTTGTCGCCGACACGGGCGCGGGCGCTGCCGATGTCGCAGGTCCAGTCCAGGCCCAGGACTTCGGCTCCGCTGTTGGCCATGGATTCCAGCCAGAGCCCGCCGCCCTTGGTGAAGAGGATTACCGGTACACGACGGCCATCGTGTTCGCGGATCAACCCGTCGACGATCTTCTTCATGTAGGCCAGGGAGAATTCCTGGTAGGCCGCCGCCGAGAGGCTACCGCCCCAGGAGTCGAAGATCTGCACTGCCTGGGCACCGGCCTTGATCTGGCCGTTCAGGTAGACGGTCACCGATTGGGCCAGCTTGTCCAGCAGGGCGTGCATGGCTTGGGGATTGTCGTAGAGCATCGCCTTGGACTTGCGGAAGTCACGGCTGGAGCCGCCTTCGACCATGTAGGTGGCAAGTGTCCAGGGGCTGCCGGAGAAGCCGATCAGCGGCACGCGGCCGTTCAGTTCTCGGCGGATGTTGCGGACGGCATCCATCACGTAGCCCAGGTCCTGCTCCGGGTCCGGGATCGGCAGGGCTTCGATGTCGGCCAGGCTGCTCACGACTTTCTTGAAGCGCGGACCTTCGCCGGTCTCGAAGAACAACCCCTGGCCCATAGCGTCGGGGATGGTGAGGATGTCGGAGAAGAGGATCGCCGCGTCCAGCTGGGGATAACGATCCAGCGGCTGAACGGTGACTTCGCACGCCAGCTCGGGGTTCTTCATCAGGCTGACGAAGTCACCGGCCTTGGCGCGGGTGGCACGGTATTCCGGCAGGTAACGACCGGCCTGGCGCATCATCCAGACGGGAGTGACATCAACGGGCTGCTTGAGCAGGGCGCGGAGGAAACGGTCGTTCTTCAAGACGGTCATGGCAGTGTCCAACGAAAAAGTGCGGGCATTTTCGCAGAGCCCAATGCAAAAGGCACGGCGGGTGCCGTGCCTTTTGTCCATCGCGACGAATTGACGCGCCATCCGGTATTTCCAAGCGTCGCGAGCGCGCGGCTTAGACGCCGAGGTAGTCGAGGATGCCCTCGGCGGCGGTACGTCCTTCGAAGATCGCCGTCACCACCAGGTCGGAACCACGGACCATGTCGCCACCGGCGAAGATCTTCGGGTTGCTGGTCTGGTGCTTGAATTGCGACTGCGCAGGGGCTACCACGCGACCTTGGCTGTCCAGGCTGATGTCGAACTGCTCGAACCAGGGAGCCGGGCTCGGACGGAAACCAAAAGCGATCAGCACGGCTTCGGCCGGGATGATCTCCTCGGAGCCCGGGATCGGCTCGGGGCTGCGACGGCCACGGGCGTCCGGCTCGCCAAGACGGGTCTCGACCACCTTCACGCCTTCCACCTTGTCTTCACCGACAATCGCGATGGGCTGGCGGTTGAAGAGGAACTTCACGCCCTCTTCCTTGGCGTTCTTCACCTCTTTGCGCGAACCCGGCATGTTCTCTTCGTCACGGCGGTAGGCACAAGTAACGGCCTTGGCGCCCTGGCGAATGGAAGTGCGGTTGCAGTCCATCGCGGTGTCGCCACCACCCAGGACCACCACGCGCTTGCCCTTCATGTCGACGAAGTCCGCGGGGGACTTCTCGAAGCCGAGGTTGCGGTTGACGTTGGCGATCAGGAAGTCCAGCGCGTCGTGCACACCCGGCAGGTCCTCGCCCGGGAAGCCGCCCTTCATGTAGGTGTAGGTGCCCATGCCCATGAACACTGCATCGAACTCTTCGAGCAGCTGGTCCATGGTCACGTCCTTGCCCACTTCAGTGTTCAGGCGGAACTCGATTCCCATGCCGGTGAAGACTTCGCGGCGACGGCTCAGTACCTGCTTCTCGAGCTTGAACTCGGGGATACCGAAGGTCAGCAGACCACCGATCTCCGGGTTCTTGTCGAAGACCACCGGGGTCACGCCGTTGCGCACCAGGACATCGGCGCAGCCCAGGCCAGCCGGGCCCGCACCGATGACGGCAACGCGCTTGCCGGTGGGCTTGACCTTGGACATATCCGGACGCCAGCCCATGGCGAAGGCGGTGTCGGTGATGTACTTCTCCACCGAGCCGATGGTCACCGCACCGAAGCCGTCGTTCAGGGTGCAGGCGCCTTCACAGAGGCGGTCCTGCGGGCACACCCGGCCACAGACTTCCGGCAGGGTGTTGGTCTGGTGCGACAGCTCGGCGGCGGCCAGGATGTTGCCTTCCGATACCAGCTTCAGCCAGTTCGGAATGAAGTTGTGCACCGGGCACTTCCACTCGCAATACGGGTTGCCGCAGCCGAGGCAGCGATGAGCCTGGTCAGCCGCTTGCTGCGGCTTGAACAGATCATAGATCTCGACGAATTCCTTCTTGCGCTGGCGCAGAAGCTTCTTCTTCGGATCCTTGCGCCCGACCTCGATGAACTGGAAGTCGTTGTTCAGACGTTCAGTCATTAAAAAAACCTCATCAAACCACTTCAGGCGCTGTTGTTATTGCGGGTTGGCACGGGTGCTGGAGAGCAGCGAAGCGAGGCTCGCGGCTTTCGGCTTGACCAGCCAGAACTTGCGCAGGTAATCGTCCAGGTTTTCCAGCAGATGGGCACCCCAATCGCTGGAAGTTTCCTTCACGTACTCGACCAGCACGCCGTGCAGGTGGCTACGGTAGGCCTCCATGGACTCGTTGCTGATACGCTGGATCTCCACCAGTTCGTGGTTGACGCGGTCGACGAAGCTGTTGTCCTGGTCGAGCACATAGGCAAAGCCGCCGGTCATACCGGAGCCGAAGTTGTAGCCGGTCTTGCCGAGGACGCAGACGAAGCCGCCGGTCATGTACTCGCAGCAGTGGTCGCCAGTGCCTTCCACCACGGTGTGGGCACCGGAGTTACGCACTGCGAAACGCTCGCCTGCGGTACCCGCAGCGAATAGTTTGCCGCCGGTGGCGCCGTAGAGGCAGGTGTTGCCGACGATAGCCGAATCCTGGCTCTTGAACGGGCTGCCTTTGGGCGGAGTGATCACGACCTTGCCGCCGGTCATGCCCTTGCCCACATAGTCGTTGGCATCGCCTTCGAGGTAGAGGTTCAGACCGCCGGCGTTCCACACGCCGAAGCTCTGGCCTGCGGTACCACGGAAGCGGAAGGTCACCGGGGCGTCTTTCATGCCCTGGTTGCCGTGACGACGGGCGATCTCGCCGGAAATCCGCGCGCCAATGGAGCGGTCGCAGTTGCAGATGTCCAGATCGTAGACGCCGCCAGTCTTGCCTTCGACGGCCGCTTTGGAAATGTCCCACATCTTCTCGGCCAACAGGCCCGGGTCGAAGGGCGGGTTCTTCTCCACTTCGCAGAACTGTGGCTTGTCGGCCGGCACATGGTCGCTGCCCAGCAGCGGGCTGAGATCCAGGTGGCCCTGCTTCTCGGTATCACCCGGCAGCAATTCCAGCAGGTCGGTACGACCGATCAGTTCGCTCAAGCTGCGCACGCCCAGCTTGGCCAGCCATTCACGGGTTTCTTCGGCAATGTAGGTGAAGAAGTTCATCACCATTTCGACGGTGCCGATGAAGTGGTCCTTGCGCAGCTTGTCGTTCTGGGTGGCGACGCCAGTGGCGCAGTTGTTCAGGTGGCAGATACGCAGGTACTTGCAACCCAGGGCAATCATCGGGGCGGTACCGAAGCCGAAGCTTTCGGCGCCGAGGATGGCGGCCTTGATCACGTCGAGGCCTGTTTTCAGGCCGCCGTCGGTCTGTACACGTACCTTGCCACGCAGGTCGTTGCCGCGCAGGGTCTGGTGGGTTTCCGCCAGACCCAGTTCCCACGGGCTGCCGGCGTACTTGATCGAGGTCAGCGGGGATGCGCCGGTGCCGCCGTCGTAACCGGAGATAGTGATCAGGTCGGCATAGGCCTTAGCCACGCCAGCGGCGATGGTGCCGACGCCAGCTTCAGCCACGAGCTTCACCGAGACCAGCGCCTGCGGGTTGACCTGCTTGAGGTCATAGATCAGCTGGGCCAGGTCTTCGATGGAGTAGATGTCGTGGTGCGGCGGCGGCGAGATCAGGGTGACGCCAGGCACTGCATAGCGCAGACGGGCAATCAGACCGTTGACCTTGCCACCGGGCAGCTGGCCGCCCTCACCGGGCTTGGCGCCTTGGGCAACCTTGATCTGCAGCACTTCGGCGTTGACCAGGTATTCCGGGGTGACGCCGAAGCGGCCGGTCGCCACCTGCTTGATCTTGGAGCTCTTCACCGTGCCGTAGCGCGCCGGGTCTTCACCACCCTCACCGGAGTTGGAGCGGCCGCCCAGGCGGTTCATGGCTTCGGCCAGGGCCTCGTGGGCCTCGGGGGAAAGTGCGCCCAGGGAAATGCCCGCCGCATCGAAGCGCTTGAAGATGGACTCCAGCGGCTCGATTTCGTCCAACGACAGCGGCTGGTCGATGGTCTTGACCTTGAGCAGGTCGCGCAGCATCGATACCGGACGGCTGTCCACCAGTGCGGTGTATTCCTTGAACTTCTCGTAGTTGCCCTGCTGCACGGCTGCTTGCAGGGTGTTCACCACGTCCGGGTTGTACGCGTGGTACTCACCGCCGTAGACGAACTTCAGCAGGCCGCCTTGCTGGATGGCCTTGCGGTTGTTCCAGGCTTCGAAGGCCAGCAGCTTCTGCTCGGACTCGATGTCGACGAAGCGCGCACCTTTGATGCGGCTGGCAACGCCACGGAAGCTGAGGTCCACCACTTCTTCCGAGAGACCCACAGCTTCGAACAGCTGTGCGCCACGGTAGGAAGCGATGGTGGAGATGCCCATCTTCGACAGGATCTTCAGCAAGCCCTTGGAGATGCCTTTGCGGTAGTGCTTGAAGACCTCGTACAGATCGCCCAGCACTTCACCGGTGCGGATCAGGTCAGCCAGCACTTCATAGGCGAGGAACGGATAGACCGCGGACGCACCGAAGCCAACCAGCACTGCGAAATGGTGCGGGTCCCGGGCAGTGGCGGTCTCGACCAGGATGTTGCAGTCGCACCGCAGGCCTTTCTCCACCAGGCGATGATGCACGGCGCCAACAGCCAGGGAGGCGTGAGCCGGCAGCTTGCCAGGGGCGATGTGGCGGTCGGTCAACACCAGCAGGGACTTGCCGGAACGCACAGCCTCTTCGGCCTGGTCGGCGAAGTTGCGTACGGCGGCTTCGAGGCCGAGACTCTCTTCGTAGTTCAGGTCGATGATCTGCCGCTCGAAGCCCGGACGGTCCAGGCTCATCAGCGCGCTCCACTTGGCCGGGGAGATCACCGGGCTGCTGAGGATCACGCGGGTGGCATGGTCAGGCGACTCGCTGAAGATGTTGCGCTCGGCGCCGAGGCAGATCTCCAGGGACATCACGATGGCTTCGCGCAACGGGTCGATCGGGGGGTTGGTGACCTGAGCGAACTGCTGGCGGAAGTAGTCGAACGGCGAACGCACGCGCTGGGACAGCACGGCCATGGGCGTATCGTCGCCCATGGATCCGACCGCTTCCTGCCCTTGCTCGGCCAGCGGGCGCAGTACCTGATCACGTTCTTCGAAGGTGACCTGGAACATCTTCATGTACTGCTTGAGCTGGTCGCTGTCGTAGCTGGCCACACCGTGGTCGTCATCCAGCTTGGCCTGGATGCGCACAGCGCTCTGGCGAAGCCACTGCTTGTACGGGTGACGCGACTTCAGGCGGCTGTCGATGTCTTCGGTGTTGAGGATCTGACCGGTCTCGGTGTCCACCGCAAGAATCTGGCCCGGGCCGACACGCCCCTTGGCGAGCACATCTTCCGGCTTGTAGTCCCACACGCCGATTTCCGAGGCGAGGGTGATATAGCCGTTCTTGGTGGTCACCCAACGGGCCGGACGCAGGCCGTTGCGGTCCAGCAAGCAGACGGCATAACGGCCATCGGTGAGCACGACACCGGCGGGGCCGTCCCAGGGCTCCATGTGCATGGAGTTGTATTCATAGAAGGCGCGCAGGTCGGCATCCATGGTTTCCATGTTCTGCCAGGCCGGCGGGATGATCATGCGCACGCCACGGAACAGGTCGATGCCGCCGGTGACCATCAGCTCGAGCATGTTGTCCATGCTGGAGGAGTCGGAGCCCACGCGGTTGACCAGCGGGCCCAGCTCGTCGATGTCGGGTAGCTGCTCGTTGGCGAACTTGGTGCGACGGGCAACCGCCCAGTTGCGGTTACCGGTGATGGTGTTGATTTCGCCGTTGTGGGCGAGGAAGCGGAAGGGCTGCGCCAGCGGCCACTTCGGCAGAGTGTTGGTGGAGAAGCGCTGATGGAAGACGCAGATAGCGGTCTGCAGGCGTTCGTCACCCAGGTCCGGGTAGAACTGCTGCAGGTCGGCCGGCATCATCAGGCCTTTGTAGATGATGGTCTTGTGGGAGAAGCTGCAGATGTAGTGGTCGGCGTCCGCGGCATTGGCCACGGAGGAGCGACGACGGGCGCTGAACAGCTTGACTGCCATTTCCTGGTCGCCCAGGCCTTCACCACCGATGAACACCTGCTCGATCTGCGGCAGGCGCTCCAGGGCCAGGCGGCCGAGGACGCTAGTGTCCACTGGCACCTTGCGCCAGCCAATCAGTTGCAGGCCGGCAGCAAGGATTTCGCGATTCATGTTTTCGCGAGCCGCTTCGGCGCGAGCCGGGTCCTGGTTGAAGAAGACCATGCCGACCGCGTACTGGGCAGGCAGCTCGACCGAGAAAGTTTCCTTGGCAATCGCGCGCAGGAAAAGGTCGGGCTTCTGGATCAACAGACCACAACCGTCGCCGGTCTTGCCGTCGGCATTGATGCCGCCGCGGTGGGTCATGCAGGTCAGGGCTTCAATGGCGGTTTTAAGAAGATGGTGGCTCGCCTCGCCCTGCATATGGGCGATCAAGCCGAAACCGCAGTTATCCTTGAATTCATCAGGATGGTACAGACCTGCTTTCATAGGGGAACTCTCACCAGGGTTGCCTTCAGAAAAAGGCAGAATTGCTTTGTAATTCAACTCCTTACCATACGCGCAGGACTTGACGCCAGCTTTTGCGTAGGGCAAAGGGAGGTCATTGTACATAGCCCATTGGTCGATCACAAATCTTCGCGACCAATCAATGAAAGCCAATGTCGCAAAAATGAATGAATGAACCGGGAGGTCGTGCTAGCGACCACCCAGTCAAAAGGCGGGGGATCAGGCTCGCAGAATACTAGCGAGCCATTTCCTGCTTGATGCTGGCGAAAGTCTTCGGCCAGGGTTTACCAGCCTGAACCTTGGCCGGCAAAGATTTGATCGCAGCCTGTGCTGCGGTTCGGCTTGGGAAGCTGCCGTAGGTTACGACGTAAAGCGTCTTGCCCTGGTGTTGCTTCTTGAAATAGCGGTACTGCCCCCCATTCTGCTGAACGAAGGCCTTGGCGCTATTTTCCGAACTGGTACCGAGCACCTGCAGAGCGAAATGGCTGCCCGTCTGGCCACTGTACCAGCCATTGCCCGCAGCACCGCCGGTCGATGCAGCCGCCGTTGGCGCAGGCGCAGGCTTCTCAGCCGGCTTGGCAGCAGCCTGAGCAGGAACAACAGCTGGTTTGGCAGCAGCGGCAGGCTTAGTTGCGGCGGCCGGCGCGGTAGCCGATGCCGATGCAGGGGCAGCCGGTTTGGGCGCAGCTACCGGAGCGGCAGGGACCGCAGCAATGGGCTGGGCCGGCGTGGGCAATGGCTGCGCCGACGCGATGGGCTCCACAGGCGCAGTCGGTGCCGGGCCAGCGGTCGCGCCCTGCGGCGGCGCAGTGGTGGTGACCGTAGGCGGTAGGCTGGCACCCCCTTCAGGCGCCGGGCTGTCTTCCGGCTCACCCTGACCAGCAGCCTGGGCCAACGGCTCACGAATCACCGGCTGGGCCTCGCCCACCAACGGCAACGGCAGCGGCTGCGAGGAACCCGCGAACTCTACGGCTGGCGAGCCGGCATCCCCACCACTGGCCGCCTGACCGGCAGGCGCCTGCCCCAAGGGCAATTGGGCAGTGGCGGATGCAGTCTCAGCGGTACTTTCGTTGCGACCCTGCATCATCCAGGCAGCAATCACACCGACCCCGACCACGGCCAGGGCGAGCAGGTGCTTCTTCGGCAGACTGAAGCCACCAGTGGATTTCCGCGAAGCTCCGCGCTCTGCGAGCATGGTTTCGATCATGAGATCGCGCGCAACCTGGTTGATCGAACCCGGCCAGCCGCCGGACTGCAGATGAATTTCTTCCACCTGCTCATCGCTGAGCAACTCGATCCCGCGTCCCGCACCTTCCAGGCGCTGGGCGAGGTACTCGCGAGTTTCTTCCGGGCCATAGGGCTGCAGCTCGATTACATGGAATCGCTCCTCGCCCTCAACCAGCGCATCCAGGCGCGCAAGCAGGGAGTCCTCGCCGAACAGGAAAACGTGAGTGCGCGCTTCGACATTGCCCTCGGCAAGGGACAGCAGGTTTTCCAGGGAGGCGTCGTCCAGTTCCTCCGCGTCGTCCACGAGGAGGTAGACCTCCTGACCGGTCAGGGCAAGCTGGCCGACCTGGGCAAGAATGGAGCGTACATCAGCCTGCGCAACGCTCAGTCCCTGAGCGATCTGGCGCAGCATTCCGCCAGCCTCGACCGAATTACGCGCCGAAACCACCAGACTCTGAACCGCTTGCTTATTGGTGCTCGCCACGAGGGCCTGACGCAGCAGAGTCTTGCCACTGCCATGGGGGCCGCTCACCACCAGCATCAACTGGCTGTAGCGCGCCAGGTGGTGCAGTTGACCCAGCACCGGCTTGCGCTGGGCCGGAAAGAACTTGAAGCCAGGCACCCGCGCCGCGAACGGGTCATGGGTGAACTGGTAGTGACCTAGGTAGGCCTCGTCGGCGTGCAGGCTGCTCATGGGAATCCTTTACTCTCCAAGCTTGTCGGCCAGGGCGCGATAGTCGGCGGCCAGGGTGGCCTCGAGCACGTCACGCGAATAATCGGCAGTCACGACGGCATCACCAATCCGGCGCAACAGCACCAGGCGCAATTGGCCATCGAGTACCTTCTTGTCTACGGCCATGTGCTGGAGGAAATGTTCCGGCGTCATGTCCATTGGCGGTACGACCGGCAAGCCGGCACTGCGCAGCAAGCGAATCGCCGCGTCGCGCTCGTCGGTGGAAATCCAGCCCAGACGGCTGGACATCTCCAGGGCCATGACGGTACCCGCGGATACCGCCTCGCCATGCAGCCAGGCACCATAACCCATATGGGTCTCGATGGCGTGACCAAAGGTGTGGCCCAGGTTGAGGATGGCGCGCAGCCCGGACTCACGCTCATCCACGCCCACCACCCGCGCTTTGGCGGCACAGGAGCGCTCGATGGCCTCGGTCAAACTGCCGGCGTCGAGACCGCGCAGGGCAGTCATCTTCCCTTCCAGCCACGGCAGGAAAGGTTCGTCGCAGATCAGGCCGTACTTGATCACTTCGGCCAGTCCGGCAGACAACTCGCGCTCCGGCAGCGTGCGCAGGCTGTCCGTATCGATGATCACCGCCTTGGGCTGGTAGAACGCACCCACCATGTTCTTGCCCAGCGGATGGTTGATCCCGGTCTTGCCGCCAACCGAGGAGTCCACCTGAGACAGCAGCGTCGTAGGCACCTGGATGAAGTCCACGCCACGCTGGTAGCACGCGGCGGCAAAGCCGGCCATGTCGCCAATAACCCCGCCCCCCAGGGCGATCACAGTAGTGCGGCGATCATGGCGATCACCCAGCAGAGCGTCGAAGATCAGCTGCAAAGTTTCCCAGTTCTTGTGCGCCTCGCCGTCGGGCAATACCACCGGCAGGACCGAGTAGCCCTGCAAGGTCTGGGTCAGCTTTTCAAGATAGAGGGGCGCCACAGTCTCGTTGGTGACGATGGCCACCTTGCGACCGGCGATGTGCGGCGTGAAAAGTTCCGGACGCGATAGCAGCCCGGAACCAATATGGATGGGATAGCTACGCTCGCCAAGATCGACCTGAAGTGTCCGCATGGGGCCCCCGATATAAAAAGGGCTAAAGGATAGCGCAGTTCCGCCCGCGCTTTAACGGGGCGGGAGTGCCTGTAGGCGCGCCAGTATTTCTTGAACCACCATGCGCGGCGGCCGCTCATCGGTTTCGATGATGATGTCAGCGATCTCCCGGTAGAGCGGATCGCGAATGGCCATCAGGTCGCGCAGCACCTTGCCCGGATCGGCTGACCGCAACAACGGTCGATTACGATCACGCGAGGTGCGCTCGATCTGCTGCTCCACCGAGGTGTGCAGATAGACGACCCGACCACCGCCACGCAGAGCCTGGCGATTGGCCGGACGCAGAACCGCGCCACCGCCAGTCGCCAAAACGACGCCGTCATGACCGCAGAGTTCCTCGATCATCGACTGTTCGCGATCGCGAAAACCCTGCTCGCCTTCGACGTCGAATATCCATGGGATATCCGCTCCAGTGCGCTGTTCGATTTCCTTATCGGAGTCCTTGAAGGGAAGTCGCAGTTCTTTAGCAAGCAAACGCCCGATGGTGCTTTTTCCTGCTCCCATCGGGCCAATCAGAATCAAATTTCGCACCGATATCAGCGACTCACCGCAATGGCCTGGTTATTCATAATGCGGGGAGTGAGGAATACCAGGAGCTCGGATTTCTTGTCCTGAACCACGTCGCGACGGAACATGCGGCCGAGGAAGGGCAGGTCGCCGAGGAAGGGCACCTTGTCCACCGCCTTGGTTTGGGTGTTGGAGAATACCCCACCTATCACGATGGTTTCACCATCATTGACCAGTACCTTGGCGTTTACCTCGTTCTTGTTGATCGGCGGCACACCGTTCAGGGCGTTGCCGAAGTCCGGAGCGTCCTTGGTGACCTTGACCTCCATGATGATGCGGTTGTCCGGAGTGATCTGCGGAGTCACTTCAAGGGAAAGGGCCGCTTCCTTGAAGGAGGTGCTGGTGGCGCCGCTGGAGCTGGCTTCCTGATAAGGCACTTCCTGGCCCTTGAGGATCTTCGCGGTTTCCTTGTCGGAGGTGACCACCTTGGGCTGCGATACGATTTCGCCGTTACCGGTCTTTTCCATCGCCGACAGCTCAAGGTCGAGGATGGTGTTGTCGGTAATGAAGCCGATGCCGATGCTCGAGGTTGCGCCAGTGGCGCCCAGATCGACGAAGGGCGCGTTGGCCAGGTTCACGTTGCCAGCCTGGTTGGCAGCCGGACGGCCGGCACCACCGCCACCGATGACAAAGTTGTTGTCGCCAATGCTCGCACCACGCCAGTTGACGCCAAGCGCCTTGTCGTAGTCGACGTTGGCTTCGACGATGCGCGCTTCGATCATTACCTGGCGAACCGGGATATCCAGCTGGGTCACGATACGACGCAGCTCTTCCAGTTTGTCCTGGGTCTGATAGGCGATGATGCTGTTGGTGCGGTCATCCACAGTAATGGAGCCGCGCTCATCAGCGCCGGCAGCACTCGGGTCACCGCTGGTGACGGACTGGAACAGCTTGGCAATGTCCGCGGCCTTGGCGTAGTTCACCTGGATCAGCTCACGACGCAGTGGAGCCAGTTCAGCGATCTGTTTCTGCGATTCCAGTTCCTGGCGTTCGCGGGCAGCGATCTCGTCTGCAGGCGCGACCAGCAACACGTTACCCACTTTGCGCTTGTCCAGGCCCTTGGTCTTCAGGACCAGATCCAGCGCCTGATCCCAAGGCACGTTCTGCAGCCGCAGGGTGATGTTCCCCTGAACGGTATCCGACGCCACCAGGTTGAGGTCGGTGAAGTCGGCGATCAGTTGGAGTACGGAACGAACGTCGATGTCCTGGAAATTCAGAGACAGCTTCTCGCCGGAGTAGGCGAAACGCTCAGTCTTGCGTTTTTCCACGTCATCCTGAGTCAGCGGCTTGATACTGACGGTCAGTTTGTTGTCGGTCTGGTAGGCGAGGTAGTCGTAGTACCCGGTGGGTTCGATACTGATACTGGCGTTACTGCCGGAGCCGGAAGCGCTGACGAACTGCACCGGAGTGGCAAAATCCTTCACGTCGAGACGGACGCGCAGCGGCTCAGGGATCTGAGTCTTGGAGAAGTCCAGGCGAATCTTTCCGCCCTGTTCCTGGATATCCGGGCTGACACTGGGGTCTGACAGGGTGATGACCACATTACCCTCACCCTGCTCGCCGCGCTGGAAGTCGATATTCTCGATGGCACGCCCAGTACTGGCGTAGCTCTTGGCCGACTGGGAAGCAGTCAGGGGCGCGGCCACGGGAGCCGGGGCGGATGCCACGGGGCGAGGCGCTGTAGACGAAGTCGCGGAATCGCCCACCAGCACATAGAGATTGCGGCCATCAACACGGGTGCTGTAGGGCACCAGGGTCGACAGGTTGATGATCAGGCGAGTGCGATCCTTGGCTTCCACCACGGTCACGCTACGAGCGTTCCCTACACCCAATTCGCGGTTCTTGGAACCCAGCTTGTTGGACACACCTGGCAAATCCAGGGCGATACGCGCAGGCTGCTCGATGGTATAGCCACGCGGAGCCGTCACGGGCTCGTCGAATGCCAGTTTGAGTTCAACCCTGTCGCCTGGGAGAGCCGCGACATCCAATGCCTGCAGGTTCGCAGCCAATAGCGCTGGCGACAGCAGGGCGGCCAATAGCGTGATACCAAGGCGCGATAGCGAGCTTTTCATCATCTGGTTCCGTTGTGCAGACCGGTAGTTATTCTTCATCGGTGATTCACCTCGCCCTCAAGAGCGCTCCCTGAGCGCGAGACTACGTGGACGCTCCAGCCATCCGCCTTCCCCGTCCGGGACGATCTCGATCACGTCGACCTTGGCTTCGTCGATATCGACGACACGGCCATGGTTGCGCCCCAGATAATCCCCAACCTTGACCCGGTGCACCCCTCCAGCGCCACTGACCAAGGCAAAGGTCCCCGAGCCGTTGGACAACGTGCCCACCATCTCGAAGGATTCGATATTGAAGCCTTCGAGGAACTGCTTGACCCGAGTTTCATCCGGGTGAATGTCCTTCGAACCCTTCTGCTGCTTTGCCAGGTCGATCTTGATCGGCGGCTGGAAGGGGCTGCGCAAGGCGGCAGCGCTATAGGTAAACGCCTCGTAAGGCTGGAACTTCGGCAAGGGTTCTATGGAGCCCTTGGGTCGGGCGCGCACTTCATCCATGTAGGCCTGTAGATCGCCAAAGTCGTTGCCGACGCCACAGCCGGAAAGGCCGGCCAGCATCAGGGCACAGAGCACCAGTCGGGCGCGAGGACTACTCATTTCTGCAGCCCCTTGTCGTTGTAACGGTAGGTCTTGGCCAGGATCGACATGCGCAGCTTGGAACCGCTGTCGTCGGAAACCGGCTTGATCTCAAAATCATGCAAAGTCACGATTCGCGGCAGGCTGGCCACGCCACTGACGAAGGTAGCCAGGTCGTGATAGCCGCCTACTACGGAAATCTGAATCGGCAGCTCGATATAAAACTGCTGGGCCGCTTCCGGAAGCAGCTTGATTTCCTCGAACTCGAGACCACTGCCCAGGCCGGTACGGGTAATGTCTTCCAGCAAACCCGGCACCTCGGTGTCGCTCGGCAGCTGGCGCAGCAAGGCACCGAAGGAGGTTTCCATCTCCTTCATCTGCTCCTTGTAGGCTTCCAGGTTGGCAGCCTGGAACGCCTTGGTAGCGAACTGTTCCTTCAAGGTTGCTTCTTCGGCGCGCTTCGAGTCCCACTGGAGCTCGAGGTCCTTGAGGTGGAAGTTGTAACCCAGCACGAGCACGAGAATCAGCAGCAAGATGCAGGCAATGACCTTGACCGCGATGGGCCAGGAGCCGAGGTTGTTGACGTCGAGATCGGCGAGATCGATCTTGCGCAGACTTTCCAGGGAGTCGGAGAAACTCATTTCGCGGCTCCTTTATTGGCGGTGTTCGCGTTCGCAGCACCAGGCTTGCCGTTTTCTTCCTCTGCGCCCGGCTGGGTCTGCTGCACAGTCAACTGGAATACGTTGGCCTGATCCACCGCACCAGCGGTAACCGCCTTGACGCCGGTTAGGTTGGGTGCGGTCAGCCACTCGGAGGCATCCAGGTTGCGCATCAGGTTGGAAACCCGATTGTTCGACTCAGCCGCACCAACGATGGCGATGCTCTTGCCTGTCATCTTCACGCCCGTGAAGAAGACGCCATCAGGCAGCGTCCGAACCAACTGATCGAATACGCGACCGATGATCGGCCGGTTGCCCTGAAGGTCCTGGATGATCTTCATCCGCTCGAGAAGCTGCTGACGACGAGTCTTCAGCTCACTGATTTCCTTGATCCTGGCGTCCAGGACAGCGATTTCCTTGCGCACGAAGTCGTTGCGCGCCTGCTGGTTCTCGATTGCGCTGTTCAGGTATTGGTCGCCGAGGAACACTGCGCCAGCGCCCAGGGCCAGAATGACCCCGAGCGCGATCAGGAATCGCTGTTTGCGTTCCTCGCGTAGCTGCTCACGCCAAGGGAGTAGGTTGATGCGCGCCATCAGTCGAAACTCCTCATCGCCAAGCCGCAAGCAATCATCAGCGCAGGCGCATCGCTGGCCAGGGCACCCGCATTGACCTTGCTACTCAGCGCCATGTCGGCGAAGGGGTTGGCAACCAGGGTCGGCGTACCGATCTTCTGCTGGATCAGGCGATCCAGATCAGGAATCGAGGCCGTACCGCCGGCCAGGAGGATGTAGTCCACGTCGTTGTACTGGCCCGCGGCGAAGAAGAACTGCAGCGATCGGGATACCTGCTGGACGACGGCATCCTTGAACGGTTGAAGGACCTCGCTGTCGTAGTCATCCGGAAGACCGCCTTGCTTCTTGGCAAGACCAGCTTCCTCGACCGAAAGCCCATAGCGACGCTGAATCTCCTCGGTCAACTGGCGACCACCGAAAAGCTGCTCCCGCGTATAAATGGTACGACCGTTGTGCAGCACGCTGAGGGTCGTCATGGTGGCGCCGATATCAACAACCGCCACGGTAAGTTCGTCGTGGGAATCACCGAGCTGGGCCGAAAGCAGTGAATAGGCGCGTTCCAACGCGTAAGCCTCGACATCGACGACCTTGGCGGTAAGTCCTGCCAGGGCAAGCGCTGCCTCACGTACTTCGACGTTTTCCTTCCGGCAAGCAGCCAGAAGTACGTCGACCCGCTCCGGATTGCGAGCCGAGGCGCCTTGCACCTCGAAGTCGATGGCGACTTCTTCCAACGGATAGGGAATGTATTGGTCGGCCTCGATTTTCAGCTGATTCTCCAGATCATCATCGGAGAGACCGGCTTCCATCTCGATGGTCTTGGTAATCACGGCCGAGCCTGCCACGGCGACCGCAGCGGCCTTGACCCCGGTTCGCGCCTTGGTGACAACGCGGGAAAGCGCCTGCCCAACGCCCTCCAGTTCCGCGATGTTCTTTTCGACAACCGCATTTGGAGGGAGTGGCTCGACGGCATAGGACTCCACTTTGAAGCGGCTTCCCGAGCGACTCAATTCAAGGAGCTTGACTGAGGTCGAGCTGATGTCGATCCCCAACAGCGAATTCGCTTTCTTATTGAAGAGCCCTAGCACGACCGATTTCCTATCAGCGTCCGAGACTTACGGACGATTTATGTTTTTCCACATTAAATAGCAGTCTTGACAGAAGCGCAAATGGCTCCCCCGGAAAAAAAACGCTTATAATGTGATCGGCTTTTGCCTTTTATCATCGCCTTTCGCTTAACTCATTCTTTTGTCTGGAAATCCACAAGCCTTGATGCGCCTGCTGAAGTTTTTCTGGTGGTCTTTCGTTGCCGTTTTCTGTGGCCTATTGCTCAGTTTCAGCGGCGCCTACCTCTATCTTAGCCCCAGCCTTCCGTCCGTCGACTCGCTGCGCCGAATTCAGCTCCAGATCCCGCTGCGCGTATATAGCAGCGACGGCAAGCTGATCGCCGAATTCGGCGAGATGCGCCGTTCTCCGGTGCGTTTCGCCGACATTCCGCCTGATTTCATCCAGGCGCTGCTAGCCGCCGAAGACGACAATTTCGCGAACCATTATGGCGTCGACCTCACCAGCCTGATGCGCGCTGCCACGCAATTATTGAAGACCGGCCACATCCAGACGGGCGGCAGCACCATCACCATGCAGGTAGCGAAGAACTACTTCCTAACCAGCGAAAGAAGTTTCTCCCGCAAGATCAATGAAATATTGCTGGCCCTTCAAATTGAACGGGAACTCAGCAAAGACGAAATTCTTGAACTTTATGTGAACAAGATCTACCTCGGTAACCGTGCATACGGTATCGAGGCCGCCGCACAGGTCTATTACGGCAAGTCCATTCGCGAAATCAGCCTGGCGCAGATGGCCATGATCGCCGGCTTACCCAAGGCACCCTCCCGCTTCAACCCGCTGGTCAATCCGACCCGCAGCAAAGAGCGTCGCGACTGGATTCTTGGCCGCATGTACAAGCTCGGACGAATCGACGAGGCCCGCTACCAGCAGGCCCTCAACGAGCCGATCGACGCCAGCTACCACGTTCCGACCCCGGAGCTCGCTGCTCCCTATATCGCAGAGATGGCCCGAGCCGAAATGGTAGGTCGCTATGGCAGCGACGCCTATACCGAAGGTTTCCGGGTCACCACCACGGTTCCCAGCGACCTTCAGCAGGCCGCCAACTCCGCCCTGCGCGAGGGCCTGATCGACTATGACCAGCGCCACGGCTATCGCGGCCCCGAAACCCGCCTGCCAGGCATGACCAAGGAGACCTGGCTGCAGGAACTGGCCAAGCAGAAATCCCTGGGCGGCCTGGAACCGGCCATCGTTACCCAGGTAGAGAAGAGCGGCATCCTGGTCCTGACTCGCAGCGGCCAGGAAGAAGCAGTGGGCTGGGACAGCATGAAATGGGCCCGCCCCTTCCTCAACACCAACAGCCTCGGCCCTCGCCCTCAGCAGCCCGCGGACGTAACCCAAGTTGGCGATCTGGTCCGCGTTCAGCGCCAGACCGATGGCAGTCTGCGTTTCGTCCAGTTGCCCGCGGCGCAAAGCGCACTGGTTTCCCTGGACCCGAACGACGGCGCCATTCGTTCGCTGGTCGGCGGTTTCTCGTTCGAACAGAGCAACTACAACCGCGCCGCCCAGGCCAAGCGCCAACCGGGCTCCAGCTTCAAGCCCTTCCTTTATGCCGCCGCCCTCGACAACGGCTTCACTGCCGCGAGCCTGGTGAACGACGCCCCGATCGTCTTCCAGGAGGCGGGCATGGAAGAAGCCTGGCGTCCGAAGAACGACAACAACACCTTCCTCGGCCCGATCCGTCTGCGCGAAGCGCTGTACAAGTCGCGCAACCTGGTATCAATCCGTGTTCTGCAGGCAGTCGGGATCGACTACGCACTGAACTATGTCAGCCGTTTCGGCTTCAACAAGGATGACCTGCCGCGCAACCTGTCCCTTGCCCTGGGCACCGCCAACCTCACGCCGCTGGAAATCGCCGGCGGCTGGAGCACTTTCGCCAACGGCGGTTACAAGGTTCAGCCCTATCTGATCGAGCGCATCGAGAGTCGGGATGGCAAGACCCTGTTCGTCGCCAACCCGCCACGGGTTCCGGAGGGGGAAGTGCAAGCTAGCGAGGTCGCACAATCCACCGCAGCGCCAGACACCCTGCTCGCTTCCGCCGATGCGGCCGCACCTCAGAGCCCGGCTCCGGCCTTGGCCGAGCGCATCATCGACCCCCGCACCACATTCATCCTCAACAGCATGCTGCAGGATGTGATCAAGCGCGGCACCGGTCGCCGAGCCCTGTCCATGGGGCGTAGCGATATCGCCGGCAAGACCGGGACCACCAACGAATCGAAGGACAGCTGGTTCTCCGGCTACAACGCCGATTACGTGACCACCGTCTGGGTCGGCTTCGACCAGCCGGAAAGCCTGGGTCGACATGAGTACGGCGGCACCGTCGCACTTCCGATCTGGATGGACTACATGAGCGCCGCACTGAAAGACAAGCCAGCCCATGTCCAGCCTGAGCCCGCCGGCCTGCTGACGCTGCGCATCGACCCACTCAGCGGCCGCGCAGCCAGCCCCGGAACGCCGGATGCCTTCTTCGAGCTGTTCAAGAGCGAGGACACCCCACCGCCTATGAGCGAACTCGAGCCCGGTCTGGCCATTCCCGGCAGCCCGCTGCCGGCCGACGAAGCCGCGCCTATCGACCTGTTCTGAGAAACAGGCACGCATAAAAAAGCCCCGCATTGGCGGGGCTTTTTTTGCGTCTCGGCTTAGCCGTTGAACACTTCATCCACCGACTTCAGCGGATAGTGTTTCGGATAAGGCAGGGTCGCCACACCGGACTCGATGGCAGCCTTGGCCACAGCGTCGGAAACGACGGTGATCAGACGCTTGTCCATGGGTTTCGGAATGATGTACTCGCGACCGAACTCCAGAGAGCTCACGTTGTAGGCGTCGCAGACGTCCTTGGGCACCGGCAGTTTGGCCAGATCGCGCAGGGCCAGGGCAGCGGCGATCTTCATCTCTTCGTTGATGCGAGTGGCGCGCACGTCCAGGGCACCGCGGAAGATGAAGGGGAAGCCCAGAACGTTGTTGACCTGGTTGGGGTAGTCGGAACGACCGGTGGCCATGATCACGTCGTTGCGGGTCTCGTGAGCCAGTTCCGGCTTGATTTCCGGGTCCGGGTTGGAGCAGGCGAAGACGATCGGGTTGGCCGCCATGCGCTTCAGGTCTTCCGGGCTCAGCAGGTTGGCGCCAGAAAGGCCAACGAACACGTCAGCACCATCCAGAGCTTCGGACAGGGTGCGCTTGTCGGTTTCGTGGGCGAAGACGGCCTTGTACTGGTTCAGATCGTCGCGACCGGCGTGAACCACGCCCTTGCGGTCGATCATGAAGATGTTCTCGACCTTGGCGCCCATGCTCACCAGCAGTTTCATGCAGGAGATGGCGGCCGCACCGGCACCGAGGCAGACGATCTTGGCTTCAGCCAGGTTCTTGCCAGCAATTTCCAGGGCGTTGAGCATGCCGGCAGCAGTCACGATGGCGGTGCCATGCTGGTCGTCGTGGAAGACCGGGATGTCGCACTGCTCGATCAGTGTGCGTTCGATCTCGAAGCACTCGGGTGCCTTGATGTCTTCGAGGTTGATGCCACCGAAGGTGATGGAAATGCGCTTGACGGTGTCGATGAAGGCTTGAGGGCTTTCAGCGTCCACTTCGATGTCGAATACGTCGATGCCAGCGAAGCGCTTGAACAGGACGCCCTTGCCTTCCATTACCGGCTTGGAAGCCAGCGGACCGAGGTTACCCAGGCCGAGAATTGCAGTGCCATCGGAAATGACCGCTACCAGGTTACCCTTGCCGGTGTACTTGTAGGCCAGTTCGGGATCACGCGCGATCTCGCGTACCGGCTCGGCGACGCCCGGGCTGTAGGCCAGCGAAAGGTCGCGGGCGGTGGCGGTCGGCTTGGTCAGCTCGACGCTGAGTTTCCCGGGGCGGGGTTGGGCATGGTATTCGAGAGCGGCCGTTTTCAGATCAGACATTTTGGCATTTCCGCTTTTGCTTGTGACAGACGTGACGGGCGAGCATACGCAAGATGCTGGGGGCTAACAAGACCGTTCAGTCACTCCACGTCAACCCCTCTAACGTACGACTTTTAGCCAGTCTCCGGGCTTTGGCTCGCCAATTGGATACAAATTATTAAGCAATCGGATACGATTTTCCAGATCCGCTTGAGGTCCCGGCAATTTGCTTTCCCGAGCCAGGCTGGCGACGGTCTGGCCGGACTTCACCTGGATCAGATGAAGGCGCAACGGCTGGGCCAGAGCCAATTCTTCCTTCTTCATCGGACGGAAGCTATGGATCACCGAGAGGAACTTGTCATCCTCACTTTCCAGGGACGCCTTGTTGCGGATCGCCCCAACGAAAAGATAGGCCTTGTCGTCCTTGTAGATCACCGCCACGCGTCGCGCGGGATTGCCCGGCAGCACTGCCGTGGCGCCCTGGAGACCGTCCTGCTGCAGCGACTCTTCCATGGACAGGCGCTGACTGCCGGCCTTCTGCCGGAGGTAGTCCGCGGGGGGCAAACTGGGCTTGCTACCGTCAAGGGTCATGGCGATGAAGGCCTGCTGGTCGGCGCTATGACTGATCACCGCATCCGGACGATTGACCAGCCCCCAGCCATCGGGGAAATGGAAGGTGAAGCCCAGCTCTGCGTGATAGAAATCCTGCCCGCGACGCACGCCGGTTTCAGCCGAATCACCGAAAGGCAGCCCCTCCAGGTGCTTGAGAAAGACCTCCCGGTTCACCACCTGGTTACCGCCAGCCAGTGACCTGGCCGGCCCCACCACCTGCTGCAACCGGGTGTCATTGTCCGGATGGGTATCGAACAAGCCGTGATAACCCGACGGAGGCGCCTCCTGGCCCTTGCGTCGGGCCTGGTCACGAGCAAATTCCTCCTGGTTCTTCAGCACTTTCACCACTTCGATCATGGCTTGAGGGTCGTATCCGCTGCGTGCCAGATACTGGGCGCCGAGGCCGTCAGCCTCCAGCTCCATGTCACGACCATATCCGCGTACGAAGGCAGTCCCCAGTACATTGGTCAGATCGCCGGCCGCACCGACGCCAGTGCCGATTGCAACCGCCTGCCCGAGGATGTTCCAAGCGGTGGACTGACTCTGCTGCTGCACGCTGTGCCGCGCCGTGACGTGCCCCACCTCATGCCCGAGTACCGCGGCGAGTTCCGCTTCCGAGTTCAGGTAAGCAAGCAGGCCACGATTGATATAGATGTAGCCGCCCGGAAGGGCGAAAGCGTTGATATCCGGCGAATCGACCAGGGTGAAGTGGTAGGGGATGCTGCTGCGATGGCTGTGACTGGCGACGCGCCGTCCTACTTCCTGCACATAGGCCTGCAGCTTTGCATCGGCATAGGGCGGGTTCTGCTTGACGATTTCCTGGTTGTAACGACGACCGAGATCCAGCTCCTGCTGTTCGCTCATCATCACGAAATTGGTCTTGCCGGTGGCAGGGTTGACTGCACAGCCAGCAAGCAGGGAAAAAGCGAGAAGCAGCGCCATGGCGAGCGCAGGGGATCTCATCGAATCACCTCAAGCATTCCATTGTGGGTAAGGGGGAGCATCCAGCGGGAAACCTTCGTATTTACGCCGCCGTTGCGCGCACGGTCAATGACCCAGCCCCGTGCCTCTACGCGCCGCCCCACCAGCTGTTGCAGCGCGGCGACGTCGAACTGGCGCAGATGCCTGAGATCGACCCGCAGCACCAGCGGCCCTTCCAGCTCCAGCCAGATTCCGCCCCGGTTGCGCTCAACCCTGGCGACTCGTCCTTGCACCAGCGCAAATCCGCCGCGCCTCAGCTGCCAGGGTGTTTGCTGAGGCGCGTGACGCCAAAGCCCACGACCAGCCCGACGAGCCGATCGCTCAGCTGCCGCATGACAATTATTCAGGGCTGCATTGGGGGCAATGGCGATACGAAACGCCAACCCGTCAGCGAGCAGGAGCTCTTCGAGATTGCGCCCGCGATTGTCATAGAGATGCGCCAGAGTGCGGCCGTAACGGTCCTTCGACTCGCGCCCCAACCGAAGCGCTACTCGTCCGCCACTGGCTTGCACCAAACCTGCGAGTCGCTGGCGTGCCGTTGTGGCGTAAGGCTCAGCCGACCGTCCCTTGCGAGCCAACTCTGGCGCATTCAGACCGATCAGACGAACACTTCGTCCGTCGACCAGGCGCAGGGTGTCTCCATCGACGACTTTCCGGACCTGGTAGGTAGGAAGGTTCCTAGGAACCGGGCAGGCGGCGTGAAGGGAGAAACTCAGGATCAGAAAAAAGAAAAAGGCGCCTGTCAGAGGCGCCTTTTTCGTCAGCGGGGACATGGCCATCGGGCCTTCCCGGGCTATTTCGGCACTTACTTGGTGCCGAACACGCCGAAACGCTGCTTGAAGCGATCGATACGGCCGCCGGTGTCCAGGACCTTCTGCTTGCCGGTGTAGAACGGGTGGCACTCGGAGCATACGTCGAGGCTGATGTTCTTACCGAGGGTGGAGCGGGTCTTGATGACGTTGCCGCAGCTGCAAGTAGCTTCGATCGCTACGTACTCGGGATGGATTTCCGGTTTCATTGCTTGATCCTCAGGTCTGGCGTGCCGCCACCCGACCCTATGTCGAGTACCGCACGGAAACAGGCGGCGGATGATACCAGAGTGGGTGTGCGTTGCAACCTGCCTGCCGCGCCGGCTGTCGTGCGGCACCATGCTAACATCGCGCCTTTTCCGACAGGATCCCCGCTTGCCTGACGCTCCCATCTTGCGCCTCGCGCTGCCCTCCCCGCTGCGCCGCCTGTTCGACTATCGGGCACCAGCCGGCGTACCCCGCGCTGCCTTGCAACCGGGCGTGCGCTTGCGGGTACCCTTCGGCCGCCGCGAGATAATCGGCGTCCTGGTGGAGCTGGCCGACAAGAGCGAGGTTCCTGCCGATAAGCTCAAGCCTGCATTGGAGCTACTCGACAATCGCCCGCCGCTGCCGCCGGCGTTGTTCAAGTTGTGCCTATGGACCGCCCAGTACTACCAGCACAGCCTTGGCGACACCCTCAGTTGGGCACTCCCGGTTCTGCTGCGCCAGGGCGAGCCGGCAGAGGCCCGTCAGGAGCGTTTCTGGCACGCGACGCCCGGCGCCAGCCTCGAAGATCCACGCCTGGCCCGCGCGCCACGCCAGCGCCAGGCCCTCGCCACCCTCGCCCAGCATCCCCACGGCGTTGCCCACCAACTGCTCGGGCAACTGCAGTTGAACAAGGACAGCCTGGAAATCCTGCTTGAGAAGGGCCTCGCCCGGGTGGAAGTGCGCCGCCATGCCCCCTGCGAACGCCACGGGCCGTTACTGGCACAACCGGAGCTGCCCCTCAACCCAGAGCAACGCGCCGCCTTCGACGCAGTGCATGCATCGTTCGGCAGCTTCAACGCCCTGCTTCTGGCCGGCGTCACTGGTAGCGGCAAGACCGAGGTCTACCTGCAACTGATCCGCCAGACCCTTGAGGCCGGCAAACAGGCTCTGGTGCTGATTCCAGAAATCAACCTCGGTCCGCAGACTCTCGAACGTTTTTCTCGCCGCTTCAATGCACGAATCGCCCTGCTGCACTCGGCAGTGAACGACCGCGAACGCCTGGACGCCTGGCTGGCCGCCCGTGATGGAGAGGCCGATATCATCATCGGTACGCGCTCGGCGCTGTTCACGCCAATGAAGAATCCGGGACTGATCATCATCGACGAGGAACACGACGCTTCCTATAAACAGCAGGAGGGACTGCGCTATCACGCTCGTGACCTGGCACTTGTGCGCGCCCGCCAGGAGAACATCCCGATCCTGCTGGGCTCGGCCACGCCCTCGCTGGAAAGCCTGCAGAACGCCCACGCCGGCCGCTACGGCCTGCTGCGCCTGACCCAGCGTGCCGGCGGTGCCAAGCAGCCACGTTTCCTTCGCCTGGACGTGAAGAGCCTGCCGCTGGACTCCGGCATCTCCATGCCCCTGCAACAGGCAATCGCCCAGACCCTGGCGGCAGGCCAGCAGGTGCTGGTATTCCTCAACCGTCGCGGATTCGCGCCCACCCTGCTGTGCCATGACTGTGGCTGGATCAGCCAGTGCCCGCGCTGCGACGCGCGCATGACCCTGCACCAGAGGTTCAACGAACTGCGCTGTCATCATTGCGGCCACACTCAGCGCCAGCCAGCCTGCTGCCCCGATTGTGGCCGGGTCGACCTGCGCCCGGTTGGCGCTGGCACCGAGCGCGCCGAAGAACGCCTGGCGATCCTCTTCCCGAAGACGCAGGTATTGCGTATCGACCGCGACAGCACGTCGCGCAAGGACGCCATGGACAAGCTGTTCACCACCATCCAGCGCGGCGAACCCTGCATCCTCGTCGGCACCCAGATGCTCGCCAAGGGACACCACTTCCCACGCGTGACGCTGGTGGCAATCCTCGATGCCGACGGCGGCCTGTTCTCCGCGGACTTCCGCGCCAGCGAGCGCATGGCCCAGCTCATCGTCCAAGTCGCCGGACGTGCTGGACGCGCCGAGGAGCCGGGCAAAGTGATCATCCAGACCCACTTGGCCGAGCACCCGCTACTGGTGCAGCTCACCGAGCAAGGTTATTTCGCCTTTGCCGACCAGGCCCTTTCCGAACGCCGCGCCGCTGGCCTGCCGCCCTTCGCGCACCTCGCCCTGCTGCGCGCTGAGGCGCACAAGCCGGGCCAGGCGGAAGAATTCCTCGACAGCGCCTGCGTGGAAGCTGAGCAGCAGCTTGCCGAGATGGGCCTCAATGGCGTCGAGCTTCTCGGCCCTGTTCCCGCCCCCATGGAACGACGTGCCGGGCGCTATCGGGCGCAATTGCTGCTGCAGGCCAACGCCCGGGCACCCCTGCACCGGCTGCTAACTCCGTGGAGCCATGCCTTGGAGCAGTTGCCCGGCGGCCGTGCAGTGCGTTGGTCGCTGGATGTGGACCCCATCGATCTTTTCTAGAACGACCACCCAGCCGATATTGCCGACTGGTCCTTGCAGCCCGCAGCTTAAAACTTGAAGCTGCGGCCGCAGCCCGCCGATAATGCACAGTTTTCAACCAGCGCCAGCCCTCCATGGGCGGCCGGAAGAGCAGAAGATGAAAGACACCATTCGCCAGCTGATCCAGCAAGCCCTGACCCGTCTCGCCAGCGAGGGCGTGCTGCCCGAAGGCCTCAGCCCGGCTATCCAGGTGGAGAACACCAAGGACAAGAGCCACGGCGACTTCGCCAGCAACATCGCCATGATGCTGGCCAAACCCGCCGGCATGAAGCCGCGCGACCTGGCAGAAAAACTGATCAACGCCCTTCCCCAGGACGATCAGGTGGCCAAGGTCGAGATCGCCGGCCCCGGCTTCCTCAACTTCTTCCAGAACACCCAGGCGCTGGCCCAGCGCCTGGAAGCCGCACTGGCCGACGACCGTCTCGGCGTGCGCAAGAATGGTCCGCAACAGCGCGTAGTCATCGACCTGTCTGCGCCGAACCTCGCCAAGGAAATGCACGTCGGCCACCTGCGTTCCACCATCATCGGTGACGGCGTCGCACGCGTCCTGGAGTTCCTCGGCGATACCGTGATCCGCCAGAACCACGTGGGCGACTGGGGCACCCAGTTCGGCATGTTGCTGGCCTACATGCAGGAACAGCCGGTCGGCAGCGACGCCGAACTGTCCGATCTGGAGTCGTTCTACCGGGCGGCCAAGAAGCGCTTCGACGAGTCCGCCGAGTTCGCCGACCGTGCCCGCGAACTGGTGGTCAAGCTCCAGGCCGGCGATCCCGAATGCCTGAAGCTCTGGACCCGCTTCAACGATATTTCCCTGAGCCACTGCCAGGCCGTCTACGACCGCCTGGGCGTGAAACTCACCATGGCCGACGTGAAGGGCGAAAGCGCCTACAACGACGATCTGGCAAACGTAGTCGCCGACCTGCGCGCCAAGGGCCTGCTCACCGAGAGCGACGGCGCGCTGTGCGTGTTCATGGACGAATTCAAGAATGCCGAAGGCAACCCGCTGCCGCTGATCGTGCAGAAGGCCGGCGGTGGTTACCTCTACGCCACCACCGACCTGGCAGCGACCCGCTACCGCAGCGGTGTGCTCAGGGCCGACCGCGCGCTCTACTTCGTTGACCAGCGCCAGGCCCTGCACTTCCAGATGGTCTTCGCCTGCGCCCGCCTGGCCGGTTTCGTGCCCGCCAGCTTCGAGATGGAGCACATGGGGTTCGGCACCATGAACGGTGCTGACGGCCGTCCGTTCAAGACTCGCGACGGCGGTACCGTCAAGCTCATCGACCTGCTGGACGAAGCCGAGCAGCGCGCCTATGAACTGGTGAAGGGCAAGAACCCTGACCTGGAAGAAGCCGAACTGCGCCAGATCGCCCGGGCAGTGGGTATCGGTGCTGTGAAGTACGCGGATCTGTCCAAGCACCGCACCAGCGACTACAGCTTCAACTTCGAGCTGATGCTGAGCTTCGAGGGCAACACCGCTCCCTACCTGCTCTACGCATACACCCGTGTCGCCAGCGTGTTCCGCAAGCTGGGCAAGGACTTCTCCGAGATCGACGGCCAGATCATCCTCGCCGCCGAGCAGGAGCAGGCCCTGGCCGCCAAGCTGGCGCAGTTCGCCGACACCCTGGGCAACGTTGCCGAGAAAGGCGTACCGCACATCCTCTGCGCCTACCTCTACGACCTGGCCGGCCTGTTCTCCAGCTTCTACGAGAACTGCCCGATCCTCAGTGCCGAAGAGCAGGCCACCCAACAGAGCCGCCTGCGCCTTGCTGCGCTGACCGGTCGTACCCTCAAGCAAGGCCTGGAGCTGCTCGGCCTGCAAACCCTGGAACGCATGTAACGGACTATGGCGAAGAAAAAAGCTGCACCCAAGCGCGGGGCCAGCCGCTACCAGGCGCCGGCCAAGAAGCCGGTGCCCGGCTGGGTCTGGCTGGCCATCGGCCTGGTCATCGGTGGTTTCGTGGTATTCCTGAACCAGCTCGAGCCGGGCCGCGACGAAGTGCGCCGGACCAAGCCCGAACAGGCCGCGACCGGTGCCGCCAGCGGCAAGACCGCCAGCGATGTCGGCAAGGCCCAGGTCCAGGGCAAGCCGACAACGCCGCCCCCCCAGGAGCCGGCGAAGCCAAAGTACGACTTCTACACGCTGTTGCCGGAATCAGAAGTGATAGTGCCGCCGGAAGCTGTGCCCAAGGAGACACCAGCCACGCCGCCGGAGCAGAAGCCGGTTACCCCGGAAGAAGCCGCGAAGATCGACGCTGCGCGTGCCCAGGCCGCTCTCAACGGCGAGACCCCGCCACCCGCGCCGCCGGTGGTAGCCAAGGCGCCGGTCACCAATCAGTTCTTCCTCCAGGCCGGCTCGTTCCGCAAGCGCGACGACGCCGACCGGGTGCGAGCGCAGATCATCCTTCTCGGACAGAATGTCCAGGTGGAATCCGGCACCGTTCGCGAGGAAACCTGGTACCGCGTCCTCGTCGGGCCCTACGCCAATCGCGAACAACTCGCCTCGGCGCAGAAGCAACTGGCCGGCAGCGGATTCAGCAATTTGCTGTTACAGCAGCGCCAAAGCCGTTGAGCTGCCGACGGCTCGTTGAAAAACGTCGGCGATGCAGTCGATGCGAGGCAGAAACAGGCGAGAAAGCGGAGTTTACGCGTTGTAAATGAGCATTTTCAGCCTGTTTCAAAGCGAGCACAGGCAACGCAGGTAGTTCTTCAACAGTCTGCCAATCGTCCGTGCCCGGTTGAAAACCCGGGCACGGCCCCCCATCTGAGTTTCCATTCGGGCATTTCGCCCCGCTGCGTGGAGACTCTCCCCTTGACCACCATCGTTTCAGTCCGCCGCAACGGCAAAGTCGTCATGGGCGGCGACGGCCAGGTTTCCCTCGGCAACACCGTCATGAAAAGCAATGCCCGCAAGGTCCGCCGTCTTTACCACGGCCAGGTCCTGGCCGGCTTCGCCGGTGCCACCGCTGACGCCTTCACCCTGTTCGAGCGCTTCGAAGGCCAGCTGGAAAAACATCAGGGCCACCTCGTCCGGGCCGCCGTCGAGCTGGCCAAGGACTGGCGCACCGATCGCTCCCTGAGTCGCCTGGAAGCCATGCTCGCCGTGGCCAACAAGGATGCCTCGCTGATCATCACCGGCAACGGTGACGTGGTCGAACCCGAACAGGGCCTGATCGCCATGGGCTCCGGCGGCGGATTCGCCCAGGCCGCCGCCCTGGCGCTGCTGCAACATACCGAGCTGTCCGCCCGCGAAGTGACCGAGACCGCCCTGAACATCGCCGGCTCCATTTGCGTGTTCACCAACCAGAACCTGACCATCGAGGAGCTGGACAGCGCCGAGTAAGGCCGCCGTCCCGCAATGGAGCCACTTTCATGTCCATGACGCCCCGCGAAATCGTCCACGAACTCAACCGCCACATCGTGGGCCAGGACGACGCCAAGCGCGCAGTCGCCATCGCCTTGCGCAACCGCTGGCGCCGCATGCAGCTGCCGGCCGAGCTGCGCGCCGAAGTAACGCCGAAGAACATCCTGATGATCGGCCCGACCGGCGTCGGCAAGACCGAGATCGCTCGCCGCCTGGCGAAGCTCGCCAACGCGCCCTTCATCAAGGTCGAAGCGACCAAGTTCACCGAGGTGGGCTACGTCGGCCGCGACGTCGAGTCGATCATTCGCGACCTGGCCGACGCCGCCGTGAAGATGATGCGCGAGCAGGAAATGCATCGCGTGCGCTATCGCGCCGAAGACGCCGCCGAAGATCGCATCCTCGACGCCCTGCTGCCCCCGGCACGCACCGGTTTCGGCGACGAGCAGCCCCGTGAGGATTCCAACACCCGCCAGCTGTTCCGCAAGCGCCTGCGCGAAGGCCAACTCGATGACAAGGAAATCGACATCGAAGTTGCCGAGTCCCCGGCCGGCGTCGAAATCATGGCCCCGCCCGGCATGGAGGAAATGACCAACCAGCTGCAGAACCTCTTCTCCAACCTCGGCAAGGGCAAGCGCAAGGCCCGCAAGCTGAAGGTCAAGGAAGCCATGAAGCTGGTGCGCGACGAAGAAGCAGCGCGCCTGGTCAACGAGGACGAGCTGAAAGCCGCCGCGCTGGAAGCCGTGGAACAGAACGGCATCGTCTTCATCGATGAGATCGACAAGGTGGCCAAGCGCGGCAATGTCGGCGGCGCCGATGTCTCCCGCGAGGGCGTGCAGCGCGATCTGCTGCCGTTGATCGAAGGCTGCACCGTGAACACCAAGCTGGGCATGGTGAAGACCGACCACATCCTGTTCATCGCCTCCGGCGCGTTCCACCTGTCCAAGCCCAGCGACCTGGTGCCGGAACTGCAGGGCCGCCTGCCGATCCGCGTCGAGCTCAAGGCACTGTCGCCGGAAGACTTCGAACGCATCCTCACCGAGCCCCATGCATCGCTGACCGAACAGTACAGCGCGTTGCTGAAGACCGAAGGCCTGAACATCGAGTTCGCCCCGGACGGCATCAAACGTCTTGCCGAGATTGCCTGGCAGGTCAACGAGAAGACCGAGAACATCGGCGCCCGTCGCCTGCACACCCTGCTCGAGCGCCTGCTGGAAGAGGTTTCCTTCAGCGCCGGCGACCTCGCCGCGCAACACGACGAGACGCCGATCCACATTGATGCTGCCTACGTGAACGGCCATCTCGGCGAGCTTGCCCAGGACGAAGACCTGTCGCGCTACATTCTCTGACAGGTGCACACTGAAGATAGCCGGCACGCGCCGGCTATCTTCGTTTGGAGACCCCGACATGCGCATCCCCAGCGGTATCGAACTGCACAAGGCCTCCAGGACCTTGACGCTGAAGTACGGGCCGGATGAAAGCTACACGCTGAGCGCAGAGTTCCTGCGCGTGCATTCCCCCTCAGCGGAAGTACAGGGCCACGGCAAGCCCATCCTCCAGTACGGCAAGCTGAACGTCGGCCTGACCAAGCTTGAGCCGGCTGGCAACTATGCCCTGAAATTGACCTTCGACGACGGTCACGACAGCGGTCTCTTCACCTGGGACTACCTCTACGAACTCGCCACCCGCCAGCAAGCACTGTGGAGCGATTATCTGCAGGAGCTTGCAGCTGCCGGCCGCTCCCGCGACCCGGATGAGTCCGTCGTCAAGCTCATGCTCTGAAGCGGTGCAGGCCGCGCCCCAATCCAGCCCTGACCGCCCAAGGTTAGGGCGCTTTTTCTAAACGCTCGCGACATACTCCCGCTGCAGCGAACTCTCTGCGGTCTGCTTGCGCAAACTGACAAACTCGGGTAACCAAGTTCTGGCAAGTTCCATGCATTTGGCATCGCCAGATACAGAGAAATTCGCGAAGTTCGCTTCGCCTTCCCGGTAACCCGAGCGTGTCAGCGCGCTGTTCCGCCAGGGCGCTGTTCGACTCAGGACAATGGAGCGTCGTAGATGAGCAACAAGAACAATGAAGATTTGCAGCGCCAGGCCTCGGATAACACCCTGAACCTCAATCCGGTTATAGGGATCCGCGGCAAGGACTTGCTGTCTTCAGCGCGGATGGTGCTGTTGCAGGCCATCAGGCAGCCTTTCCACAGTGCAAGACACGTCGCCCATTTCGGCCTGGAACTGAAGAACGTGCTGCTCGGCCAATCCGGGCTGCAACCAGAAGCCGATGACCGCCGTTTCAATGACCCGGCCTGGAGCCAGAACCCGCTCTACAGGCGCTACCTGCAGACTTACCTGGCCTGGCGCAAGGAGCTGCATAGCTGGATCGAGGAAAGCAACCTGTCGAGCCAGGACACCAGCCGCGGACACTTCGTCATCAATCTGATGACCGAAGCCATGGCGCCCACCAACAGCATGGCCAACCCGGCCGCGGTCAAGCGCTTCTTCGAGACGGGCGGCAAGAGCCTGCTCGATGGCCTCTCCCATCTGGCCAAGGACCTGGTGAACAACGGCGGCATGCCCAGCCAGGTGAACATGGATGCCTTCGAGGTCGGCCAGAACGTCGCCACCACCGAAGGTGCCGTGGTCTATCGCAACGATGTCCTCGAACTGATCCAGTACAAACCCATCACCGAAAGCGTGCACGAACGCCCGTTGCTGGTAGTACCGCCGCAGATCAACAAGTTCTACGTCTTCGACCTATCACCGGAAAAAAGCCTGGCGCGCTTCTGCCTGCGCAACGGCCTGCAGACTTTCATCATCAGCTGGCGCAACCCGACCAAGGCACAGCGCGAATGGGGTCTGTCCACCTACATCCAGGCCCTCAAGGACACGATCGACGTAGTCTTGAAGATCACTGGCAGCAAGGACCTCAACATGCTTGGGGCCTGCTCCGGCGGCATCACCACCGTCGCCCTGCTCGGCCACTACCAGGCCATTGGCGAGAACAAGGTCAACGCCTTTACCCAGATGGTCAGCGTGCTCGACTTCAACCTCGACACCCAGGTCGCCCTGTTCGCCGATGAACAAACCCTGGAAGCCGCCAAGCGCCGCTCGTACCAGGCCGGTGTGCTGGAAGGCAAGGATATGGCCAAGGTCTTCGCCTGGATGCGCCCCAACGACCTGATCTGGAACTACTGGGTCAACAACTACTTGCTCGGCAACGAGCCGCCGGCATTCGACATCCTCTACTGGAACAACGACACCACGCGCCTGCCCGCCGCCTTCCACGGCGAGCTGGTGGAGATGTTCAAGACCAACCCGTTGACCCGCCCCAACGCCCTGGAAGTCTGCGGCACACCCATCGATCTCAAGCAGGTCACCTGCGACTTCTACTGCCTGGCCGGCACCTCGGACCACATCACGCCCTGGGAAGCCTGCTATCGCTCGGCGCGACTGCTCGGCGGCAAGTGCGAGTTCGTGCTGTCCAACAGCGGCCACATCCAGAGCATCCTGAACCCACCGGGCAATCCCAAGGCACGCTTCTCCACCAGCAGCGAAATGCCGGCCGATCCCAAACTCTGGCTGGAGAATGCCACCAAGCACGCCGACTCCTGGTGGCTGCACTGGCAGCAATGGATCGGCGAGCGCTCCGGCAAAACCAAGAAAGCCAACTTCACCCTGGGCAACAAGGCCTTCCCGGCCGGTGAAGCTTCGCCCGGTACCTATGTGCACGAGCGATGACAGACTGCGCCCTGCGCACTACTGCCCATGGCACCGGGAAGTGCCCTACGCGCTGCTGGCATCCGCCAGTGGCGCAGGTCAGGCACAGCCTGGCGGATTCGGGGGGAGCCTGCGAAGGCTTCCCTCGGTTTTCTAATCAATAGGGCTTTGCGCATGCCGCTACCTTTCGTATTTCGCACCATCGAGCTGGATGGCCAGACCATCCGCACCGCCGTACGCCCCGGGCAGTCGCACATGACGCCGCTGCTGATCTTCAATGGCATCGGCGCCAACCTCGAGTTGGTGTTCCCCTTCGTCCAGGCCCTGGACCCGGACCTGGAAGTAATCGCCTTCGACGTACCCGGTGTCGGCGGTTCATCCACCCCGCGCACGCCCTACCGTTTCTCCGGCCTGGCAAAGCTCGCCGCGCGCATGCTGGACTATCTGGATTACGGCCAGGTCAGCGCCATCGGTGTGTCCTGGGGCGGCGCACTGGCACAGCAGTTCGCCTACGACTACCCGGAGCGCTGCAAGAAACTGATTCTCGCCGCCACCTCGGCCGGCGCCGTGATGGTGCCCGGCAAGCCCAAGGTGCTCTGGCGCATGGCGAGCCCGCGACGCTACATACAGCCTTCTTACGGCGTACACATCGCGCCGGACATCTATGGCGGCGCGTTCCGCCGCGACCCTGGTCTGGCCATGGCCCACGCCAGCAAGGTGCGCTCGTCCGGTAAGATGGGCTACTACTGGCAGCTGTTCGCAGGCCTCGGCTGGACCAGCATTCACTGGCTGCACCGCATCCGCCAACCCACCCTGGTCCTGGCAGGCGACGACGATCCGATCATTCCCCTGGTGAACATGCGCCTGCTGGCCTGGCGAATTCCCAATGCGGAACTTCACGTCATCGACGACGGTCACCTGTTCCTCGTGACGCGTGCCGAAACGGTGGCTCCGATCATCATGAAGTTCCTTGCCGAGGAGCGTCACCGCGCGGTGATCCACCCACAAGCACAGCCGCTACGTAGTGGCTGAAACGCTACCGCTCCCTTGTGGGGCGGCAGCCAGGCGCCCGAACCAGAGCGGTGCGCGCTGTCATCAACTTGAATTCTGCCCGCGATAGTCTGGAATGCACTTCGGGCTCGTGATGGTACAACCCTTGCTGTAGACCTCCTGAACCACGGACCGAATACGGAGCGCTGCCCCATGCGAGAAAAACAAGTCCCGGGCACCTTGCCGGCACCAGCCGCATTCATGAACGCACAGAACGCCATTGTCGGCCTGCGCGGCAAGGATCTGTTTTCCACCGTACGCAACCTGGCGCTGCAAGGACTGCGGCATCCGGTGCACAGCGCACGACACATGCTCGCCTTCGGTGGCCAGGTCGGTCGCGTACTGCTCGGCGATACCCTGCACCAGCCCAATCCGCAGGACAGCCGCTTCGCCGACCCGTCCTGGCAGCACAACCCCTTTTACCGCCGAGGCCTGCAGGTTTACCTCGCCTGGCAGAAGCAACTCAGCACCTGGATCGACGAGAGCGACCTCAGCGACGACGACCGCGCCCGGGCTCGCTTCGTGATGGCCCAGCTCAGCGATGCCCTGTCGCCTACCAACAGCCTGCTCAACCCGCTAGCAGTGAAGGAGCTGTTCAACACCGGCGGCCTCAGCCTGATCAAGGGTATCGGCCATCTGGTGGACGACCTGCTGCACAACGACGGCATGCCCAGTCAGGTCAGCAAACATGCCTTCGAGATCGGCCGCAACCTCGCCAACACGCCGGGTGCAGTGGTCTACCGCAACGAGCTGCTGGAGCTGATCCAGTACAAGCCGATGAGCGAGAAGCAGTACCTGCGCCCACTGCTGGTGGTGCCACCGCAGATCAACAAGTACTACATCTTCGACCTCGCCCCGGATAAGAGCTTCGTCCAGTACGCCCTTAAGAATGGCCTGCAGGTGTTCATGGTGAGCTGGCGCAACCCTGATGCGCGACACCGCGAATGGGGCTTGTCGACCTATGTGCAGGCCCTCGAAGAGGCCTTCGAGGCCTGCCGCGCCATCACTGGCAGCAAGGAAGTCAACCTGGCGGGCGCTTGCGCAGGGGGCCTCACCATTGCCGCACTGCAGGGCCACTTGCAAGCGCGTCGTCAATTGCGCAAGGTCACCAGTGCCACTTACCTGGTCAGCCTGCTGGACAGCCAGGTGGACAGTCCCGCCGCGCTTTTCGCCGATGAGCAGACCCTGGAAGCTGCCAAGCGTCGGTCGTACCAGGCTGGCGTCCTGGACGGCAAGGACATGGCCAAGATCTTCGCCTGGATGCGTCCCAACGACCTGGTGTGGAACTACTTCGTCAACAACTACCTGCTGGGCCGCGAACCACCGGCGTTCGACATCCTCTACTGGAACAACGACAACACCCGCCTGCCCGCCGCGCTGCACGGCGACATGCTGGACTTCTTCAAGCACAACCCGCTGGCCCGCAGCGGTGGGCTGGAGATCTGCGGCACCTCCATCGACCTGCAGAAGGTCACGGTGGACAGCTTCAGCGTGGCCGGCATCAACGACCACATCACCCCCTGGGACGCGGTCTACCGATCCGCGCTGCTGCTGGGTGGAGACAGTCATTTCGTACTGTCCAACAGCGGCCACATCCAGAGCATCCTCAATCCGCCGGGCAACCCCAAGGCGAACTACTACGAGAACGGCAAACTCAGCTCCGATCCCCGCGCCTGGTACTACGATGCCAAGCATGTGCAAGGTAGCTGGTGGGGCAAGTGGTTGGGCTGGATCCAGGAGCGCTCCGGCGAGCAACGGGAAACCATCATGGCGCTGGGCAATCAGGACTATCCGCCGATGGAGGCCGCCCCCGGCACTTACGTTCACGTGCGCTGATACCTATGCGGGCCGGCCGGGCAAGTAGCCGGCCGGCCCTTCAATTCTTCTTTGAGTGCCTGGCAAGAAACCTGGATGAAGACCCGCGACCGCATCCTCGAATGCGCCCTCGAGCTGTTCAACCTCAACGGCGAACCCAACGTCACCACCCTGGAAATAGCCACCGAACTGGGCATCAGCCCCGGCAATCTCTACTACCACTTCCATGGTAAGGAACCGCTGGTGATGGCGCTGTTCGAGCGCTTCCAGGAAGAGCTGGCACCGCTGCTTGACCCGCCAGCCGACGCGCAACTCGACGCCGAGGATTACTGGCTGTTCCTGCATCTGATCGTGGAGCGCCTGTCCCAGTACCGTTTCCTGTTCCAGGACTTGTCCAACCTGGCCGGCCGCCTTCCCAAGCTGGCCCGCGGCATGCGCAACTGGCTGAACCACCTCAAGCGTACCCTGGCTGCCCTGCTGGCACGTTTGAAGTCCGAGGACCAGTTGGTGAGCGATACCGAGGCCCTTGGCCAACTGGTGGAGCAGATCACCCTGACCCTGTTGTTCTCCCTCGACTACCAGCGCGTGCTGGGCAGCGGCGGCGAGATACGTCTGGTGGTCTATCAGGTGATGATGCTGGTCGCCCCGCATTTGCGCCCAGGCTCCCGGCACGCTGCCGAAAACCTCGCCCGGCGCTACCGGGAAACCTGAAACGAAAACGCCCGGCAAAGCCGGGCGTTTTCGTCATACCGATAAAGCTCAGGACTGGCTGGCCGGCGGAGTTGCCGGTGCTGCCGGAGCCGGTGCTGCTGCCGGTGCCGCGCTGGGCGCCGGGGTAGCGGCTGCAACCGGTGCCGCGGGAGCAGCTGCCGGAGCGGCAGGCTTGGCGGCCGCCTTGGGCGCAGCGGGCTTCTTCACTGCCGGTTTTTTCGCGGCGGCGGGTTTGGCCACTGCCGGTTTTGCAGCTGCCGGCTTGGCAGCAGGTTTCGCTGCGGCGGGCTTCGAGGCAGCAGGCTTCGCCGCTGGTTTGGCAGCGGGCTTGGCCGCAGCCGCCGGCTTCGCAGCAGCCTTTGCAGCTGGCTTGGCGGCCGGTTTTGCAGCAGCATGTTTGGCAGCCGCAGCCTTGGGTGCCGGCTTGGCAGCGGCAACCTTGGCAGCAGGTTTCGCAGCAGGCTTGGCGGCGGGTTTCGCAGCAGCTTTGGCAGCCGGTTTGGCGGCAGTCTTTGCAGCAGCGGGCTTGACCGATTTCGCCGACACGCCGGTGAGCTTCTCGAGCTGCTTGGTCAGGGAATCCACCTTGCCTTGCAGGTCCTTGACTTCACTGCGGCTGGGCACGCCGAGACGGGAAATGGCGCTATTCAGACGCTTGTCGAAAGCCTCCTCCAGCTCACCCCATTTGCCGATCGCCTTGCCCTTGACCTCTTCAACCTTGGACTTGGCCGTGCCCACGCGGGCGCCGACCTTCGACTTGACCGCGTCTACCTGCTTGTCCACTTCGGTCTTGGCCTGCTTTTCAGCCTTCTCACCATCCTTGACCAGCGTATCGAACAGCTTGGAGCCGTCGTTACTGACCTTCGAGTAGGCCCCCAAGCCAGCCAGCCAGATCTGGCGCGAGTATTTCTCGATCTCGCCGATCCAGGAGTTGGTGTCTTTATCGGTTTTCTTCTTGCCAGCCATCCTGCTCTCCTTATTTGGTTCGCGCGACGTGCTCGAGCAACGCGCTCAGCTCATCAAGCTTAGCAGAGAGTGCCTCAACGTCCTGCCGGGAGGGAATACCAATGCGATTGAGAGCACTGGCCACACGGTTGTCGAACGCCTTCTCGATCTTGTCGAGTTGAACTTCGACCTTTTCCTTCACGCCGGTGACACTGCTCTTCACGCTGTCGAACTGGCTGTTGGCCGCCTCGACCTGCTCGTCGACGAGCTTCTTGCCCTGCTTCTCGACGCCTTCGCCGGCCTTGACCAGCTCCTTGAAGTAATCGACGCCTTCGGCGCCGGCCTTGGCATAGGCACCCAGGCCAGCCAGCCAGATCTTGCGGGCGTAGAGCTTCACGTCGCCAATGACGGTGGACTTGCTTTCGGCTTTCTCGAGTTTCTTCTTGACGGCTACTTTGGCCATGGTGCACCTCACGCGGAATGGTAGATGACTCGTCCTTTTTCAGGACTTGAGCGCAAGGTAGCGAGGAAAATTAGAAACCGCATACTAGCCGCGAGATTGGCTGCTTCAGGTGAGTTGCCAGTGGAAGCGATTGCATTCGCGAAGGGCCGCAAGGCGGCCCCGGAGAGGTTCTGATTCAGGCCAGGTATTCGTCCAGCGCTTTTTCGATCTCGCGCTTGATACTGCCGCTCATGGCCGACAGCAGCAGGCCCAGCTTGACCTCCACGCGCACCTTCGAAGCGCTCACTTCGATCTGCCCATCGGCGCCGCTGCGCTTGAATTCCAGGGTGTCTCCGCGCCATTGGTAGCGCACGTCGTACTCGCGCGCCAGGCGCTCGGCCAGCTTCTCGGCTTTATCACGGACGGCCTCGCGACCGAGGGCATGGGAACGTTCGACTTGGATGCGGGACATGTGGGGTTCCTGAACTGCGACCTTTGGTCGCGTGAATATACCAGCGCCCACGGTCCCTGACCGCGTCCCCCGCCGTCGGGCGTCAAGACAAAGCCGGACGCGGGCATTAGAATGGCCGCCATTCAATTCCGGTGGCAGCGACATGAACGATCAGCGCAAAGGCAACGACGCCGAACCCACGACCCACTTCGGTTATCAGCAGGTTCCCGAAAGCCAGAAGGCCGACAAGGTCGCCGAGGTATTCCACTCGGTAGCGGCCAAGTACGACCTGATGAACGACCTGATGTCCGGGGGCGTCCACCGCCTGTGGAAGCGCTTCACCATCGAGCTTTCCGGCGTACGCCCGGGCAACCGCGTGCTGGACATTGCCGGTGGTACCGGCGACCTCACCCGCCAGTTCTCCCGCCTGGTCGGCATGACCGGCGAAGTGGTGCTGGCCGACATCAACGCCTCCATGCTCAAGGTAGGCCGCGACAAGCTGCTGGACAGCGGCGTGGCCGGCAACGTCAGCTTCGTCCAGGCCGACGCCGAGAAGCTGCCTTTCCCCGATAACCACTTCGACGTGGTCACCATCGCCTTCGGCCTGCGCAACGTCACTCACAAGGACGAAGCCATTCGTTCGATGCTGCGCGTGCTGAAGCCGGGTGGCCGCCTTCTGGTGCTGGAATTCTCCAAGCCCACCAGCGGCCTGCTGTCCAAGGCCTACGACGCCTACTCCTTCAGCCTGCTGCCGCTGATGGGCAAGCTGATTACCAATGACGCTGAAAGCTACCGTTATCTGGCCGAGTCGATCCGCATGCACCCGGACCAGGAAACGTTGAAGGCGATGATGGTCGAGGCGGGCTTCGAACGCGTCACCTACCACAACATGACCGGCGGCATCGTCGCCCTGCACCGCGGCATCAAGCCCTGATGCTGACCCAGGCGCTGCTGGCCGGTATCGAGCTCGGCCTGAACCGGGTGCTGACGCTGGACAGCACGGCGCTGCCGCGCATGACAGCCCTTGAGGGCAGTGTCATCGAAGTCGACTGCCAGAGTCCGGCACTGACGCTTTTCCTGCTGCCTGGTGGCGACGGCCTGAAGCTTTCCGCCCACTGGTCCGCTCCCGCCGATTGCCGTCTGCGTGCTCCGGCCAGCAGCCTCCTGAAGCTGGCCACAGCGCGGGAAAAGACCGCCGTCCTGCACAGCCCGGAAGTCACCCTTGAAGGCGACAGCGCCGTGTTGCTGGAGCTGGCCGCCATTCTCCAGGACCTCGAACTGGATTGGGAATACGAGCTGTCGCGCTGGCTCGGGCCAGTCGGCACCCAGTTGCTCGCAGGCCATCTGAAGCTCCGCGCCAATTGGGCGGGACAGGGCCTGGAAAGCCTGCGCCAGAATCTCGCCGACTACCTAGCCGAAGAGTCGCGCACCCTGGTGGGCCGCCGCGAAGCCGACGCACGCTTCGCTGAACTGGACCGCCTCAAGCTCGCCCTCGATCGCCTCGACGCTCGCGTCGAGCGTCTGAACCAGAGAATCAAACCCAACGCATGAAGCTGCTCGCCGCCCGCCGCCTGTTGCGCATCCAGCAGGTCGTCATCCGCTACCGCCTCGATGACCTGCTGCTCGAACTGCCGCTGCCCTGGTGGCTGCGCACGCTGAGCCACGTCCTGCCCTGGCGCTGGTTGCCGCGCAAGGAACTCAGCCTGTCCCGCGGCGAGCGCCTGCGCCTGGCCCTGGAAGACCTCGGCCCGATCTTCATCAAGTTCGGCCAGTTGCTCTCGACTCGCCGCGACCTGATGCCACCGGATATCGCCGACGAGTTGGCACGCTTGCAGGACCAGGTACCGCCATTCGCCCCGGCGAAAGCCGTCGCGCGCATCGAAGAGCAATTGGGCGCCAAGGTCAGCGAAGTGTTCGCCCGGTTCGACGTCGAGCCACTGGCCTCGGCGTCGGTGGCCCAGGTCCATGCTGCGCAACTGAAAAGCGGCGAAGAAGTGGTGGTGAAGGTGATCCGCCCCAACCTGCGGCCGATCATTCGCCAGGACCTCGCCTGGCTGTTCATCCTCGCCCGGCTCGCCGAGCGCGTATCCGCCGATGCCCGCCGTCTGCGCCCGGTGGAGGTGGTGGACGACTACGAGAAGACCATCTACGACGAGCTCGATCTGCTCCGAGAGGCAGCCAACGCCAGCCAGCTGCGACGCAACTTCGATGGCTCGCCGCTGCTCTACGTGCCCCAGGTCTACTGGGACTGGTGCCGCCCCAAGGTGCTGGTGATGGAGCGCATCTACGGCATTCCGGTAACGGACCTCGCTACCCTCGCCGACCAACGCACCGATATGAAATTGCTGGCCGAACGCGGCGTGGAAATCTTCTTCACCCAGGTATTCCGCGACAGTTTCTTCCACGCTGATATGCACCCCGGCAACATTTTCGTCGCCACCCGCCAACCCTGGAACCCGCAGTACATAGCCATCGACTGCGGCATCATCGGCAGCCTCACCCCAGAAGACCAGGACTACCTCGCACGCAACCTGATCGCCTTCTTCAAGCGCGACTACCGCCGCGTAGCCCAGCTCCACATCGACTCGGGCTGGGTGCCGCCGGAAACCAAGGTCAACGATTTCGAAGCGGCTATCCGCACCGTCTGCGAACCCATCTTCGAGAAGCCGCTGAAAGACATCTCCTTCGGCCAGCTGCTGCTGCGCCTGTTCCAGACCGCCCGCCGCTTCAACATGGAAGTCCAGCCGCAACTCGTGCTGCTGCAGAAGACCCTGTTGAACATCGAAGGACTGGGCCGCCAGCTCTACCCGGACCTGGACCTTTGGAACACCGCCCAGCCCTTCCTCGAACGCTGGATGCGCGAACGCATCAGCCCGCTGCAACTGCTGCGCAACCTGCAGCAGCAGGCCGAGCAGGTACCGCACCTGTCGCAGATCGCCCGCGACACCCTGGAGCGCCTGGCGCTGCCCGCCAGCGCACCGCAGAAGGCCGAGAAGCCAGCCAGCGACCAATGGCCAGCGCGCCTGCTGGGCGCCCTGCTGATCGCCGGCGCAGCCACACAGGGCCTGGCCCCCACTGCCGACACCTGGCCGAGCTGGCTTATGCTGGCCGGCGGTCTATATCTGGTGCTGCGCCGATAGCCAGCCCCGAACGGCACTGGCACACTATTTCGAATCCGAGCGCCGGCCCTTGAGGCCGGCCCAGTTGTGGAAGACGCGATGAAAGACTGGCTGGAAGAGATTCACTGGAACGCCGATGGCCTGGTCCCGGCGATCGCCCAGGACTACAAGACGGGCCGCGTGCTGATGATGGCCTGGATGAACCGCGAAGCCCTTACCCTCACCGCCGCCGAAAACCGCGCCATCTACTGGTCACGCTCCCGTGGCAAGTTGTGGCGCAAGGGCGAGGAATCCGGTCATGTGCAGCGTCTCCACGAATTGCGCCTGGATTGCGACGCCGACGTCGTCATCCTGATGGTCGAACAGCTGGGCGGGATCGCCTGCCATACTGGTCGCGAAAGCTGCTTCTACCGTGTCTTCGAGGATGGTGGCTGGAAGACCGTTGACCCCGTACTCAAGGATCCGCATGCCATCTATGCCGCAGGAAACAGCCATGAGTGATACCCTCGCCCGCCTGGCCGAGGTGCTGGAGGAGCGCAAGAACGCCGCTGCCGACAGCTCCTACGTCGCCAGCCTGTACCACAAGGGCCTGAACAAGATCTTGGAAAAGGTCGGTGAAGAAGCGGTGGAAACCATACTCGCCGCCAAGGATGCCGCCGTCAGTGGCGACGCCAGCGACCTGATCTACGAAACCGCCGACCTCTGGTTCCATAGCCTGGTCATGCTCGCCGCCCTCGGCCAGCACCCCCAAGCCGTACTGGATGAACTGGACCGTCGCTTTGGCCTGTCCGGGCACGCCGAAAAGGCCGCCCGCCAGCCCTCCGCCTGACAAAGACAATCAAGAGGAACACACCATGGGCATCTTCGACTGGAAACACTGGCTGGTCATTCTCATCGTCGTCGTGCTGGTCTTCGGCACCAAGCGCCTGAAAAACCTCGGTTCCGACGTCGGCGAAGCCATCAAGGGCTTCCGCAAGGCGATGAACACCGAGGAAGGCGACAAGGCCCCCGAGCAGACCACTGCCGCGCAGCAACCCGGTGCCACGCTGAACCAGCCGCATACCATCGACGGCCAGGCTCAGCAGGTGCAGGACCCGGTGACCCGCAAGGACTGATGACCCATGTTCGGTATCAGCTTCGGTGAACTGCTGCTGATCGGCCTGATCGCACTCCTGGTGCTCGGGCCCGAACGGCTGCCCGGCGCGGCGCGCACGGCCGGTCTCTGGATCGGGCGCCTCAAGCGCAGCTTCAACGCGATCAAGACCGAGGTCGAGCGCGAAATCGGCGCCGACGAGATCCGCCGCCAGCTGCATAACGAACACATCATGGCGCTCGAAAAGCAGATCAAGGAAAGCATCGTGCCTCCCACGGTCGAATCCCTGCTTTCCGAGGCAGAGCCTGAAGGCGACTCCGCACCGGCAAGTCCGGCGCCCGGCGCCCCGGCTGCGCAAACCGTGCAGGCAGCGCCGGCACCGGCAACCGCCAAGGCCCCGGCAACTCCAGGCACGGCAGCCCCCAGCCAGACCGACCCGGCAGCGCCCGTCCAGGCCTCCAACGCCGCGTCGCCGTCTCAGCCATCGCCCCAGGCACCCATTGAACCGCAGCAGCCGTCCCGCATCCCATGAGCGACCAGAAGCCGGAACAAGACCAGGAAATGCCCCTGGTCTCGCACCTCACTGAACTGCGTACGCGCCTCCTGCGCTGCGTGGCGGCGATCTTCCTGATCTTCGCCGGCCTGTTCTACTTCGCCCAGAAGATCTACACCCTGGTATCGGCGCCGCTGCGCCAGTACCTGCCGGAAGGCGCAACCATGATCGCCACCGACGTGGCATCGCCCTTCCTCACGCCCTTCAAGCTGACCATGGTGGTGGCGCTGTTCCTCGCCATGCCGGTAATCCTGCACCAGGTCTGGGGCTTCATCGCGCCCGGCCTGTACAAGCACGAGAAGCGCGTCGCCCTGCCCCTGCTGGTCTCGAGCATCGTGCTGTTCTACGGCGGCATGGCCTTCGCCTACTTCCTGGTGTTCCCGCTGATCTTCCACTTCTTCGCCAGCGTGACGCCCGAAGGCGTGTCAATGATGACCGACATCAGCAGCTATCTCGACTTCGTGATGACGCTGTTCTTCGCCTTCGGCGTGGCCTTCGAGATTCCCGTGGCCGTCATCCTGCTGATCTGGATCGGTGTGGTGGATGTGAGCTACCTCAAGCGCATCCGCCCCTACGTGATCATCGGTTGCTTCGTGGTGGGCATGGTCCTGACCCCGCCGGATATCTTCTCCCAGACCTTGCTGGCCGTGCCCATGTGGCTGCTGTTCGAGGTCGGCGTGTTCTTCGGTGGCCTGATCCGCAAACGTGGCGATCATCCGGAAGACGACGCGGAAGAACCTGGCGACCAGCCGCCCGCCACTCGCCCGTGAACCTGCTTCTTCTCGAAGACGCCGACTTCATCGCGGCGGACCGGGCACGGCTGGAAGGCCGTCGCCTCAAGCACCTGCATGAGGTCCACCGTGCTGAGGCAGGCGACAGCCTGCGGGTGGGCCGCCTCGGCGGCCAGATGGGCCAGGGCCGCCTGCTGAGCCTCGAAGCCAGCTACGCGGAGCTGGAAGTCAGTTTCGACCAGCCGCCGCCAGCCAAGCTTCCCATCACCCTGCTGCTGGCCCTCCCCCGGCCGAAGATGCTCCGCCGTGTACTCCAGACCGTCGCAGCCATGGGCGTTCCGCGCCTGGTCCTGCTGAACAGCTACCGCGTGGAAAAAAGCTTCTGGCAAACGCCCTTCCTGGAACCTGCAGCCATCCGTGAGCAGCTGATCCTGGGCCTTGAACAAGCGAGGGACACCGTGCTGCCCGAGGTGATCATCGAGAAGCGCTTCAAGCCCTTCGTCGAAGACCGCCTGCCGCAACTCGCCGCAGGCACCCTGGGACTGGTGGGCCACCCCGGCGACCACCCGCCCTGCCCCCGCGCGGTAGAGGAACCCATCACCCTTGCCATTGGCCCCGAGGGTGGCTGGATTCCTTACGAGGTCGAGAAACTGCACGAGGCCGGCCTACAACCGGTGCAGCTCGGAGAACGCATCCTGCGTGTGGAGACAGCGGTAACCGCCCTGCTCGCGCGGCTGTTCTGATAAGCGACGCTGGCGTAGGCTGACAACATCCTTTCCGCTATCGAGATTGAGCCATGCGCCCGCTGACCATCGACCTCGACCAACTTGCCTTCGCCCTCAACACCATGGGGCTCGACCACTACCTCGACCTTCTCAGCGGCAAGGTGCTGCTGATCCCTGAAGAAGACGCCGATCCCGAACTGGAAGCCCTGCTGCGCGAGGAGCCCGAGCGTTTTCTGCTGGTGGAACCCCTTGGCCAAGCCGACGAGCTACGGCTGATGCAGGAATTTCTCCACGAAGTGGTCCATCCCCATGCCTATTCCGCCCTGGAACAGGCCCTGGCGAGCCGCAAGCCGGCGCGCACGTTTCGCCACGTGCTGATGGAATACCCAGTGCTGCTGGAGGCCTGGCACCAGTTCGAGGCCGCGCGGCTACGCGAGCTGGCCCAGGACTGGCTGGCGGAGAATGAGCTGCAACCGGCAACGCCGCTGCACTGAGATACCCGGTATCAACGCCCTTCTGGGGGGCGATTTCAATCGCTTGGCAGGTTGGAGGGGGCAGCGTTGCTGCCCTTGGCGAATGAATTCGCCCCCACAAAAAGCCGACACCACTGGGATCGATCAGAGCACCTGGCGCAGGAAGCTCTGCGCGCGCGGGTCCTGCGGCTTCTCGAAGAATTGCGCGGGGGGCGCGTCTTCCAGCAGCTTGCCGTGGTCGAAGAACAGCACCCGGTCTGCCACTTCGCGGGCAAAACCCATCTCGTGGGTCACGCAGACCATGGTCATGCCTTCCTGGGCGAGCTGCTTCATCACGTCCAGCACTTCGCCGACCATTTCCGGATCGAGCGCCGAGGTGGGCTCGTCGAACAGCATCACCTTGGGCTCCATGCACAGGGCGCGGGCAATGGCGACACGCTGCTGCTGACCACCGGACAGGCGCGAGGGGTACTCGTTGGCCTTCTGCCCAATGCCGACCTTGGCCAGCAGCGCTTGGGCCTTGGCCTCGCGCTCGGCCTTGCCGCGCTTGCGCACGACCTTCTGGGCCAGGCAGAGGTTCTCCAGTACGGTCATGTGCGGGAACAGGTTGAAGTGCTGGAACACCATGCCCACTTCGCGGCGGTAGGCGTTCACGTCGGTTTTCGGGTTGGCGAGATCGACACCGTCGATGCTCACCGAACCGGAATCCAGCTCTTCCAAACCGTTCAGGCAGCGCAGGAAGGTGGACTTGCCGGAGCCCGAGGGACCGATCACAACCACCACTTCGCCACGCTTCACCTGCGTGGTGACGTTATCCACAGCCCGCACTTCATGGCCACGGGCATCGAAGACTTTCACCAAATTTCTGACTTCAATCACTTTTCCCGAGCCTCCGCTCCAGACGGCTGGCGATTTGCGACAGCGGCAGGTTGATGACGAGGTAGAGCGCGGCAACGCAGAACCAGATCTCGAAAGTTGAGAAGGAGGTCGTGATCGCCTCGCGGCCGCTCTTGGTCAGTTCAGTGATGGCGATTACCGACACCAGCGAGGTGTCCTTGACTAGGCTGATGAACTGGCCAGCCAGGGGCGGCAGCACGCGCTTGAACGCTTGCGGCAGGATCACGTGACGCATCGACTGGCCGGCGGTCAGGCCCAGGGAGCGCGCTGCCTCGTTCTGGCCACGGGCGATGGACTGCACGCCAGCGCGGACGATCTCGCCCACGTAGGCACCGGTGAACAGGGCTAGCGCCGCCACTCCGGCGAATTCGCGGGAGAGGTTCAGCACGGTGCCGATGAAGAAGTAGAAGATGAATATCTGCACCAGCAGCGGCGTACCACGTACCAGTTCGACGTACACGGTTGAAAGGTCGCGCAGAGTGGGATTGCCGGACAGGCGGCAAAGGCCGGTGAACAGGCCGAGCACCAGGCCGAAGGCGCCGGACACGACAGATATCCACAGGGTGGTCCAGAGGCCCCAGAGCAGTGGGCCAGCAGCCCAGTGGCGGGTAACACCAATCTGGTCGCCCTCGGAAACATCGTCGCCCTGGCTCACCTGCAGACTGTCGCGAGCCACTTCCAGCACCTGCTCCTCGCCGCCCTCGGCGGTCAGGGTCACGCGGGCGTTGTCGCCGGCGTCGGCAATGGCACTGACGGTGCTGTAATCGGCAGCGCGATGGCTTTCCTCCGCCTGGTAGGCGAAGTACTGGGGCACACGATTCCAGCGCCATTCGTAGGAAATCAGGGAAGTGGAGTACCAGAGGCCCCATCCGATCACGACCAGGATCAGTCCGGTCAGGATGTGCCAAGGCCAGTTGCGGCGATGTTTTCTAGTCAAGGGTAATCTCGCTCATGGCGGGGGAACAAAAGGCAGGCCCGGCCTTGTGGGCCGGGCCTGTCGAGCCAGCGCGGGCAGTGCCGTCGCAGGGCTTATTCCATCTCTTTCAGCCAATCGGTCTTCTTGAACCACTTGGCATGGATGCGCTCGTAGGTACCGTCGTTGCGGATCTGGTGCATCCAGTTATTGATCCAGTTCAGGCTGTCGTAGTCGCCCTTCTTCAGGCCGAAGGCCAGGGGTTCGAAGGTGAAGGGCTCTTCCAGGAACACCAGCTTGCCGGCGCCGGCCTTGTTCACCGCAACGACGTTGTACGGGGCGTCGTAGATGAAGGCGTCGGCCTTGCCGTTGACCACGTCCATCACCGCTTCCTGCTCGTTGTCGAAGCCGTGGTACTGGGCCTTGGAGATCAGCTTCTTGGCGACCATCTCGCCGGTGGTGCCGATCTTGGAGGTGATGCGGTACTTGGCATCGTTCAGGTCCTTGTAGGACTTGATGTCACCTTGCAGTTCCTTGCGGATCAGCAGGGTCTGGCCAACCACGATGAAGGGCTCGGAGAAGTTGATGCGCAGGTTGCGCTCCTGGGTCAGGGTCATGCCGGAACCGATCATGTCGAACTTGTCGGTCAGCAGGGCCGGGATGATGCCGTCGTAGCTGGTGGACACCAGTTCCAGCTTCACGCCCATGGCCTTGGACATGGCTTTGAGCAGGTCGACTTCGAAGCCGATGATTTCACCGCGCTTGTTGGTCATTTCGAAGGGCATGTAGGTCGGGTCCATGCCGACACGCAGGGTGCCGCGCTTGACTGCATCATCGACCATGCCAGCGTGGGCCAGGCCAGTCAGCGCGCTGGCGGCGAACAGCAGTGACGCGAGAAACTTTTTCATTCTTTCTCCTAACGGCTTGTTGAAAAACGTTAACGAGGCAGTCGAGGCTAGGCAAAAACAGACGAAAAAGCGGAATTTACGTGCTGTAAATGAGCATTTTGAGTTTGTCTTTAACGACGCATCGGCAACGCAGGTAGTTTTTCAGCAGCCTGCTAATGGGGCAGCTCGTTGTTGTTGTCCAGCCCGCGAACGACGGGGCATGGCGCGCATGCTAAACCGCATCTTCGTGGATGGCGAGTCGCAGGAAGCAGATATCGGGCCAGCTCAGCTTTCGAGCAGGAAAGTGACCGGCCCGTCGTTGACCAGATGCACCTGCATGTTGGCGCCGAAGCGGCCAGTGGCGACCTGTGGATGCTTGAGGCGAGCCTGGTGCACCAGGTAGTCGAACAGCTCTTCGCCGCGCGCTGGCGACGCGGCGGTGGAAAAGCTGGGACGCAGGCCGCTCTTCGTATCGGCAGCCAGGGTGAACTGGGAAACCAGTAGCAGGCCGCCGCCGACCGCCCCGAGGGACAGGTTCATCTTGCCCTCGGCATCGGCGAATACGCGGTAGTTGACCAGCTTGTGCAGTAGTTTGTCGGCGCTGGTCTCGGTGTCCTGCGGCTCAACGCCGACCAGCACCAGCAGGCCCTGGTCGATGGCCCCGACTACCTCCCCTTCAACTTCGACGCGGGCGGCACTGACCCGTTGCAGCAGTGCCTTCATCAGGCGTCTTCCTCGGGCGGCAGTTCCAGCAGGCGGCGCGCCATCTGGTTGGCAGCGCGCACCAGGGCATCGGTGATGCCAGCCTCGGACGCGGCGTGGCCGGCGTCGCGGACGATCTGCAACTCACTGTTGGGCCAGGCTTTGTGCAGCGCCCAGGCGTTGTCCAGGGGGCAGATGACGTCATAGCGGCCGTGCACGATCACGCCCGGCAAATGCGCGATACGCGGCATGTCGCGAAGCAGCTGGTTGGGTTCGAGGAAGGCGTTGTTGACGAAGTAGTGGCATTCGATGCGGGCGATGGACAGGGCACGCATCGGCTCGCTGAAGCGCTCCACCACCGGCGCGCTGGGGCGCAGGGTCGCGGTGCGGCCCTCCCAGGTGGACCAGGCCTTGGCGGCGTGCATCTGGGCGATCTGGTCGGGACCGGTCAGGCGCTTGTAGAACGCCTGCATCAGGTCACCGTGTTCCTCGGCCGGAATCGGCGCCAGGTAATCCTCCCAGTAGTCCGGGAACATCCGGCTGCAGCCTTCCTGGTAGAACCAGTGGAAGTCCTGCGGACGGCACAGGAAGATGCCGCGCAGGATCAGCCCGAGCACGCGCTCCGGATGCGCCTGGGCGTACGCCAGGGACAGGGTGGAACCCCAGGAGCCGCCGAACAGTACCCACTTGTCGATCCCGAGGTGCTGGCGAATGCGCTCGAGGTCCGCGACCAGGTCCCAGGTGGTGTTCGATTCCAGGGTCGCGTGCGGCGTCGAACGGCCACAACCGCGCTGGTCGAAGGTGACGATGCGGTACAGGTTCGGGTCGAAGAAGCGTCTGCTCAAGGCATCGCAGCCGGCTCCTGGGCCACCGTGGATGAACACCACCGGCAGGCCTTCCGGCGTGCCACTCTCGTCCACGTAGAGTACGTGCGGTGCATCCACCGCCAGCTCATGCCGGGCGTAGGGTTTTATCTCCGGATACAAAGTCTGCATTCTGGGCTCCCGAATCTGTGCGAAAGGTCGACTCCTGGGCGAGTCCGGCCTTCTAATCTGCCGGGCATCATAACGAGGAAAAAGGAGTTCAGCATGTTACTCAGGAAGTTCGCTCTGCCGATGCTATACGTTCTGGCAATCCTAGCCGGTTGTGGCCGGAACGACCCGGCAGCGGAGCTGGATGCGGCAGTGCAACGGCTGCAGGAGAACCTCGAAGCGAAAAAAACCACCGCGGTGCTGGAGCAGTTGCACCCGCAGTTCATTGCCCAGCAACAGAACGACCGGGACTGGGCCAGGCGCACCATGACCCTGCTTTTCATGCGCCACAAGAACGTCAGCGTTCTCGCCCTCAGCAAGGCGAACAGCCTTGACCCGACCTACCGCGAGAAAGGCTATACGGACGCCCAGGTGGCCCTCACCGGCGCCGAGGGGCTTATCCCCGACAGCGCACGCCATTACGCGGTGAAGCTGGAATGGTGGCTGGACGACGGTGAATGGAAGCTCGCCCGGCTGGACTGGCAATGAGCGCGCCACTCACCCATCGCATCCGCGCTGCCGGCCTGCTGGTGCACGAGGGCCGCATCCTGCTGGTCAAGCACGTGGTGGGGGACGATACCTACTGGATTCCACCTGGCGGCGGCTTCGAATCGGTCAGCGACGAATCCACCCGCGACACGGTGCGCCGTGAGTTCAGGGAAGAAACCGGTCTAGACGTGAACGTCGGCCCACTGGTCTACGTCCGCGAGTTCGCCGAGCCGGCCATGGGGCGTTTCCACATGGAACTGTTCTACCGGATCGATGCCTGGCGCGGCGAACTCAGCCTGGCCAACCTGAATGGCCTGGGTGGCGACGAGTTCGAGATTCGCGAAGTGGGCTGGATCAGTCGCGAAGAGCTGACCACCCTGCCCTTCTATCCGGCGGAGTTACTGGACGATGTCTGGGAGCGGGTGGCGAACGAGGACGTGGTGATCCGCCATCTTGGCCTGCAACGCTGAAACCGTGCGACAGCCCTGTGCGGGAGCGTCCGCCAACCGGTCATAGAGTCCTTGGCTATCTCGGCAATCAGCTCTTGTTCTGGAGCCCCAGCCCCGTGGGGCTAGCCTTGAACAGTTGGGTATACCTGCTGCGCGGAGACAGTCGCCATGAGTGCCGAGCTTCTGGACACCGATTATCTGGTCATCGGCGCGGGGGCTTCGGCAATGGCCTTCGTCGACACCCTGCTCAGCGAGTCGAATGCTACCGTGCTGATGGTCGACCAGCACGGCCATCCCGGCGGCCACTGGAACGATGCTTACCCCTTTGTACGGCTGCACCAGCCTTCAGCCTGCTATGGCGTCAACTCACGAGAGCTTGGCAGTGGCAAGAAAGATCTGTCCGCGCTGGGTGAAGGCCTGTACGAACTGGCCTCCGCCGCAGAGATCCTCAGTTATTACGACCAGGTCATGAACCAGCGATTCCTCCCGTCGGGACGGGTACGCTACCTCCCCATGCACGACTACATCGGCGACCGTGGTTCCGACCATCGTTGCCGGTCCCGGCTCAGTGGCCAGGAACTGCGCGTGCAGGTACGCCGAAAGCTGGTGGACGGTACCCACGCCCAGACCGAGGTTCCCTCCACCCACCCTCCCAGGTACCGGGTCGGCCAGGGGGTCACCTGCCTGGCGCCCAATTCGCTGCCGTCAATCAGCCAGCCATGGCGGGCCTATGTAGTGGTCGGTTGCGGCAAGACCGGCATCGACACCTGCCTGTGGCTACTGAAGAACGGCGTGCCATCAACGTCGATCCACTGGGTCATGCCTAACGATCCGTGGCTGGTAGACCGCGCCACCCTGCAACCCGGCCTCGAGTTTTTCGAGCAGTGCGTCCGTGGCGTCACTGCACAGTACTCGGCCATCGCCACAGCCGGCTCGCTGGCCGACCTGTTCGAGCGCCTCGAACGATCAGGCCAGCTGCTGCGCATCGATCCCGCCATCACGCCGACAGCCTATCGCGGCGCCACCGTCACCCAGGCCGAACTCCGTGCCCTGCGCAGCATCGGCAACAAGGTCCGGCTGGGCCATGTGCTGGCGGTCGAGCCAGGGAATATCCAGCTCGAACGAGGGCGCGTCGAGATTCCTGCCGGGGCGCTGATCGTCGACTGCAGCGCCCGTGGCCTGGCCGGCTGGCGGGTGCCGCAGGTGTTCGAAGATGAGCGCATCAACCTCACCCTTGTGAGCAACAACCAGCCAGTGTTTTCCGCGGCCCTGATCGCCTACGTCGAGTGCCACGTCGCGGACAACGCCGAGAAGAATGCGAACTGCCGGCCGGTTCCGGCTCCACACACCCCGGAGGACTGGGTCAGGATCTGGGACAGCTACCTGGGCAACTTCCTGAAATGGCGCGAGAACGAGGCCTTGTTCCGGTGGCTGTTCAGTTCCCGCCTGTTCCTGATGACGACCGTGATACGCGACGTGCAGCCGGAGGACACGGAGCGCCATGCGCTGCTCAAGGAACTGTCCGTGGCGCGGCAGCAGGCAGCGGCGAACCTGCCGACACTCATGGCCACGCTGAACTGACAGAGGGGGACGGACATGAGCGACCTGCAACTGAACACCCTGGTCAGGGACGGGTTGCAAATGCGGGTGGCGGTGCAGGGGAAGGGACCACTGGTAATCCTTTGCCACGGTTTCCCCGAGCTTTGGTACTCGTGGCGACACCAGCTCCAGGCGCTGGCCGGCGCCGGATTCCGGGTTGCGGCCCCGGACATGCGTGGATACGGCGGCACGAGCGCACCGCCATCAGTGGAGGCCTATACCCGCTTGCACCTGGTAGGCGACATGGTCGGCCTGGTCCGCGCCCTGGGGGAACGGCAGGCAGTCATCGTCGGCCACGACTGGGGGGCCGTGGTGGCCTGGACCGCCGCCCTACTGCGGCCCGACCTGTTCCGGGCCGTCGTTGGGATAAGCGTCCCCTACTCGCCGCCCGACCCGACAGACGTCCTGAGCACGCTGGAAACCTGGGGAATCCACGACTTCTACATCCAGTACTTCCAGGCGCCGGGCGTGGCGGAGGCAGAGCTGGAGCGGGACGTCGAATCGTCCATGCGCAAGATCCTGCACTGTGGCTCCGGCGATTGGCAGGGCGAACCGGCGTTCGGTCGCATCGCACTGGAGAGGGGTTTCCTGGGCAACATGCGGGAGCCGGCGACGCTGTCGCCCTGGCTCACGGAAGAGGACATAACCTATTACGCCAGTGAGTTCACCCGCACGGGCTTTCGCGGTGGGCTGAACTGGTACCGCACCCTGAAGACGTCCTGCGAACTCATGTCGCCATGGCGTGGTTGCCGTGTCCGGCAGCCGGCCCTGTTCATGGCAGGCGCTCGGGACTCGGTTCTGGATTTCCCGGGCATTCCCCAGTTGATCGAGGCCCTCCCGCGCACGGCACCGGAGTTGCGGGGCTGCCACCTGCTGCAAGGCGCCGGGCACTGGGTGCAGCAGGAACGCCCTGCGGACGTGAATGAGCTTCTGTTGGACTTCTTGCGCGGGCTCTGATCGCCGGCTGCTTGCCTTATCAAGCGACGATCAGACTCCGTAACGCTGGCGTCCCCATGCCAACATCGCCTCCAGCAATTGCTTCAACACCACCTGGGTCGGCACGGCCAGGTCCTCGCGGTAGTCGAAAGGCACCTGCTCATCCATGTAGGTGCACTGCGCGAGCTCCAGTTGGACAGCATGGATGTGCTGGTCCGGCTGGCCATAGTGACGGGTGATGTGGCCGCCCTTGAAACGCCCATTCAGCACGTGGCTATAGTCCTGGGCATCGGCGCATACCCTGACGAGCGAGTCGGCCAGGCCCGGATCGCAACTGGCCCCGGCGTTGGTGCCGAGATTGAAGTCCGGCAGCCGGCCATCGAACAGTCGCGGCACGAAGGAACGGATGGAGTGCGCGTCGAGCAGCATCGCGTAACCGAACTCGGCCTTCATCCGCGCCAGTTCTTCGTTGATGGTCTGGTGATACGGGGTCCAGATGTCCGCCAGGTAACGCGCCCGCTCCGCCGCAGTGGGTTCTTCGCCCTCGTGGTACAGGGGCTCGCCATCGAACAGCGTCGCCGGATAGAGACCGGTGGTGGCGGTGGCGTAGAGCGGCTTGTCGTCGGCCGGGCGATTCAGGTCGATGACGTAGCGCGAGTACTGCGCGGCAAGCGTGCTCACCCCCAGTTCGGTGGCGAAGTCGTAGAGGCGCGGGATATGCCAGTCGGTGTCGGTGAGGTCCCAGCCAGCTTCCACCATGCCGGCTTCCACTGCCGGGGTCAGAAGGGTGCCGGGGTGCGGCATGCTGATCAGCAGCGGTGCGTTGCCGCGGCTGAAGCTCAGTACGTTATCCACAGTCGATCTCCTGTCCGTGTCGAATCACCCGCTTGGGCAGGTCGCCGCCCAGCCAATAGGCGAGCTCCGCCGGGCGCTGGATATCCCAGGCGATGAAGTCGGCCACCTTGCCGCTTTCCAGGCTGCCATGGCTATCGGCCAGGCCCAGGGCCTTCGCGGCGTGCAACGTGGCGCCGGCCAGCGCTTCCTCCGGGGTCAGGCGGAAGGAGGTGCAGGCCATGTTCAGCATCATCCGCAGCGACAGCGCCGGGGACGTGCCGGGGTTGAGGTCAGTGGACACCGCCATGGCGACACCGTGCTTACGCAGTGCCTCGATGGGCGGCAGCTGGGTTTCCCGCAGCAGGTAGAAGGCACCCGGCAGCAGCACGGCAACGGTGCCGGACTTGGCCATGGCGATGGCGTCATCCTCGGTCATGTATTCCAGGTGATCCGCCGACAGCGCCTGGTAGCGCGCCGCGAGGGCGGACCCGTGGAGGGAGGACAGTTGCTCGGCATGCAGTTTCACCGGCAGGCCAAGTTTCTGCGCCACCTTGAAGACGCGCTCCACCTGGGCCGGGGAGAACGCCAGGTGCTCGCAGAAAGCGTCCACTGCATCCACTAGCCCTTCATCGGCCAGCGCCGGCAGCATCTCGTTGCAGATGTGCGCGATGTAGTCGTCGGCACGCCCCGCATATTCCGGTGGCAGGGCGTGGGCGGCCAGGCAAGTGGCACGCACGGTGATCGGCAGGGATTCGCCCAGGCGCCTGGCGACCCGCAGCATCTTGCGCTCGCTGGCCAGGTCCAGGCCGTAGCCGGACTTCACTTCCAGGGTGGTGACGCCGTCGCGCAGCAGCTTTCGGGCGCGACGGGTAGCGCTTTCCAGCAACTCCTCCTCACTGGCCTCGCGGGTGGCGCGCACGGTGCTGGCGATGCCGCCGCCCTGGGCGGCAATCTCGGCGTAGCTGACGCCTTCCAGACGCTGCTCGAACTCGCGGCTGCGATCGCCGCCGAATACCAGATGGGTGTGGCAGTCGATCAGCCCCGGGGTGACCCAAGCGCCGTTAAGGTCGACTTCCACGTCATAGGGAATCGCCGGCAGTGCCTCGCGCGGGCCGATCCACTCGATGCGCCCGGCATAGGTCACCAGTACAGCGTCTTCGATGATCGAGTACTTGCCGCCTCGCATCGTGGCGACGTGGCAGTTATCCCAGAGGTGTTTCATTGCAGTCCTCCGGTGCGAGCGGCTATCCCTTCCAGCGCGGCACCGTCGCGCAACAGGTCGGCGGCACGGGCGATGTCCGGTGCCAGCCAACGGTCCTGGTCATAAGCCGGCACCCGTTCGCGCAGGGTTTCCCACGCGGCGGTTGTGCCGGCACCGAAGCCCCTGGGCTTGTGGAACTCGAAAGCCTGGGCGGCAAACAGGTACTCGATGGCAAGGATGCGGCCGCAGTTCTCCAGTGCCTTGCCCAGTTTGAGCGCGGCGCTGGTACCGAGGCTGAGGTGGTCTTCCTGCAGACCGGAGGTGACGAAGTTGTCCACAACCGCCGGCTGCGCCAGCTGACGGTTCTCACCGACCAGGGCGGCAGCGACGTACTGGGCGATCATCATTCCCGAGTTGACCCCGGGCTGGCTCACCAGGAACGCCGGCAGTCCGCTGACCAGCGGATTGACCAGGCGATCCAGGCGGCGCTCGGCAATGCCACCCAGTTCAGCCACGGCAATGGCCAGAAGGTCGGCCGCCATGGCCACCGACTCGCCATGGGGGTTGGCCTGGGAGACGATCTTGTAGGCATCCGGCGTCCCCAGCAGCAGCGGGTTGTCATTGGCGGCGGCCAGTTCGGTATCCACCTGGCGGGCAGCATGAGCGAACTGGTCGCGGCAGGCGCCGTGGACCTGCGGGATAGAGCGAATGCTCAGGGCATCCTGGGTGCGAATGCCGCGGCTGGCGGCAACCACCTCGCTGCCAGCGAGCAGGGCCAGCAGGTTGGCGCCTACCGTCTGCATGCCCGGGTGCGGCTTGAGGGCGATGATGTCCGGGTCGAAGGCGGCGATCTGCCCGCGCAGGGCTTCGAAACTCATGGCACCAATCACATCAGCCCAGCGCATCAGGCGTTCGGCGTCGTCCAGGGCGAGGCAGGTCAGGCCGGTCATGCAGGGCAAACCATTGACCAGGCACAGGCCGTCCTTGGCGCCCAGGCGCACGGGCTCCAGCCCTTCGGCGGCCAGAGCCTCGACGGCAGGCACCACCTGGCCGCGATAGCTCACCTCGCCAACGCCGAGCAAGGCGATGCCGACATGGGCCATGTGGGTCAGGTAACCCACCGAGCCCTGGGACGGCACCCGTGGGGTAATGCCGCGCTCCAGCAGCGCCAGTAGCGCTTCCACCACAGCCCTTTGCAGGCCCGAACGGCCGTGGCTGTAGTTGGCGATGGCGCAGCAGATGATGGCGCGCGTCTGCTCATCGGCCAGTACGGGACCAACGCCGCAGGCGTGGCTGAGCAGCGTGTTTCGCGACAGCGCGGCGAATTGTTCGGCGTTCAGCACAATGTCGCTCAGGGCGCCGAGGCCGGTACTGATCCCGTAGGCGCGTTCGCCCCGTTCGACGATACGTTCGACGATGCCACGGGCATTCTCGATGCGCGCCCAGGCTGCCGGGGTCAGCTCCAGGCGGGCGCCGTGACGGGCCACGGCCACCACCTGGCGCCAGTTCAGCGGTGAATCGCCCAGCAGGACTTTCTCGGGTAACGACATTCGGATGTTCCTTACAGATTGGCCACGCGGCGCTGGACGAAGCGGTCGACGTAATCGTCCGCGGGCTGATGGAGGATTTCACGCGGCGTACCGACCTGGATCAGTTGGCCGTCCTTGAGGATGGCGATGCGATTGCCGATGCGCACGGCTTCGTCCAGGTCATGGGTGATGAAGACGATGGTCTTCTGCAGGGTCTTCTGCAGTTCCAGCAGTTGTTCCTGCATGTCGGCGCGGATCAGCGGGTCGAGGGCGCTGAAGGCTTCGTCCATGAGGATGATGTCAGTGTCGGAGGCCAATGCACGGGCCAGGCCGACGCGTTGGCGCATGCCACCGGAAAGTTGGTGCGGGTAGGACTTCTCGTAGCCCTTCAGGCCCACCGTGGTGATCCAGTGCTGGGCGCGCTCCAGGCAGTACTCCTTGGTCTCGCCACGGACTTTGAGACCGTAGGCCACGTTATCGATCACCGACTTGTGCGGCAGCAGACCGAAGCTCTGGAACACCATGCTGATCTTCTTGCGACGGAATTGCCGCAGCTCTTCCATGTCGTAGCGCAGGATGTCTTCGCCATCGACCAGGATCTGCCCGCTGGTGGGGTCGATCAGGCGGTTGAAGTGGCGCACCAGGGTGGACTTGCCGGAACCGGACAGGCCCATGATCACGAAGATCTCGCCCGCGCCGATGGACAGCGACAAGTCGTTTACCCCGACCACGCAACCCGTGTTTTGCAGCACATCGGCTTTGCTCTTGCCTTGCTGGATCAGTGCCAGGGCCTCCTCGGCGCGCTGGCCGAAGATCTTGAATACGTTCTTGACGACAATCTTGCTCATGTTCTCGCCACTCATTTGCTGACTGCGTGCCGCGAACGGCCGTAAGCCTGGGTGATGCGGTCGAAGACCACAGCCAGGATGACGATGGCCAGGCCGGCCTCTAGGCCCTTGCCGACGTTGAGGGTCTGGATGCCCACCAGGACGTCTTCACCGAGGCCACGGGCGCCGATCATCGAGGCGATCACCACCATCGACAGGGCCATCATGGTGGTCTGGTTGATACCGGCCATGATGCTCGGCATGGCCAGCGGCAGCTGCACGCCGAACAGTTGCTGCCAGCGGTTGGCGCCAAAGGCGTTGATGGCTTCCATCACTTCTCCGTCAACCTGGCGGATGCCGAGGTCGGTCAGGCGGATCAGCGGCGGCGCGGCGTAGATAACGGTGGCGAAAATGGCTGGCACCTTGCCCAGGCCGAAGAGCATCAGCACCGGGATCAGGTACACGAAGCTGGGCATGGTCTGCATGATGTCCAGCAGCGGCATCAGCACGGCGCGCAGGCGGTCGCTGCGGGCCGCAAGGATGCCCAGGGGGATGCCGATCAACACCGAGATGAAGGTGGCCACCAGCATCAGCGCCACGGTCTGCATCAGCTTGTCCCAGAGCCCCACCGCACCAACGAGGAACAGCAGGCCGGTGATCACCACCGTCGGCAGGATGCGTCGGGTGGCATGCCAGGTGATGCCGGCGACTATCGCCAATACCAGCCACCAGGGCGTGGCGCGCAGGGTGCCTTCCAGATAGACGATGGCCCAGAGCAGGGTGTCGGAGATGTGGCGGAAGACATCGCCGTAGTTGGTCACCAGGCTGTCTACCCAGCCATTGACCCAGTCAGCGATGGAAAAGGTGAAGCGTTCGGGGAACATAGCTCGCTCCGGTCAGGTGGTGAACCCGCTCCTCCGTCCAAGGAGCGGGCCGTGATTTAGGGACTGCCCCAGCCTCAGAGAGCGGCTTCGATCTTCTTCGCCGCATCCTCGCTCACCCAGGCGTGCCACACCTCCGGGTGCTCCTTGAGGAAGACCTTGGCCAGGTCGGCGGAATCCATCTTTTCCTTGGCCATCTTCGCCAGGTTCTGGTTCAGCAGGTCGATCGGCAGATTGACTTTCTCCAGGACGGCCACCAGTTCCGGAGCCTCGTCATGGAAGGTCTTGGACAGGCCGACCTGGATGGTCACGCTCTTGTCCACGCCGGGCTTCTCCTCCAGCTTTACCAGGTCCGCCTGGCCCATCAGCGGCGTCGGCGACCAGTAATAGAAAAGGATAGGCTCGCCACGGCGATAGCTCGACAACACGGCCGCATCCAGGGCCGGGCCGGTGCCGGGGCGGAAGTTGGTGAACTTCTCTTCCAGGCCATAGCTCTTCAGCATTTCGCTGTTGTCCAGCTCGCAGGTCCAGCCAGCCGGGCAGTTGTAGAAACGGCCCTTGCCCGGTTCTTCCGGGTCGCGGAAGAGTTCGGCGTACTGGCCCAGGTCGGCGATGGCCTTGAGCTTCGGCGCCTTGGCCTCGATGCCCCGCTTGGCATCGCCCTCGATCACGTAGCGCGGCACGTACCAGCCCTCGGTGGCGCCGACGATCGGTGCGCCCACGCCCACCACCTTGCCGGCGGAGGCGGCCTTGTTCCAGGCGTCGCTCCGGCCGATCCACTCCTCGGCGAAGATCTGGATGTCGTTGTTGCCCAGGGCCTGCTCCATGGTGATGGAGTTGCCCGGCAGGCTGTCGGTCTCGCAGCCATACCCGTTCTTCAGCACCAGTTGCAGCACGTCGGTGAGCAACATGCCGCTTTCCCAGTTGAGCCCGGCGAACTTCACCGGTTTGCCGGATTCACACCAGCCCGCCGCCTGGGCGGAAGCCGTCCCGGCCAGCAGACCCGCTGCACACATCAGACCCAACACTCGCTTCTTGAATTGCATGTTCCGACGCTCCTGAAACTTGGTAAGGGTTAAGGCAGTTCGTTCATCGACAGAAGCCGGTTGTGCCGGCTCCCGGTGCCAGTGACTGGCAATTGTTGTTTTGACGACCGGTCACGACTCGTGATCGCCCCGGGTACCTCAAGCAGTTGCGGTCTTCCCGACCTGGGCGGGACGCTCGCCCCACCCTCCCGCTCCCTACCTCAGGTTCACAGGCTCGGCAGCAGCCTTGCCGGAACCAGTGCATTCAGGCAGCCACTGGCCAGCAGATCACTTGCGGTTTCGATATCCGGGGCGAAGAAGCGGTCTTCCTGGTAGTAGGAGACCTTCGAGCGCAGCAGGCCGCGGGCTTCTTCCAGCTTCGGCGAACTCTTCAGGCCGGTGCGGAAGTCCAGCCCCTGGCAGGCGCCCAGCCATTCGATGGCGAGGATGCCGCGCACGTTTTCGGCCATGGCCCAGAGACGCTTGCCGGCGTTCGGCGCCATGGACACGTGGTCTTCCTGGTTGGCCGAGGTGGGCAGGCTATCGACGCTGGCCGGGTGGGCCAGGGCCTTGTTGTCGCTGGCCAGGGCGGCGGCCGTGACCTGGGCGATCATGAAGCCGGAGTTGACCCCGCCGTTCTCCACCAGGAAGGGCGGCAGCTGGGACATGTGCATGTCCATCATCAGCGAGATACGACGCTCGGACAGCGAGCCAATTTCCGCGATGGCAAGCGCCAGGTTGTCAGCGGCCATGGCCACCGGCTCGGCGTGGAAGTTGCCACCGGAGATCACATCACCCGATTCGGCGAATACCAGCGGGTTGTCGGAAACCGCGTTGGATTCAATCTCCAGCACTTCGGCGGCCTGGCGCAGCTGGGTCAGGCAGGCGCCCATGACTTGCGGCTGGCAGCGCAGGGAGTACGGATCCTGCACCTTGTCGCACTTCTCGTGGGAGCGGGCGATCTCGCTGCTGGCAGTAAGTAGCTCACGGTAGGCAGCAGCCACGTCGATCTGGCCGCGCTGGCCACGGGCGGCGTGGATGCGCGCATCGAACGGCGCGCGGGAACCAAGCATGGCCTCGACGCTGAGACCGCCGCAGACGGTGGCACCGGCGAACAGGTCCTCGGCCTCGAACAGGCCGCGCAGGGCATAGGCGGTGGAGACCTGGGTGCCGTTGAGCAGGGCCAGGCCCTCCTTGGCAGCCAGGGTCAGCGGCTCGAGTCCGGCAACAGCCAGTGCTTCGGTGGCCGGCAGCCACTGGCCCTTGTGGCGCGCCTTGCTCTCGCCGAGCAGCAGCAGCGACATGTGCGCCAGGGGTGCCAGGTCGCCGGAAGCGCCTACCGAACCCTTCAGAGGAATGTGCGGATAGACCTCGGCGTTGATCAGGGCGATCAGAGCGTCGATTACCTTGCGACGGATGCCGGAAAAACCGCGCGCCAGGCTGTTCACCTTGAGCAGCATGATCAGGCGCACCATGGCGTCGTCCAAGGCTTCGCCAACACCTGCGGCGTGGGACAGCACCAGCGAGCGCTGCAGCTTCTCCAGGTCGGCCGGGGCGATGCGGGTCGAAGCCAACAGGCCGAAGCCGGTGTTGATGCCGTAGGCAGTGCGGCCTTCAGCGACGATGCTCTCGACGCAGGCAACACTGGCGTCGATGGCCTTGCCGGCACTGGCATCCAGGGTCACATGCACGGGCGCGTGGAAGACCTGGCGCAGCTGCGCCAGGGTCAGGCTTCCGGGTTTCAGGTTCAGCGCGTTCACGCTCAGTCTCCTTTGCCGATCATGGGCAGGTTCAGGCCCTGCTCACGTGCGCAATCAATGGCGATCTGGTAGCCCGCATCGGCATGGCGCATCACGCCGGTGCCCGGGTCGTTGGTCAGTACGCGAGCGATGCGAGCAGCGGCTTCGTCGGTACCGTCGCAGACAATGACCATGCCCGAGTGCTGGGAGAAGCCCATGCCCACGCCGCCGCCGTGGTGCAGTGACACCCAGGTGGCGCCGCTGGCGGTGTTCAGCAGGGCATTGAGCAGCGGCCAGTCGGAAACGGCGTCGGAACCGTCCTGCATGGCTTCGGTTTCGCGGTTCGGGCTGGAGACCGAGCCGGAGTCCAGGTGGTCGCGACCGATGACGATGGGCGCCGACAGCTCGCCGCTACGCACCATTTCGTTGAAGGCCAGGCCGAGCTTGGCACGCAGGCCCAGGCCAACCCAGCAGATACGTGCCGGCAGGCCCTGGAAGCTGATGCGCTCGCGGGCCATGTCCAGCCAGCGGTGCAGGTGGGCGTCGTCCGGAATCAGCTCCTTGACCTTGGCGTCGGTCTTGTAGATGTCCTGCGGATCACCGGACAGCGCGGCCCAGCGGAACGGACCGATACCACGACAGAACAGCGGGCGGATGTAGGCCGGGACGAAGCCGGGGAAGTCGAAGGCATTGGCCACGCCCTCTTCCTTGGCCATCTGGCGGATGTTGTTGCCGTAGTCGAAGGTGGGCACGCCCATTTTCTGGAAGTCCAGCATGGCTTGTACGTGGACGGCCATGGACTGCTTGGCAGCCTTGACCACCGCAGCCGGGTCGCTCTTCGCGCGGTCGCGGTACTGCTCCCAGCTCCAGCCGATCGGCAGGTAACCATTGAGCGGGTCGTGGGCGCTGGTCTGGTCGGTGACCATGTCCGGACGTACGCCCCGACGTACCAGTTCCGGCAGGATCTCGGCGGCGTTGCCCAGCAGGGCGATGGAGATCGCCTTGCCTTCGGCGGTGTACTTGGCGATGCGCGCCAGGGCGTCGTCCAGGTCGGTGGCCTGCTCATCGACGTAACGGCTGCGCAGGCGGAAATCGATGCTGGTCTGCTGGCATTCGATGTTCAGCGAGCAGGCGCCGGCCAGTGTCGCGGCCAGCGGCTGGGCGCCGCCCATGCCGCCGAGGCCGGCGGTGAGTACCCAGCGACCGGCAAGGTTGCCGTTGTAGTGCTGACGGCCCGCCTCGACGAAGGTTTCATAGGTGCCCTGGACGATGCCCTGGCTGCCGATGTAGATCCAGCTGCCGGCGGTCATCTGGCCGTACATGGCCAGGCCCTTGGCATCCAGTTCGTTGAAGTGTTCCCAGGTGGCCCAGTGGGGCACCAGGTTGGAGTTGGCGATCAGCACGCGCGGGGCGTTGGCGTGGGTCTTGAAGACGCCGACCGGCTTGCCGGACTGCACCAGCAGAGTCTCGTCTTCATTCAGCTCTTTAAGGGTCTCGACGATCTTGTCGTAGCACTCCCAGTTGCGCGCGGCACGGCCGATGCCGCCATACACCACCAGTTCCTTTGGGTTCTCCGCCACCTCGGGGTCGAGGTTATTCATCAGCATGCGCAGCGGCGCTTCGGTCAGCCAGCTCTTGGCGTTCAGCTTGTTGCCACGCGGGGCGCGGATTTCGGTGTCACGGAATTTGGTCATGCCTGGCTCCTCGTAGGGTGGTAGCGGTGAGCAACGTTACTGCCTGACTGCGCGGGAAAAGCAGTGGACATCTGCACACATATAAACTTGTACATACAAGCATATGCAAGCGAGAGGCCAAACTCTCTCAGGCAATCGGAAAAGTCCGCTCGAAGCCTTGCGCCACAAGGGTCGCAGAGCGCCAGGATGTATAGACAAGCAGAGAGGCGGACGGCGAAAAAACTGTTACCGCACAGGGGAAATGCCCGATTTAGAAGCATGCGCTCCCCAACTTGGGGCCTTAGGTAACAGTTACTTCAGGGAGTCGTCGATGCGCTGTGCGACATCTTTCGGCACCCAGTTCGACCAGACATCCCGATGCTGGCGGTAGAAGTCGATGGCCATGGGAGCGGCGTCGGCGTGCTGCTCGGCCATGCGCGCAAGGATGCCGTTGAACAGTGGCAGGGGTATTTCCAACCGGGCGAAGGCGTCCACGAGGGGCTGTGCCTTTTCATGCAGCTCGCGGGACACGCCGATGGAGATTTTCGCCGGCAGCGAGCGCGTGCCGATCGGTTTGGGATTCTTCGGGTCGATCAGGGTTTCCCAGGCCTTCTGGTCGAAGGGCGGCTCTTCCAGTTGCACCAGCTGATAGCGACCCATCAGCGGTGTGGGCGACCAGTAGTAGAAGAGGATGGGTTGGCGCTGTCGGATCGCCGAGGTAATGGCCGCGTCCAGCGCCGGTCCCGTGCCGGTGCGGAAGTTCACATAGCTGTCTTCCAGGCCGTACGCCTTGAGCTTCTGACTATTGACCCCTTCGCAGGTCCAGCCGGTGGGGCAGTTGTAGAAGCGCCCCTTGCTGCGATCTTCCGGGTCCTTGAACAGCGCCTTGAAGCGCGGCAGGTCGGTCACCGAACGCAGGTCCGCGGCGGGCGCGCCCTCCCCCTTCACCAGGTAATCCGGCACCCACCAGCCCTCGGTGGCACCCTTCACTGGCTCGCCGACGGCAAAGACTTCACCGGCCGCTTCGGCCTTGCGCCACAACTCGCTGCGGCCAGCCCACTGCTCGGCAATCACCTGAATGTCGTTCTGCCGCAAGGCGTTTTCCATGGTCAGGGTGTTACCCGGCAGCACATCGGTCTTGCAGCCGTAGCCCTTTTCCAGCAGGTAGCGCAGCACTTCGGTGGTGAACATGCCGCTTTCCCAATTCAGCCCGGCCAGCACCACGGGCTTGGGATAGGGGCATTCGGCGGCTCCGGCTTCCAGCGAGGCGGACAGCGCCAGCGACAGGACGACGGCAGCGAGGACGCTGTGGCGTGGCATGGTGCAGCTCCGATAGGCGTGGCGGGCGACAGGATTAGGTTTAGACCCTGTAGCGCCAATGTGCCCCTACAAAAGAATCGGCCGTGCGCCTTAGCGTGGTGTCAGCTCGATCAGGCAGCAGGCACCCTTGCCGTCCAGCTTCGCCTCGGCCAGGGCGCTGGTGGTTTCGATGTGCAGGCAATCATGTCGGCCGAGTAATTCGAATGCCTGGCCATCCAGCGTGAGGCTCACCCCGCCTTCAGCGGCGAACAACAGCATGGTGCTGGCGGCACTGAACAGCTTGAGTTCGCCTTCGACTTGCAGCCATTGCAGGCGAGCGGCATAGCGCTTCGGCGAATAGATGAGGTTGAAGTCGCGGATGGGGCCGTCGATCAGCTCGCAGTTCACCGCACTGCCACCATTGAAGGCAAACGCGTCGAGAGCGGTCAGGTCGCGGGATTGCTGCCCGTCTACCGCAAGGCGCATCCCAGCGCCTTCCAGCACGGTGATTACCCGCTGATAGCCGGTGAAGGCGGAGAAGCCGCCGGACTCGCCGACATCCGCGATGGACAGGCGCCAGCCGAAGCCGTCGAGACCGTCGCCTGCGTCGCGGGCGATTTCCAGGGTGGAACCTGCGCCGTTCTTCCACGGCATGCGGGGGTAATCGGCGGCACGCAGCAAGCGGGATTGGGTCATGAACCGAAACGTCCTTCGAGGCGGTAGCGGGAACCGGGATAGAGAAGGCGCGCGCTGGTCACGGTATTGCGTCCGGACCAGGTACGCCGGCGAATCAGGAGGCAGGGCTCGCCGCGCTCGATCAGCAGCAGCTTGCACTCATCGGCGTCGGCCAGGATGGCCTCCACCACATGCTCGCCTTCAGTGAGAGGCGCCACCTGGGACAGGTAGGCGTAGGGCGTCTGCCGAGTGAAGTCCTGCTTCAGGTAATCGGGGGCGACGGCCGGGTTCACGAAGCGGTCTTCGATCTGCACCGGCACATCGTTTTCGAAATGCACGATGCGCGAGTGGAACACGCGCTGGCCCTCACGCAGGTCAAGCGCCAGTGCCCGCTCGGGACCGGCCACTTCGTCCACCAGGCTGACCACTACGCAATGATGGCGATGGCCACGAGCGGCGATCTCTTCGGCGATGTTGTGCACTTCGAACAACGCCGACTGGCCCTTGGGCTCGGCGACGAAGGTTCCGACGCCCTGCATGCGCACCAGCAGCCCTTCGGCAGTCAGCTCGCGCAGGGCACGGTTGATGGTCATGCGGCTGAAACCCAGCTCGTTGACCAACTCGCTCTCCGAGGGCACTCGATAGTGCGGCGGCCATGCGCCGCTCTGGATCTGCTGGCTGATCATCTGCTTGACGCGGGCATAGAGCGGCGCGGGGGTGCCCCCCATCTGGGCGGCCAGCGACGAAGGCGCTGAGGGCGAACTGGACACGAGATTCTCCTTGTCGGCGAAGAGGCAGAACTGGCGGTGCCCGGAACGTGGCGCCCGTCTCCGGCATGTACCGGATTCGACAACTCCAGACAAGTGTGCGACTGACGGTGAGTTTACGTTACCCTCAAACGTCTGTATATGTATATACAAATAAAACCACCCATCCAGGGGCCCTCACCATGTCCGCATTCTTCGCCGAACGCGCCCTGCTGCCGCAGGGCTGGGCGCGCAACGTCCGCTTCGAAGTTTCCTCCGACGGCCTGCTCCAACAGGTCCTCGCCGATGCCGACGCAGAAGGCGCCGAACGCCTGCAAGGCCCGGTGCTGGCGGGCATGCCGAACCTGCACTCGCATGCCTTCCAGCGCGCCATGGCTGGCCTTGCAGAGGTGGCGGGCAACCCTAATGACAGCTTCTGGACCTGGCGCGACCTGATGTACCGACTAGTAGGGCGATTGTCGCCGGAGCAAGTCGGGATCATCGCCCGTCAGCTCTATATCGAAATGCTCAAGGCCGGCTACACCAGCGTCGCCGAGTTCCACTACGTGCACCACGATGTCGACGGCCGCCGCTATGCCGACCCCGCCGAGCTGTCCCTGCAGGTCAGCCAGGCCGCCCGCGATGCCGGCATCGGCCTCACCCTGCTGCCGGTGCTGTACAGCCACGCCGGTTTTGGCGGCCAGTCGCCCAACGAGGGACAGCGCCGCTTCATCAACAGCACCGACAGCTACCTGGCCCTGCAGGAACGCCTGCGCGCAGAAATCGCTCGCCAGCCCAACCAGCGCCTGGGTCTGTGCTTCCACTCGCTGCGCGCGGTGACGCCTGAACAGATCAAGGCCGTGCTGGCAGCGGAACTGGGCAAGCGCCCCATCCACATCCATATCGCCGAACAGCAGAAGGAAGTGGACGACTGCCTGGCCTGGAGCGGCCGCCGGCCGCTGCAGTGGTTGTACGAGAATGCCCCGGTGGATGAGCGCTGGTGCCTGGTCCATGCCACTCATGCGGAGCCGGGAGAAGTGACATCCATGGCATCCAGCGGCGCGGTGGCCGGGCTCTGCCTGACCACCGAGGCCAACTTGGGTGACGGCATCTTCCCGGCGGTGGACTTCCTCGCCCGGGGCGGTCGCCTCGGCATCGGCTCCGACAGCCATGTGTCGGTCAGCGTGGTGGAGGAACTACGCTGGCTGGAGTACGGCCAGCGCCTGCGCGACCAGCGTCGTAACCGTCTCTATCGCGCCGATCAGCCCCAGGTTGGCCGCACCCTGTTCGACGCTGCCCTGGCCGGTGGCGCCCAAGCCCTCGGACAGCCGGTGGGCGCCCTGGAAGTCGGCAAGCGCGCCGACTGGCTGGTGCTCGATGGCAACGATCCCTACCTGGCCACCGCCGAAGGCGATGCCCTGCTCAACCGCTGGCTGTTTGCCGGCGGCGATCGTCAGGTGCGCGATGTGATGGTGGGCGGGAACTGGGTGGTAAGGGATGGCCGGCATGCGGCCGAAGCGGAAACTGCGCAGGCCTTTGCAGGGGTTCTGCGGGAAGTCTTGCGCTGACCCGTTACCCTCCCCCTTAAGAGGAGAGGGGTGACCCGCGCCTGAGACCACGAAGCTCACCGGCTACTCCGAGTCTATCCAGGCTTTGAACCTGCCATCGCACGGACAAGCACCCCTCGCCCTTCAGGGAGAGGGGTGGGAGGAGAGGGCAGCATCCGACACACGCCAGATCAGCAGGTCCGTGTCGTAGCCCTGCTCCTCCGCCACTTCGAGCAATTGCTCGCGAGTCTTCTCCGAGACCACTGGCGTGCGCGACAGCAGCCAGAGGTACTTGCGATCCGGATTGCCCACCAAGGCGGTGCGGTAGTCGTCGTCCAGGTAGAGCACCCAGTAATCGCCCTTGGCGATGCCTGGCAGTAGCCGGGAGAACCAGTTATCGAAACGCACCCAGAGCTTGTCGGTGCGCCCCTCCACCTGGGGCACGGCATTGCCGCGTGCCTCTTTCCAGTCGCCATCGAGGGTACGGCAGCGGTTCAGCACACCCAGGCTTCCGTCGTCTTGCAGGCTGTAGTGGGCTTCGGACTGGGCGCAACCGCGCTGGAAAAACATCGGCAATCGCGCCAACTCATACCAGGTGCCCTGGTAACGCCCGAGGTCCACCGCCGACACGGTACGCGGCGGTACAGGCGCCCCGCCATGGCTGGCGCAGCCGGCCAGCAACAGGGCCGCCAGCAGCGCAGCTGCGCGCTTCACTTGAGCCCCTTGCCGGAGAACATCAGCACCTTCTCCCCGGCGTACTGCACGCTGACGAAGGCCTTCTCGTCACCCCAGGTGCAGCTGGTGAATCCCACGGCGCCGGAGCACTCGGTCGGGCTGCCGAGCAGTTGCTCCACTTCGGCCTTGGTCATGCCGGACTTGAGCTTGGAATAGTTCTCCTGGTTGAGCTTGTTGCAGGCGGCCAGCACCAGGCAGCAGGACAAGAGGGCGAGGGTACGCAATGACATGAAGCACTCCTTGGCGGATGGAAAGCGACCGACCGGACACGGCGGGTCACGAGATTGTTCCATTCGATTCTAGAAGCGCGAACCGGGTTCCCGCAGGAAAACGGATTCTTCGTCGCTCGACGCGCGTCCGAGCACGGAATTGCGATGAGGGAAGCGGCCGAATCGGGCAATGACCACCCGGTGGCGCTCGGAGAAATCGAGGAAGCCCTCGAACAGCTTGCGCTCGGCGGCGTCCGCAGCGTCCAGCAGCAGCCGATAGCGATACAGGGCACGCTCCTGGCTGGCGAGGTCTTCGGCGTGCTCCAGCACCAGATAGATGAAGATCTGGCGGATCGGCGCCAGGCCCCGTTCCTGGCCACGGACAAGCCCGTCGGCCACCAGCGCCTGCGCGCGGGCGTCGCCGGCGAAGGCGCGTGGGTCGTTGCGGTAGATCATGCGTGGCAGCTGGTCCAGCAGCAGCACCAGCGCCAGCCAGCCGTCCGGCTGTTCGGCCCAGTTGGCGAGACCGCCATCGAGTGCCTGTTCAACCAGGCCACCGAAGCGCTCGCGGGCTTCGGCGTCCTGATGGTCCTTCTTGCCGAACCACAGCCCCTGGCGCGCTGCGGCGGTCTGGCTGGCGGAGGCCTCGGGGCCAAACCACCAGTCCAGCAACGGCTGCCAGGGCTGCACGGTTACTCCTGGTGGTAACCGGTGACGCGGGCGACTTCTTCCTTGGAACCGAGGAAGACGGGCACGCGCTGGTGCAAGGAGGTCGGCTGGATGTCGAGGATGCGCTGGCGACCATCGGTGGAAGCACCGCCGGCCTGCTCGATGATGAAGGACATCGGGTTGGCCTCGTACATCAGGCGCAGCTTGCCGGGTTTCTCCGGCTCACGGGCATCCCAGGGGTACATGAAGATGCCACCGCGGGTGAGGATACGATGCACGTCGGCCACCATGGAGGCGATCCAGCGCATGTTGTAGTTCTTGCCCAGGTTGCCTTCCTTACCGGCCAGCATCTCGCTGACGTAACGCTTTACCGGGGCCTCCCAGTGGCGCTGGTTGGACATGTTGATGGCGAATTCGGCGGTGGTTTCCGGCACGCGGATGTTGTCGTGGGTGAGCACGAAGGAGCCCAGCTCGCGATCCAGGGTGAAGCCCTTCACGCCGTCGCCCAGGGTCAGCAGCAGCATGGTCTGCGGACCGTAGATGGCGTAACCGGCGGCAACCTGCTGAACACCCGGCTGAAGGAAAGCCTTTTCGTCCAGGCTGTCGTTCTGCGACAGGTACTGCTCAGGGCAGCGCAGCACGGAGAAGATGGTGCCTACCGACACGTTGACGTCGATGTTGGAGGAGCCGTCCAGCGGGTCGAATACCAGCAGGTAGGCACCCTTGGGGTACTTGCCGGGGATCTGGTAGGCGTTGTCCATTTCCTCGGAGGCCATGCCGGCCAGGTGACCGCCCCACTCGTTGGCTTCGAGCAGGATTTCGTTGGACATTACGTCCAGCTTCTTCTGCACTTCGCCCTGCACGTTCTCGGTGCCCATGCTGCCGAGCACGCCGCCCAGCGCGCCCTTGGACACCGCATGGCTGATTTCCTTACAGGCGCGCGCGACAACCTCGATGAGGAAGCGCAGATCGGCAGGGGTGTTGTGGCTTCTGGTCTGCTCGATCAGGTAGCGACTCAGGGTAACGCGGGACATGGAATGGCTCCGGAGGGTGGAAAAATGCGCGCAGTTTAGCGCGAGTCGAATGGCATTGCCTCTCAGCGGGATGGAAGGTGCTGAATCGGCAGTGAATGCGGGCCACACAGGCCACGAAAATATCTGACGCCGGTGTCAGCCACTGGTTCAGCGGTCAGCCGACATCGTTCGCGGCGAGTCTCCGCACCTGGTTACGGCCGTTGCGTTTGGCCTCGTAGAGCGCGGCATCGGCCACCTGCATCAGCTCTTCCAGGGTCTGGCCCTGCATCGGCCAGACCGCCAGGCCGGCGGACAGGGTCACCGACACTGGCCCTTCCCGGGTCGGCAGCGGTAGGCCGGCAAGTGCCTGGCAGAGCGCCTGCAACCGCGCGTACGCCTCATCGCCGCTGGCGCCGGGCAGCAGCAGGAGGAACTCCTCACCGCCAATGCGGAATACCGCGTCGCTGCCGCGCAGGTTGCCGGTGAGATGGATGGCCACCGCGCGCAACACATCGTCGCCGACCAGGTGACCGTGACGGTCGTTGAGTTGCTTGAAGTGGTCGAGGTCGATCAATGCCAGGGCGATGGGCGTGCGCTCGCGCTGGCTGCGAGCCTGCTCGCGAGCGAACAGTTCGCCGAGATGTCGGCGGTTGTAGAGACCGGTCAGCGGGTCCCGCAGCGCCTGCTCCTGCAACTGTTCATGCAGACGAGTGATGGTACGCAGGCGCTCTTCGCTGGTCGCCAGGGCCTCAGCCAGCTTGAGTTCACTGCAGTGGCGCTCGGTGATGTCACGCAGGTAGAGCATCTGTCCGAGAATCGATGTGCCGCTGCGGGTCACCCGCTCGATATCGCGGGAGCGGACCTCGAAGTAGCGCGAAGAACTGGCCGGGACCAGCAGCATCTCCTTCTCCCCCGCCACCAGCATCGCTTCCAGCTCCAGGCCATACACCGGCCACCTGGAGAGCGCCATGCCCTGCCAGCCCACGGGTTGCCCGGCCAGTGTCAGTGCGGCGGGGTTGGCATCGATCACCCGGCGTTTGGGGTCAACCACCAGCACCGGGTCGGGCAGCTCCTCCAGCAGCAGATGGCGCGCCACCGGCACCAGGTCGAAAAGACGAACGCCGAGAATCAGGAAGGTGAAGGCCACCAGGGTGAAGGCGAAGCTGAACGGCGTCGGGTCGAAGCCGAACAAGGTCCAGCCGTAAACGACGTAGCTCAGGTTGACGCCCCAGGGCACGCAGGTGACCAGCACGAATGCCAGATAGTGACGGCGGTGCAGGCCATGGCTGGCCAGGGCGGCGCGGGTCACCACGGCCAGGCAGAAAACCATGAACACGTAGACGTAGACGGCCACGGCATCGAAGAGCGGCCCATGGTCGTAGCGGATCGCCGCCCCCAGCGTATCGTCCGCCGGCAGGGTGCCGGGGCCGTAGAACAGTTGGTGCCAGGGGTTGCTAAGGGCCATGGCGGAGGCGACCAGCGGACCAATACCCAGGAACAGGAAGGCTCGCGGGCTCAGGGGTTCACGGATGCTGTTGACGTACTGCCAGAGAAACACGGCCCAGAAGGTCGGTACGCCGATAATGCCCGGCCAGGCCATGCTGGCCCAGAAGACCTTGCACTGCGGACCCTGCGCTGCCAGCTCCAGGCAGGCGGCCGCAAGCCACCAACAGATGCCGGCATGCAGGACGAGAAAGCTTTCGCGACCAGGAAAATGAGGCTGGCGGCGGACCCAGAGCGCTATGAACACCACGCCGATACCGACGGCAATGGTCAGCGCCACCGGCCCGCTGAAGCTCCATCCACTGGCCAGGCAGGTGTTCAACGCAGCTCCCCGGAGGGCACGGCAATTGGGGGCAAGGGTTCCGGATGGAGCGGCTGAAGGCTGGGCACCTGATCGTCCTGACCTGACGTGGAGCCGCCTGCTGCGGCCTTTGGAATGACCGAACAAAGATACATCAAAAAGCCACTATCACCGTATGGTCATTCGCAATTCATCAAGACCGCGCCGCCGGGCGACGCAGCAAGCTGAACGCCATGCCCCCTAATAGACCGACACCCAGCAGCAGGACGGCCCAGAGGCCGACACGTTTCCAGACGATCTGACCGGCCGCCTGCCGCTCTGCCGGATGGACGCCAGTCTGCGCAGGAATCGCCACTGCTTCGGCGCGCCCCATCTTCTCCAGACTGGCGCTGTCGAAACCCGGCACCAGCGTGGACAGGGGCAGTTCCGCGCGGCTGGCCTCAAGATTGCCCAGGGCGAGCGTGAACGGCGGATTGCCACGAGCGAGGAATACCACCTGGGTGGCATGCATGCCCACTTCCAGACGGGGTACCTGCTGGCCGAAGCCGCCGGCACGCTGATCAACCGTCAGGCGCAGCTGCTTGATCGCCATCCATCCCGGCAGGTCCAGCTCCTCCTGGGCGACCTCCTTTCCGTCCTGCGGTAACCGGTAAAGCAGGCCGGACATTACCGGCTGCCATTGCGGAGCGCCATCGCGGCGAGCCTCCACCTGCACCGGCAGCAGGCTGCCGGGCCGCTCCACGGCAACGCGCAGTCGCTCGATGGGCAACCCCAGCGGCAGGTCCCAGATGTACTGGCCATCCTTGCTGCTGACCGGGTCCAGCGGCGCGGACCAGGCCATGGCCGCCGGCAGGCTTTCACGGCTGGCGCTCGATACCTTCACCGCAGTCAGTTCCGCCGCGTGCCGAGGGCTCTGCCAGAGAAGCCTGAGGTACCGCGCGGAACGCCCGGGAAGGGCCACTTCGCGCTGGTCGATGCGTTGATCGGCGAACGACAGGCGCGCCACCTGTCCATCACCCCATGACTCCCAATGTTGCAGGTCATCGCTGGCCTCGATGCTGAAGTGCTGGAAGCCGTCAGCTGCGCTGTTCCACTCCAGACTGAGCTTCTCCAGCGGAGCTCCCACACCGCTGACGTCCAGCAACCAGCCACGCAATTGCTCACCTTCGGCCACGGGATTCTCCGGCACCACCTGCACGACCGTTCCGGTAGTACTGCGCTCGATCCTTACGCTGGGCAAGGCACCACTCCCGTCCGCCGGACCACGCAAGGGGAACCAGCGTACGGTCTGTTCGTGACGGGCACGGCGTTCGCTTGCGCTGCTGCGAGTCAGGGCATAGGCCAGGGACTCGCCCTCGGCGTTGAACACGCGTAGGTCGCGCAGGTCGGCATGCTGCGCGGCGAAGTGCAGAGCCATGGGCAGGTCCATGCGATACCAGGGGCCCTGCCCGTCCAGCCGCAGCTCGACGCGCGTAGTGAAGTCGTCTGGCTGTTCAGCGGCGAGCAGCGGCTGGCAGAGCAATCCCAGGCTGGCCAGCAAGGCCAGGCCGGGGCGGCGCAGACAAGACAATCCGATCATGCGTTGACCTGTTCCTGTTGAGATTCCGCGCGCTTTGGCGGCAGCGGCGCGAAGTAGCCGACGACCAGCAGCAGGACGCCGACGCCAATGAAAGAAACGATGCGTTCCAGGCCACCGCGATTGCCCAGTTCGACGAAGAACAACTTGGCCACCACCAACGCGATCAACGCCGCGCCCACCAGCCAGAGTTCGCGCCGCGCCCGCAGGTGACCGCCAACCATCAGGCCCAGGGCGATGCTGGTCCAGACGATGGACAGGCCAGCCTGCACCAGCATGGAATCCAGTTGTGCTTCCAGTTGATAGGGCACGCCACCCCAATGGTGCGCGCAGCGGAACACCGCCGCGGTCGCCAGGGCGAACAGCGATACACCGGCCACGCCCTGGGGCAGCCATGCCGGCAGTGCGCGCACACCGAACTGCGGCAGGCAGTCACGCAGCCAGAGGCAGATACCCAGCAGCGCGAACAGCAGGCCCAGCTCCAGCGGGTTGAGCAGCGGCAGGTACGGCAGCGGTTCGGCTGCTCCATCGCTCCAGGCGTTGGCGATCCAGAACCAGGCGAGCATCAGCAGCGCCAGCGGCAACGACGCCCACAGACGGTATTCACGCGGATAAGCCGCCACCGGCCAAGGCAGGCGCGGACGCAGAGCCACCAGCAACAGCCAGGCGCTCGGCAGCAGGGCCCAACCCAGCCAGCGCCAGGCGTTGTATTGCTCGGAGAGCAGCATCAACAGGTAGCGCAACTCCAGCGCCAGCACGCCGAGCAGCAACCAACAGCCCAGCACATGGGCGGCACTACGTGCCCCCGCGGGCAAGAGGTGATCCAACCTGCGCAGGGCCAGCACGTGCACGAGGAACAGGGCACCCCAACCGGCCCAGCCGAAGCTGGCTGCCGGGTGATACTGCGGGTCCCAGGCAACCGCCAGCGCCACAACGCCGGCAGGCGCCAGCACCAGGCAGAGCAAGGCCAGTGCACGCCACTGCTCGCGCCCCGCGAGCCAGGTGGTGAAGGCGACGCTGGCCGCCGCCAGCAACAGGGCCAGGGGCACTTGCAGTTCAGGCTTGGCAAAGCGCGCGATCTCCGCCAGCCAGGCCAGCGCCCACCAGCCGGCACTCCAGGCCAGCAGCAATTGGGCCAGATGTGCGAGGCTCAGCCCGCCCAATGCCGCTTCCGCACGGGCGGCACGCTGTAAGCGCCAGGCACCGACGAAGGCTGCCAGAGCGAGCACGGTCGGCGTCCAGAAACCGGCGTGGGCCAGCGGTCGCAGGCCTTCGCTACTCAGCTCGCCCAGTAGAAGCGGACTTACCGCGAGGAAACTCATGCCAGCCAACAATTGCAGGAACAGACCGAACCAGAACCCGGCGCGCTGTTGCAGATGCAAGCTGAGCCAGAGGATCAGCAGACCGCTGCCGGCCCAGACCCCAGCGGCGGTGCGCCAAGGCAACACGAAGAGCACCGCCAGGTTGACGAAAGCCAGCCCCGCCAGCAGCACCAGCGACAGACCACGCAACAATCGCGCATCGCTGCGTGCCAGCGGGTGGCGAGCAGCCAGGATCATCCCGGCGATCAGCGCCAGACCGATCAGCGACGCCACCATCAGCCCACGCCAGCCCGGCATGGAGCCGCTGCCCAGGCCCGAGCCGTCCAGGTCGAGCAAGAAGATCGCGCCGCCGAGCAACTGCACGGCGAACGCGCTGAAGAGGAAGGTGCGCGAGTTCAGTCGCAACCCGACGAAAAGCGTCGCCAGCCCGGCCAGTGCCCAGGCAATGGCGGTGCCTTCCGCCGCGAAGGCGAGCGGCGCCATCAGATAAAGGAACGCCAGCCCGGCACAAGCGAGAGCCGGCGAGAGGCGTTGCTCCAGGTCGGTGGCAGCGTCATCTGGCGCCTGGCGCAGTTGCCAGAACACGAACAGCAGTGCCGCGCCCAGCATCAGGGCGCCCAGGGGCGAACCGTCGAGCAATGTATAGGCGCCGGTGCGCAGCCCGCCGAGGAAAGCAATCGCGGCGCCGAACTGCAGCAACAGCGCGAAGGCCCGCGCCAGCGGCCGACCCTGGCGCAGACCAAGCCAGTAGATGCCAGCGCCTTCCACCGCCCAGGCAGCGGAAGTCCAGCGCGCATCCAGCCCCAGCGGGATGGCCAGGCTGCCGAACACCACACCGAGGGCCAGACAGGTTTCCACCAGCAGCAAGGCGCGCCCGGCGGTACGGCCGGCCAGGACCCGTGCCAGAACGATGTAGAACAGCCCCAGGGCCAGCGCGCTGAAGGCCGCGCCGAACTCGATATGGCGGATCAGCGCCACCTGCAGGCCGAAGCCGATGATCGGCGGACCGAACAGCACCGTGCCGTCCACCGTGTCGCCCTGGCGCGCCGACCAGCGCAACAGCTCGTCCCGCTCCGCCGGCGCGTCCATCGCCTCTGCCAGCTTGCGCCGGGCGAACAGCAGACCGATGCCGACATACATCAGGAAGAACAACACCAGGAAAGGTTCGGTGCTGGCGAAAAGCTCCGGCTGGTAGGAACGCAGGCCCCAGGCAAATCCAATACCGAAGGTGCCGACGAAGCCGATCAGGTTGAGCAGACGCCAGGCCTTGAACCAGGCAATGGCGAAGATGCCGGCGTTGAGCAGCGCGAAATAGCTGAACAGCGCCACATGGTTGCCACTGCCACTGGAGGTGAGGATGGGCGCGGCGAACCCGCCAAGCGCGGCGGCAGCGGCCAGGCCCAGGGCGTCCTGGGCCACGGCGAGGATGGCGGAAAACAGGGTTACCGCGACCAGCAGCCCGAAGGCCATCTTCGGGTCCAGTAACGGATGCAGGCGCATGGCAGCGAACACTGTCAGGTAGAGCACGGCAATGCCGGCGCCCTGAAGCATCAAGCCATAACTCGGATTGCGTCTGCGCAGCCACCAGCCAAGGCCTAGCAGCGCGATGGCGGCCAGGGCCACGCCGGCGTAGCGGAGCTCCACGGGCACCACCATGCCTTCGGTGGCGTAGCGCAGCAGGAAGGCCAGGCCGAGGAACAGCAGCACGACGCCGATGCGCAGCACGGTGTTGCCGCCGAACAGCCAGTTACGGGCAGCGGCGAAGCCCCGTTCGAGCAGAGAAGGTTCGCGGGGTTTCGGCGGACGCGGCGGCGCCTTGGGAGGAACAGCGGGGCGGGCTTCCCGGCCCCAGGCGTCAGCGGGCGCCGCAGCCGCTGGTGCAGGTGTGGGCGCTGGCGATGCGGCAGCCGCAGGCTCGGCCAGCACATCCGCCGGCAGTTCCCAGACGAGGTCGGCATCGTCTTCGGCCACGGTCTCGGGCGCGGCTTTGGCAACCGGCACGGCGGGTTCGACAGCCTGAGGCGGTGCTGTCTCGGCCGACTGCGCCCTTCCCTGCTCCACCTTGAGCAGGCGCTCATGGATGGCCTGGGTGCCCTTGTCGAACCGTGCGGCAAAACTGACGAGCGACTTGCGCAGCTCGGCATTTTCCCGCGTCAGCCACTGGAGGCGGATAGCCTGCCCCAGCCCCAGCCCCATCAGGCCGCCGAGCAGGGCTCCGGTGACGCTTTCATCAATCCCGGCCCCGAAGGCCAGGCCAACCAGCATGAAGATCCATTGCATGCAGCGATTACCCGGATGATTGAGCACTGGGGCCGCATCCATCGCAGCCACGAACGGCCGGAAGCTACAGGAAACCGGCATCGTCCCAATAGAGACGCCTGAGTCCTGGCTCACAGACACAGAAGATTCCTACAACCCGGTGTCGTATAGACACAAATCCGCTGAGACAAAGGGAAATTTCGCGTTCCCCGACGGGAAACTGTTCACTTTTTCACCGACATCGCTATGATGCCCGCCCTTCTACCCTAGCCTGCTCGCCGACCATGAAGACCATGATGATCGTCGGTGCCGACCTCGACCGGACGGACACCTGGATCAAATACGAAAAGACCATGTGCCACGCATGCGTTTCCAGCTGCTGCACCATGCCGGTCGAAGCGCGCCTGAACGACTTGATCCGCCTGGAACTGGTGGCCGAGTTCGAGCGTGGCGAACCGCCGAAGAACATCGCGAAAAGGCTGATGAAGGACGGCGTGGTGGAGCGCTTCAACCAGAAGTCCGGCATTTTCACGCTCACCCGCATGGGCAACAACGATTGCTACTTCCTCGACCGCAAGAGTCGCCTGTGCACCGTGTACGACAAGCGCCCGGATACCTGCCGAAACCACCCGAGAATCGGCCCGCGCCCCGGCTACTGCGCGTTCAAGCCGAAGGACTGATTTCCAGGTTTTTCAGCAATAAGCCGTCTTTCGGACAAAGCCTCAGCGCGTCATCTTCTTCACGAACACCACCACGAACAGCGCCATGGTGAAGCTGCCGACGAAGGCCTCGAAGGCAGCCAGCGGTCGCGACAAGCCAAGCGGCGCGATGTCGCCGTAGCCGAGCGTGGTGAAGGTCACCACGCTGAAGTACATGCAGGCGCCCAGCTCCTCGAGGTTGGTCAACAGGTCCTGCTCCAGGGAAAAGGCCAGCCGCACATCGCCGTGGTGAATCCCCGTCAGGAAATAAAGCAGCGCGCAGAACAGCACGAAGCCCAGGGAAAACAGCACCACGCGCAGGGGCTGCTCGCCGTAGCCGCAGAACAGGTCCACCAGCCAGGAAAACAGCCGCTGGGCTGACCAACGCGGCATTTGCAGGCGGCGCATGACCATTTCGCGATAGAAAAAGCGCCCCGCTTCCTCGAACAACCCGGCCTTCTCCAGATGAATGCGCAGGTTGCGATAGACCTCCTCGGCCTGTTGCAGGAAGTCCAGCATCAACGCCGGCTGCCTGTTCTTGCAGGCGTCACGGGCCTCGCGTTCCTGTAGCACCCGCTCGTCCCAGACCACGTTATCCAGACGGGCACCGTCGAGCTTCACCCCGAGCAGATTGGCGTCACGCAGGTCGGCGCAGTGCAGGTTGGCATCACGTAGATCGGCCTTCATCAGCGAGGCGCCGCGCAGGTTTATGGCGAACAGATGGGCACCGCGCAAATTGGCGCGGTAGAAATCGCTTCCGGAAAGGTCGTACCCGGTGTGGCTGCCACGGTGCACCAGATCGAGGCCCGCCAACTGGCATTTCTTCAGGCAGAAACCGCGCATCGGCATACCGCTGCGGGCCCGCGCCTCCAAGGCCGAGCCGAGTTCGGGCGCTTGCGACTTGTCCTGTTTGGCATCCCGCCAGAAGTCGTCCTCAGGTGGGATGTCGAGCATGTTGGCAAACCCGGGGTACGGATTTTCAGCCTAGCCCAAAGCCCCAGGAATCGCGCCGCATCAGCGTCGAAACACTGTGGCGGGATTTCAATGGCTATGTCTGCATTGCCCGTAGGAGCTGGCTTGCCAGCGAATGGCCGCGTTTCGCTGGCAAGCCAGCTCCTACAAGGCTCTTGGCCCGATGGTCAATTTCTCGCAACAGCTAACGCAGACAGAGCCAATTCAATCGCCAAAGGCGGCGCATCTGCCCTTGGCCCCCCGTACAGCCAATAGTTCAGCCCTTCACGGCCGACAGCACCTTCTTCACCAGGCTCACCCCGGCCAGAACCAGCGCACCGGCAGCGATACCTGCCAGGCCATCCACCAGAATCTGTACCAGCCAGGCAAAGCCGCCAACCGCGGCCAGCACCGGCTCCAGCAGATGATGGGCCGCAGGGATGCCGTGGAGGATGATGCTGCCCCCCACAAGGAACATTGCAGCGGTTCCCAGTACCGACAGCCCCTTCATCATCCAGGGTGCGGCGGCAAGGATGGCGCGGCCGATGGCCTGTGCCGTCGAGCTGGCCTGGCGCACCAGGTAGAAGCCGAGGTCATCCAGCTTGACGATGCCGGCCACCAGGCCATACACGCCCACCGTCATGATCAGCGCGATGCCCACGAGAACCGCCACCTGCCTGCCGAAGGCGGCATCGGCCACCGTACCCAAGGTGATGACAATGATTTCGGCGGAAAGGATGAAATCGGTGCGGATGGCGCCCTTGATCTTTTCCTTCTCCATGGCCACCAGATCCACTTCCGGGTTGGCCACGGCCTCGGCCAGCTCCGCATGGTGCTGCGCGTCTTCCTCGTCGCTGTGCAGCCACTTGTGCGCCAGCTTCTCGAAGCCTTCGAAGCAGAGGAAAGCGCCGCCCAGCATCAGCAGCGGGATCACCGCCCAGGGAATGAAGGCGCTGATCAGCAGGGCTGCGGGCACCAGGATGGCCTTGTTCACCAGGGAACCCTTGGCCACCGCCCAGACCACCGGCAACTCGCGCTCGGCCCGCACGCCGCTGACCTGCTGGGCGTTCAGCGCCAGGTCATCGCCCAGGACACCCGCGGTTTTCTTCGCGGCGACTTTGGTCATTACCGAGACGTCATCGAGCAGGGTCGCGATGTCGTCGATCAGGGTCAGCAGGCTGGCTCCGGCCATGGGATGTCCTTGCAGAGGGAGTGACGGGGCGCCGTAGTCCGGCGAAGGCGAACTACAGACAAAAACGCCCCGGCGGTCAACCCGGCGGAGCCTTTCTGCCAGTCGGTTCACGCTCCCCGCTGACCACTTCCATATCGGGCGCCTTGGTTTTGGGCTTGATCAGGCTGAAGTCGATCAGCGTCTTCGGCTGATAGGGGTCGCCGATCAGCAACGGGCGCGGCTGGAAGCGGGCATTGACCACACTGCGACTGGGGTCGAAGTCATCGAAGCCGATACCGGCCAGATCCGCCCAGGTATGGATGAAGCTGGAGCTGCTGTAGGGCCGCTGCAGGCTGGAGGACAGCTCCCGTGGATGGGCGGCTCGCCATTGCGGGGAGCGCCAAAGCATGAAGGGGATGGTGTACATGGGCGCGGTAGGCGCCGCCTCATTGCGCCCCAGGACATCCGGCTGCTCAGGGTCGAACACCGCCTCACCGTGGTCGGAGAGGTAGAGCAGGAAGCCGTTGGAGTTACTGCCGGAGAAGCGCTCGATCAGGCTGGAAACCACGTGGTCGTTGAAGAGCACGGCATTGTCGTAACTGTTGTAGGTGGGCAGCTGATCGTCGGTGACCGAGTCCGGAACGCCCTGGCGATCGGTAAAGCGGTCGTACTCCGGCGGATAACGGTACTGGTAGCTCATGTGGGTGCCCAGCAGGTGCACCACGATGAATTTGCGCGGCGCAGGGTCGGCCAGCACCTTCTCGAACGGCGGGAGCACGTCGTCGTCGTACTGGCGCGCGTTCTGGTTGCGGTTGTTGTTCAGGTAGAACTGATCGTCCGCCTGCTTGGAGAAGGTGGTGAGCATGGTGTTGCGCTTGGTCAGGGTCTGCTGGTTGGTGATCCAGTAGGTCTTGTACCCGGCCTGCTTCATCATGTTCAGCAGCGAAGGCTTGGTCAGATAGAGGTCTGGATTGCGCTCGTCGGCGAAGGTCAGAACCTGCTGCAGGGCTTCGATGGTGTAGGGGCGCGGTGTGATGACGTTGTCGAAGACGTCCAGCTGGTCACGGATGCGGTCGAGCTTCGGCGTGGTCGCACGCGGATAGCCATAGAGGCTCATCCGCTGACGATTGGTGGATTCGCCGATCACCAGCACCAGGGTCGCCGGCAGCCCGGCATTGGCGTCCTGCAGGTTGGCCAGGGGAGCGATATTGGCGCTGTTCTCCAGCAAGTCATGCATGTCCGCCAGTTGTTGGCGGTACTGGCGATAGCCGACCAGCAACTGCCAGGGCACTGCCGGCTCCATGCGCTTCTCGAAACTGTCGCGCGCCGCCGCGAAGGTATCGTTGCCAAGTCCCTGCTTGACCGCCGGATAGCCCACCAGCGCCGCCAGCAGTGCCAGGCTCGCAACCATCGCCTTGTTTCGTGGCAGATAGACCGGACGCAGCCGCGTCCACAGCAATACACCGCCCAGTGCATAGCCAAGAAACGCCGGCACCATCCACCAGGCGAAGTACTGGGCCAGGTATTCCGAGCCTTCGGCCACGTTCGATTCGAACATGATGAAGATGACGCTCTGGGAGAACTCCTGGCCGTATACCAGGAAGTAACCGAAGGCCGGCAGAGAGGCCAGCCAGAGTAGCCCGCCGATGACCGCCGCGACGGTCCGCGTGCGCCCCGGGAACAACAGCACCGGGATCAGCCACAGTCCGCTCAGCAGGAACGCCTGGCGAAAGCCGGTGAAGCCGCTGGTACCGGTGACCTGAATCAGGAGCTGCGTGACACCCGAGAAATACCAGAAGAAGAGAAAGAGCCAGCCGAGCCCGGCCCAGTCGAACCGACGCTCGCCAGTGTTGTTTAGATCGAACTTCATAGACATCCGCCCTAGTCGAGCCTTGACCAGTCCATCTGATCGAAAAGCAGGGAATATGACTGTGAATGTGTGAAAAGTTCGTCAAAGGCCGGCGGTTTTGGTCAGAAATTCGCCAGCTTCGGTTCATTCCTCCGACACGACATGTGACCAACCGGTCAGCGGTTCGGGGGGCTCCAGCGTTTGACCGAAGGGCACAGCCTGACTAGTACTGGCACCCGAGTGCCATATCCGTATTCGGGATTCGCAGTTGGACTCACATGGACCCGACGGCGGGGCTAGAACAGTCAGCGCTCCGCCAATCCAGTGGCTCGAATCGAGATAACAACAATGAATTCGATTGCAAAGCTGCGTTTCCGTGGCTGCCTGTTCGGCAGCTCGATACTGGTGCTTTCCGCCCTCTCCCAGCTGAGTCAAGGCGCCGACAACCAGTCCCTCACACGCTCGATCACTTCCCTGGGCGGCGCTCAAGTGCAGGGCGTGACTGATGCCAACAACACCCAGTCCTGGCGCGCCATTCCCTATGCGGCGCCGCCCGTTGGGGAGCTGCGCTGGAAGGCGCCTCGCGACCCCGCGACCTGGACCGGCGTGCGTCCTGCAAGCCAGTTCGCCAACATCTGTTCGCAACTGGGCAGCTTCTTTGGAGCACCCAACCCGACCACCTTCGGCCAACCCATTGGCTCGGAAGATTGCCTCTACCTCAACGTCTGGCGACCAAAGAGCACTGAAAGCAACCTGCCCGTGCTGTTCTGGATACACGGCGGCTCGAACCTCAAGGGTGCTGGCTCGGAACTGCTCTACAACGGCGCCAACTTCGCCCGCAACGCCAACGCGGTGGTGGTGACGGTGAACTACCGCCTCGGCAGCCTGGGCTGGCTGTACAACTCCGCCCTGCAAGAAGGCAACGCCAAAGACGACTCTGGTAACTACGTAACCCTGGACCTGATCAAGGGCCTGGAATGGGTGCGCGACAACATCGCCCAGTTCGGCGGCAATCCGAACAGCGTCACCATCGCCGGGCAATCCGCCGGCTGCATCAATGCCTGGGGCCTGTTGCAATCACCCCTGGCCGATTCGCTGGTGGACCGAATGATCTGCATGTCCGGCCTGCCCAACGCCTACCCCAAGGCCCTGGGCGAGCTGCAATCCAACGACATGATCGACGGCCTGCTGGTGGAGAAGGGCTATGCCAGCGACAAGCTGCAGGCGGCGGCCTATCGCGCAAGCCAGGGCCCGACCTGGGTTCGCAGCTTCCTGAGGGGGCTGCCGGCGACCGACATCGTGCGCCATACGCCGACGCCCGTTGTCATGGGCCACTTCACCGACGGCCACGTGATTCCCTGGGCCGGCTACGTCGACCTCATCGCCGGCGGCTACCACAAGGTGCCGATGATCCTCGGCACCACCAAGGACGAAGGCACCTACTTCGCCGGCGAACTGCTCCGCTACTACAAACCCAGCCACGCGCAGATGTGGGACATGGTCAACAACCAGAACCCTGCCAGCCTCGCCATCACCGACATCGTCAAACCGGAGCTCTACCCCACCTACCGCCCGGTGCACCGCGCCCTGAGCCTGGGCGTGGACCTGACGGTGGACAACATCTGCCGCTACCTGCGCCTGCTGCAAGGCAGCATCTACCGCTACAACTTCGACTGGGACGACTCGCCAGCCCCCTGGCAGGAAGCCTTCGGCGCAGTGCACGGCATGGACCTGCCCTTCCTCTTCGGTAACTTCCCCGTGGCACCGCAGCAGGACCTGCTGCGCTTCATCAGCACCACCGCCAACCAAGGCCAGCGCACCGCGCTATCCGCCAAGTTCACCCAGTACACGTCCCAATTCATGCGCACCGGCAACCCCAACAAGGCCTTCGATGCCCTGCCCGACTGGTACGACTGGTCGAACTTCTGGATCTTCCAGAAACGCCTGATCCTGGATAACACGGTGAAGACCAGCTCACACGACGTCTGGCTATCGGACGTGAACAACGCACTGAACCAGCTCGGCACCGATGACCGGCAGAGGGTGCTGGATGTGATGGCGGGGCAGCAGGTTCAGTTGGAGGATGCAGACGTGTCTTACGAATGACCGGAATTGACCACGCAGCGCTTGTCAAAGTGTCGCGCGTTCGGGAAGGGGACGAACACAGCACCTGTGCGTACCGGTCTTTGTAGGTTGGTGCAGAGCGCAGCGAAGCCCAACGTTTGACGGACGAGTTGGTGGGTTTCGTGTCTGCGAGAGAGGGGACTAGATTCTCTCTCCATGGATAGATAAAGCCTGCTCTTCCCCCCAAATTGGAGTAGGGAGAATAAATCTGTCCCCATTTCCGTCCGACGACGGCAGCCACCCGCGCTTGGTGGAAAGCGCGCTGGACAGCGGGGAGAAGGCGGTGCTGCGGTTGCTGGATGCAGCGAACTAAAGAACTGCCCCCATAAGAAAGCCCCCGCCGAGGTGATTCGGCGGGGGCTTGCTTCATAGAGCCACGATGCCCTAGTCGGTCATGTAGTGGGGTGAGCGAGGCCCATGCAGGATGCCAGCGGGTTGCCGGGGAAGCAGCAAACGCCCGGCCGCCAGGCCGGCGATCGGGTATGCCGCATCCTCCTGGACGCTGTTGATGATCTGCTTGACCGCAGCGGCCACCAGCATGCCCACCAGACCACCGCTGTTCTGGTTGTTCTCTTCGCTGGAAGCCCGTGCGCTGCCCGTCCAGAGCGCGACTCCGGTCCTGGTGTCGACCAACCTGGCGCTGACGGTTACCACCGTCTCGCTGGCGATCAGCTTGTAACTGGTGCCGTACTCCTTGACCGAGAGATACAGGGCGGCGTCCGCCCCAAATATTTGGTTCTTCGCGGAGTCTGGGGGAAGAGCGAGTTGACAGTCAGGGAAGCGGGTAGATTGGCAGTCGCCAAACACACCAATCCCCACCCCCTGCTGTCGCCGTGCATCCTATTGATCTTGCCGCTTTCTGGCCAGGCTACGACGTCGTTGCCTGTCGCCAAGCCGATCCCCACACGCTGTTGATCAGCCTGGAGCCCCAAGCCGAGCGTCTGCCGGTGTGTGGCCGCTGCCACCAGCCCTGCCCGTTGATCCACGAGCGGCGCATGCGCCAGGTGCGCGAGCGTGACCTGCTGGACCAGCGGGTGCTGCTGCAATTGCCGGTGCGTCGCCTCGACTGCCTCAGCTGCGGGCGCGTGACGGAGCGGATCGACTGGCTGGCGCCGGCCTCCCGCCTGACCCAGCGCTTGCGGGTCTGGCTCGAGGGCTTGCTGCAACTGCTGCCGATCAGCCAGGTCAGCCGCCTCACCGGCCTGCACTGGCACACCCTCAAGACCCTCGACCAGCGCCGTTTGGAGGCTGAAGTAGGGGCCTTCGAGCCGGGCGACGTACGCCGCCTGGTGATGGACGAGTTTGCCCTGCACAAGGGCCATCGCTACGCCACGGTGATCATGGATGCCGAGCGCACGCGAGTGCTGTGGGTCGGCCACGGCAATAGCCGCGAGGCCATTCGCCCGTTCTTCGAGCTCCTCGGTGCGCGCTGCCAGCAGATCGAGGCGGTGGCCATGGACATGAACACCGCTTTCGACCTGGAAGTGCAGCAGCACTGCCCGCAGGCCGAAGTGGTGTACGACCTGTTCCATGTGGTGGCGCGCTACGGCCGCGAGGTGATCGACCGTATTCGGGTCGACCAGGCCAACCTCCTGCGCGAAGACAAACCGGCGCGCAAGGTGGTCAAGCAGAGCCGCTGGCTGCTGCTGCGCAATCGCGAAAACCTCAAGGACGGGCAGGCCGTGCAGTTGCAGGAACTGCTCGCGGCCAATCAGCCACTGGCCACGGTCTATGTGCTCAAGGATGCGTTAAAGGACCTCTGGTACGCCCCCAGCGTACGCGAGGGCTGGCGGCGCTGGCGAACCTGGCTGCGGCACGCCCGGGACAGCGGCCTCGCGCCGCTGCAACGCTTTGCCCGCAACCTGCGCAAATACGTCCGGGGCATCCTCGCCAGTGCTCGCTTCCCCCTGCACACCAGCGTCCTCGAGGGCGTGAACAACCGCATCAAGGTGATCAAACGCATGGCCTATGGCTTCCGGGACTCAGCCTACTTCTTCCTGAAGATCAAGGCCGCCTTCCCCGGGAAAGCGCGATGAACCAAATATTTCCCTCAGCTTCGCAGGCTCCACCTGATGGATATCCCCACCCCTGACAGGTGCGCACGACGAGCGCTGCGGCACGAAGCGAGCGCACGAAGACTGAAAGCTGAGCCTTCCGGGCCGACCTTGCCCAAAACGAAAACGCCCCCGCAGGCAGGGCCGGCGGGGGCGATTTCAGCAGCGGGTCGAGTTAGACCTTGGTGCGCTCGTAGCGCTTGCGGTCGTTCTCGTTCAGCATTTTCTTGCGCAGGCGGATGGACTTCGGAGTCACTTCCACCAGCTCGTCGTCGGCGATGAATTCCAGCGCCTGTTCCAGGGTGAACTTGATCGGCGGAACCAGGGCGATGACTTCGTCCTTGCCGGAAGCGCGCATGTTGTCGAGCTTCTTGCCCTTGGTGGGGTTGATCACCAGGTCGTTGTCACGGCTGTTGATACCGCACAGCTGGCCTTCGTAGATCTCGTCGCCCGGGGCGAGGAACAGCTTGCCGCGGCTCTGCAGGGTTTCCAGCGAGTAGGTCAGTGCGGTGCCAGTGGCCATGGAGACCAGTACGCCGTTCTGACGGTTGCTGACTTCGCCAGCCTTGATCGGGCCGTAGTGGCTGAAGGTCGAGGTCAGGATGCCGGTACCCGAGGTCAGGGTCAGGAAGTTGTTACGGAAGCCGATCAGGCCACGCGCCGGGATGGTGTATTCCAGGCGCACGCGGCCCTTGCCGTCGGGGATCATGTTGGTGAGATCGCCCTTGCGCAGGCCCATCTGCTCCATCACGGAGCCCTGGTGCTGCTCTTCGATGTCGATGGTGACGTTCTCGTAAGGCTCCTGCTTCTCGCCGTCCTTCTCGATGATCACCACTTCCGGACGGCCAACGGCCATCTCGAAGCCTTCGCGGCGCATGGTTTCGATCAGTACGGAGAGGTGCAGCTCGCCACGACCGGAGACTTTGAACTTCTCGGCGGATTCGCCGGCTTCAACGCGCAGGGCGACGTTGTGCAGCAGTTCCTTGTCCAGTCGGTCCTTGATGTTGCGGCTGGTGACGAACTTGCCTTCCTTGCCGGCGAACGGCGAGTCGTTGACCTGGAAGGTCATGCTCACGGTCGGCTGGTCAACGGTCAGCGGCGGACGCGCTTCGACGTTCTGCGGGTCGCACAGGGTGTCAGAGATGAACAGTTCTTCCATGCCGCTGACGCAGACGATGTCGCCGGCTTCGGCTTCAGCCACTTCCACGCGCTGCAGGCCGGAGTGGCCCATGATTTTCAGGATACGGCCGTTGCGCTTGGTGCCGTCGTCGCTCACGGCGACGACCTGGGTGTTGGCCTTGACGCGGCCACGGGCGATACGGCCGATGCCGATCACACCGAGGAAGCTGTTGTAGTCCAGCTGGGAAATCTGCATCTGGAACGGACCGTCGACGTCTACGTCCGGTACCGGCACGTGGTCGATGATGGCCTGGAACAGGGCGTCCATGTTGTCGTCCATCTTCTCGTGGTCCAGACCGGCGATGCCGTTCAGGGCGCTGGCATAGACGATCGGGAAGTCCAGCTGCTCGTCGGTGGCGCCGAGGTTGTCGAACAGGTCGAAGATCTGGTCGATGACCCAGTCAGGACGCGCGCCCGGACGGTCGATCTTGTTCACCACCACGATCGGACGCAGGCCGGCCTTGAAGGCCTTCTGGGTCACGAAGCGGGTCTGCGGCATGGGGCCGTCCTGGGCGTCGACCACCAGCAGTACGGAGTCCACCATGGACATCACGCGCTCAACCTCACCGCCGAAGTCGGCGTGGCCGGGGGTGTCCACGATGTTGATGTTGTAGCCGTTCCATTTGATGGCGGTGTTCTTCGCCAGGATGGTGATGCCGCGCTCTTTTTCCTGGTCGTTGGAGTCCATCACGCGCTCGCTTTCCGCTTCTTTGCGGTCGAGGGTGCCGGACAGCTTCAGGAGCTTGTCCACCAGGGTGGTCTTGCCATGGTCGACGTGGGCGATGATGGCGATATTGCGGAGTTTTTCGATCACGTTTGTATCTCGATCAGAGGATTCGGTTTGCCGCGAAGTCTATGCGGCGCAGATGAATGAACTGCGACTCAGGGCCGGCAATCGGGAGGGCGGTGGCGGATGCTGCCGCCGAACAGCCCGGGTTGCTTAGGCCGGGCGATAAACGCGCACATTGGCGTGCCCCTCGCTGAGCAAGTGGTGAGCATGCAGGCGGCTCATTACGCCCTTGTCGCAATACAGGAGGTACTGGCGATTGGCGTCCAGTTCCTTGAATCGGTTGTTGACCGCATAGAACGGCAGCGCCTGCACTTCGATGCCAGGCAACTCCAAAGGGTCGTCTTCCTGAGCATCGGGGTGACGGATGTCGATGACGATCTGTCCCGGCAGGGCTTCGCACACTTCTTCCACGGCTACATCCTGGCCCAGTTCATCGATCACGCGATCGATGGGCACCAGCCGAGCACGCTCCAGGGCGCGCTCGAGGATGGCCATGTCGAACTGTTCTTCCTCGTGCTCGATGCGACCGGGCTTGGCCTTGGTGGTCGGGTTCACCGAGATCACGCCGCAGTATTCGGGCATGTGCTTGGCGAACTCGGCAGTGCCAATGCGAGTGGCAGTGTCGATGATGTCCTGCTTGTGGCTGGCGATCAGCGGACGCAGCACCAGCATGTCAGTGGCCGAATCGATCACCGAGAGGTTGGGCAGGGTCTGGCTGGATACCTGGGAAATGGCTTCGCCGGTCACCAGTGCATCCAGGGTCAGCTTGCGCGCCATGTGAGTCGAGGCGCGCAGCATCATCCGTTTGAGCACCACGCCCATCTGGCTGTTGTCGACCTTGCTGAGGATTTCGCCGACCACTTCCTCGAAGGGCACGCTGATGAATAGCACGCGCTGGGAACGGCCGAATTTCTCCCACAGGTAGTGGGCCACTTCCATCACGCCCAGTTCGTGGGCACGCCCGCCCAGATTGAAGAAGCAGAAGTGGGTCATCAGGCCGCGACGCATCATCTGATAGGCGGCGACGGTGGAGTCGAAGCCGCCGGACATCAGTACGAGGGTCTGTTCCAGGGAACCAAGCGGATAGCCGCCCATGCCATTGTGCTGGTGGTGGATGACGAACAGGCGCTGGTCGCGCACTTCCATCCGCACTTCCACTTCCGGGTTCTTCAGCGAGATGCCGGCTGCGTTGCACTCCTGGCGCAGGCGGCTGCCGACATGGCGCTCCAGCTCCATGGAGGTGAATTCGTGCTTGCCGGCGCGCTTGCAGCGCACGGCGAAAATCTTGCCGGGGATCTGGTCGGCGTAGTGCAGCTTGCACTTTTCCAGTACGTCGTCGAAGTCGCCCAGCGGGTACTCGTGCACTTCCAGGAAGTGCGTGATGCCCGGAGTGCAAGTGAGCCGCTCGATCATCTCGCGCAGCAGCTTCGGCTCGGTCTGCCGCGTCTGCACTTCCAGGTTGTCCCAAACGCCGGTCACCTCGAGCTCCGGGTCCAGGTCTTTAAGGACCGCGCGGATGTTCTTCGAGAGCTGACGGATGAAATGCTTGCGCACCGGCCGGCTCTTGATGGTGATTTCCGGGAAGACTTTGACGATGAGTTTCATGAAAACAGCGCTTGCGACGGCGGCCGAAAAAGAGGGGCGCGGATTATAGCGGAAATTGTTCAAGGTTTGACCAAAATCATTCAGCAAAGCTTTCTCTGCACCAAATTGGATCACGCGCACCACGCATGGCACGAAAACGGTGCGCAAAACTGTGCACAAACGGAGCGAAGCCCCCGCCAGCCGCGAGTTTAGGGCCATCTGCCCATTCCGGGGCACTGGCACGCAATTTGCTCCCTTGTGAGGCAGGTCGCCCTGGCGGACTATCCCGCTCCGGCTTCACCCCGATTTTTTGGGAGGCAAGGTCCCTGCCCCCAACCACCTGGAGGACAACATGTCGAAGTCGCTTCAACTGATTAAAGAACACGACGTGAAGTGGATTGATCTGCGCTTCACCGATACCAAAGGCAAGCAGCAGCACGTGACCATGCCGGCCCGTGACGCCGATGACGATTTCTTCGAACACGGCAAGATGTTCGACGGCTCCTCCATCGAAGGTTGGAAAGGCATCGAAGCCTCCGACATGATCCTGCTCCCGGACGACAGCACCGCCGTTCTGGACCCGTTCACCGAAGAGCCGACCGTGATCCTGGTCTGCGACATCATCGAGCCGAGCACCATGCAAGGCTACGATCGCGACCCGCGCGCCATTGCCCGCCGCGCCGAGGAGTTCCTCAAGACCACCGGCATCGGTGACACCGTATTCGTAGGCCCGGAGCCGGAGTTCTTCATCTTCGACGAAGTGAAGTTCAAGTCCGACATTTCCGGTTCCATGTTCAAGATCTTCTCCGAGCAGGCTTCCTGGAACACCGACGCTGACATCGAAGGCGGCAACAAAGGCCACCGTCCGGGCGTCAAAGGCGGCTACTTCCCGGTACCGCCGGTCGACCACGACCACGAAATCCGCACCGCCATGTGCAACGCACTGGAAGAAATGGGCCTGGTCGTGGAAGTTCACCACCACGAAGTGGCGACTGCCGGCCAGAACGAAATCGGCGTGAAGTTCAACACCCTGGTTGCCAAGGCTGACGAAGTTCAGACCCTGAAATACTGCGTGCACAACGTGGCTGACGCTTACGGCAAGACCGTGACCTTCATGCCGAAGCCGCTGTACGGCGACAACGGTTCGGGCATGCACGTTCACATGTCCATCTCCAAAGATGGCAAGAACACCTTCGCTGGCGAAGGCTATGCCGGCCTGTCCGACACCGCCCTGTACTTCATCGGCGGCATCATCAAGCACGGCAAGGCCCTGAACGGCTTCACCAACCCGTCGACCAACTCCTACAAGCGTCTGGTCCCGGGCTTCGAAGCCCCGGTAATGCTGGCCTACTCCGCCCGCAACCGCTCCGCCTCGATCCGTATCCCGTACGTGAACAGCCCGAAAGCCCGCCGTATCGAAGCGCGCTTCCCGGACCCGGCTGCCAACCCCTACCTGTGCTTCGCAGCTCTGCTGATGGCCGGTCTGGACGGTATCCAGAACAAGATTCACCCCGGCGATGCCGCTGACAAGAACCTGTATGACCTGCCGCCGGAAGAGGCCAAGGAAATCCCGCAGGTTTGCGGCAGCCTGAAAGAAGCCCTGGAAGAGCTGGACAAGGGCCGCGCGTTCCTGACCAAGGGCGGCGTGTTCAGCGACGACTTCATCGATGCCTACATCGAGCTGAAGAGCGAAGAAGAAATCAAGGTGCGCACCTTCGTGCACCCGCTGGAATACGACCTGTACTACAGCGTCTGATCCACGAATACCTATAAATAGCGTCAACATTAAGGCCTCCCTCGGGAGGCCTTTTTTATTGAGGAAACGCGGAGCGTGACCGCAAGGTAGGTTGGCGTAGAGCGCAGCGAAACCCAACGATTAGCGGTGCGGTTCGACATACGCCGGGCCTGGATGCCCCTATTGTTGGGTTTCGCTCCTCTACCCAACCTACGTCCGGGAAGCCATTTTGTTGCCCGGACACCCTGTACCGTGGGAGCCGATCCCTCCCCTCAGATCCCGCCATCCGCCGGCACGCCCTGCCCTTCCGACGGTTCAGCCCTTGGCTGGCGCATCCGGCTGAGCTGCACGTTCAGGCGCGGCATCGCCAACTCCAGGCCACTCTGGTCGAGACGCCTGCGCAGGCGCAGGTTGAACGCCCGCTGCACTTCCCATTGCTTGATCGGAGCGGTCTTGAAGCGGAAGCGCAGGATTGCCTGGCCATTGTCGAAGCTTTCCACGCCCTGCAACTCCAGGGGTGACCACAGGCTCCGGTAGACCGACGGATCGCCGCGTAGCTCTTTCGCCACCTCCTGCACCAGCGAAACGGCATCGTCGATCGGCATGCTCGACGGCACTGGCCAGCGGAACATGGCGTAGCCGAACTGCCGAGAGTAGTTCTTGATGCTCTTGATCTCACTGAACGGGATGGTGTGCACCACACCATCCAGGTCGCGCAGACGGACGGTGCGGATAGTCAGCCCCTCCACCGTGCCAAGGTGCCCGCCGACGTCGACGTAGTCGTCGATGGACAACGAGTCCTCGATGATGATGAACAGGCCGGTGATCAGGTCCGCCACCAGAGACTGCGCACCAAAACCGATCGCCAGGCCGATTACGCCGGCGCCGGCCAGCAGCGGCGTGACATTCATGCCCATGTTGGCCAGGGCAACGATAAGGGCGATCACCGCGATGGTAACGAACAGCACATTGCGAATCAGCGGCAGCATGGTCAGGGCGCGGGTATTCGGCCGGCTCCGGCCACCAACGCCGAGGCTGTGCTGTACGGCCGTGTCGGTGAGGATCCAGATCAGCCAGGCCACCAGCAAGGTGGTGCCGAAGCTGGCCATCTTCATGCTGATTTCCGAACCCTCGCCTTCGGCGTAGCGAATCAGCGACATGCCCCAGACCCTCAGCCCCACCTCGATGAAGAACAGCACCACGAAGAGGTGCACCAGGGTGAGACCGAACTTCTGCAATTGCTCGATGTAAGGAGCACTGCGCCGGCCCCCATCGCCACTGCGACCGGAGCGGCGACTGAGCAAGCCGATCACCGTCATGGCCACCACTGCCAGCACGGCGCAGACCAGGGCGCGGCGCAAGGCGACACTGCTGTCGGCCGCGGACACGAAAGTGGCGAACAGCGAGGTCCCTACCAGCAGCAGCACCGGCACGAACCACAGGGAGCCGACCAGCTCCACCAGCTCGTGCAGGCCCCGGCGCTTGAGGCGGCGCTCCAGCGGCTGGTTGCGGATCAGGTGGGCGATGGGACGACGGAAACGCAGCACGAACAGCGCAGTGAGCACGGCGGCAGTGGCGTTGGCCAGGGTGCTAAGACAAATCGCCGTGTGCTCGCCGAGGCCGGCGATCAGCCTTGGGTCATGGGCCGCCTCACCGAGCGCAGCCAGGCTGCCAATCAACCACAGCGGTCGGAAAGCCTGGCGACGCAGGATGTCCAGTGCCCGAATACGGTGCGGACCGCTGAGCAGTGACAGGCAGATCACGCAGAGCGCGGAGAACAAGGTGCCGCAAACCAGCACGTAGGCCATCAGCATCGCCAGCATCTTGCTCAGTGAACTTGGCAACACGAACGACAGGTACAGGGTTATGAAGAAGGCGATCAGCCACGGGCCCAGCTTGCGCAGTGCGAACAGCACGAGGTCGCGAGTCTTCGGATGCTGTGGCAGCTCAGCCGACAGTCCGAAACGCTCGCGCATGCGCCGCCCCAGCCAGAGCAGGGCGCTGGCCAGGCAGGCCCAGAGCAGGATGACCACGGCGAAGTTGAACACGATGCCCGGCCAGTCGCGCCATCCGGGCAGGCGCTCCTCCACCTCCGCGCGCGCCAGTTGGAATTGGTTACTCCAGATCACCAACGGACTGTTGTCGCCCTGGAACTGCTTCTCCAGGCTGCCCAGGGTATCGCCGATCAAGCCGAGCACCCCGCTCTCGCTCTCCTTCTCCTTGCCGGTAACGTCACGCAATTGCTTCAGTTTCTTCAGCAAGTCGGTGCGCTGCTGATCGTTCTCCAGGGTCTTGATCACCTGGTTGAGCGACTGTTCGAGCTGGGCATTGCTGACCTGCTCGCCGCCCGAGGTACTCCCCGCCAGCGGATTGGGCAGCGCCGCCTGCCCCTGCGCCGGACAGAGCAGTCCGACGAGCAGGCAGAGGAGCAACGGATACAGGAAACGGGGGGCGAAAAAGGATGGTATCGGCACGAGAGAGTCATCCAACAAACGATGAAAGCGATCCGCATCATACAAAAGCCGGCTCCCGGCCCATCCGCAAGCAGCGGGCGGCGGAGCAGGCCACGAAGGCAAGACTGACAGCGGCGGTCGCCCACAGTTCGCTCGGGCCGGGAGTAGCACGGGAATTCCAGAAATGTCCCAACGTGTTGCAGCGCACACCGGCGGCCCCGACGCTGTCGCACAATGCCCGACTTGCCAGCCCGCCATCCGGGTGCAAGGCTTGGCATGACCTTCCGGAGACCGCCACCATGCGCCTCATCATCAGTTGCCTGCTGCTTGCCGTCGCGCTGCCAGCCGCCGCACAGATCTACAAGTACACGGACGCCAACGGCAACACGGTATTCACCAACCAGCCTCCGGATGGCACCGCCACCGAGAAGGTAGAGCTGCCACCAACCAACGCCGTCCAGATCCAGCCGCCGAGCCAACCGATCAACGACGCCAGCGCGGAACAGCAGGCGGCCTACCGCGTATTAGAACTGACCGACATTCCGGATGAAGAGGCCCTGCGCGCCAACAACGGCACCTTCAGCGTCGGCGTGCGCCTGGAACCGCGCCTGCAACCCGGCCACAGCCTGCGCCTGCGCCTGGACGGCGAGCCCTATGGGCCGCCAACCAACGTGCCGCGCCTGCAACTGACGAACGTCGACCGCGGCGAACACAGCGTGGCGGTGGATGTTCTCTCCGGCACCACTGTGGTGCAGAGCAGCGCCCCCGTCTCCTTCACCGTCCAGCGGGTCAACACCAGCAGCCCAGCGCTGCGCCCGCCGCCAGCTCCCACTCCACGGCCCAGTAACTGACTGATGACCCGATTCCTGCTCCTCGCCCTGCTGCTCCTCGGCCAGCCCGCGCTGGCCGAGGTCTACACCTACATCGACGATGAAGGTAACCGCGTCTTCACCGACCAGCCCAAGCCGGGCAACGCCAAGCGCCTGGAAATCGCCCCCGCTCCCAACGAAATGAACGCACCCAGGGATATCCAGCCGCCGCCTCTCTACCCCAAGCCCATTCCCCGCGAACAGGGCTATCAGGTCCTGCGTATCCTGGTACCCGAGCCCGACGCCACTATTCGCGATGGCGAAGGCAACCTGATCGTCAGTGCGGTGAGCGAACCCGGCCTGCGCGCCAATCACAGCTATCGCCTGCTGCTGGACGGCAAACCTGTGGGCGAACCGGGCCGCAGCCCGGTGTTCCCGCTGAAGAACCTGGACCGCGGCACCCATCAACTGGCAGTTGAGATCATCGACGCTCAGGGCCGAATGGTTGAGCGCACCCCCGGTCAGCCAGTGCATATCGTGCGTATATCGCTATCGCAGAAGCGTCTGGCCCGCCCCTGCGAGAAAGACGACTACGGCGTACGCCCCGAATGCCCACTCAAGGACAAGCCCGAGGAAGAGGATGACGACATCGCCATCCTGCCGTTCATCTGATCCCACCCTCCCAGCGGTGGGCTGAGGTTCGCCCTGGCCCACCCGACCAATGCGCACCATTGCGGTGCAACGCACTGCACCGCTTTCTATACTCTCCCCATTTTGGTTCACCTCGAACCGGACGATCTGCTCTGAAAAGCGGCCGCCACCGGCATAAATCCTGTATCAACGCGACTTTTCAGGGCTTTGGTTTGCTTCTTGCATTTTCCTGTCATCGCCACGAGCGCCGAAGCCATGACCATCAACGACGCCCTGCACCGACTGTTGCTCGACAACCTGACCACCGCGGTGATCCTGCTCAACGCCGACCTGCGCCTTGAGTACATGAACCCGGCGGCGGAAATGCTCCTGGCCGTCAGCGGCCAGCGCAGCCATGGCCAGTTCATCAGCGAACTCTTCACCGAATCTCCCGAAGCCCTCACCTCGCTACGCCAGGCGGTTGAACAGGCGCACCCCTTCACCAAGCGCGAGGCGATGCTGACTTCGCTTTCGGGCCAGACCCTGACCGTGGACTATGCGGTGACGCCTATCCTCAATCGCGGCGAAACCCTGTTGCTGTTGGAAGTCCATCCGCGTGACCGCCTATTGCGGATAACCAAGGAAGAGGCGCAGCTGTCCAAACAGGAAACCACCAAGCTGCTGGTACGCGGGCTCGCCCACGAAATCAAGAACCCCCTCGGCGGTATCCGTGGTGCCGCGCAGCTGCTCTCCCGGGAACTGCCGGAAGAGCACTTGAAGGACTACACCAACGTCATCATCGAAGAGGCCGATCGCCTGCGGAACCTTGTGGACCGCATGCTCGGTTCGAACAAGCTGCCGTCGCTGGCCATGACCAACGTCCACGAAGTGCTGGAGCGGGTCTTCAGCCTGGTGGAAGCGGAAAGCCAGGGCGGCATCAATCTGGTGCGCGACTACGACCCGAGCATTCCTGACGTGTTCATCGACAAGGAGCAGATGATCCAGGCCGTGCTCAATATCGTGCGCAACGCCATGCAGGCCCTCTCCGCCCAGAGCGATCTGCGCCTCGGCCGCATTACCCTGCGCACCCGCACCCTGCGCCAGTTCACCATCGGCCATACGCGCCATCGGCTGGTAACCAAGGTGGAAATCATCGACAACGGCCCGGGCATCCCGGCCGAGCTCCAGGAAACCATCTTCTATCCCATGGTCAGCGGTCGTCCGGACGGTACCGGGCTGGGCCTGGCCATCGCCCAGAACATCATCAGTCAGCACCAGGGCCTGATCGAGTGTGAAAGCCATCCCGGCCATACCGTCTTCTCGATCTTCCTGCCGCTGGAACAAGGAGCTTCCTCGTCATGAGCCGTAGTGAAACCGTCTGGATCGTCGACGACGACCGTTCCATCCGCTGGGTCCTGGAGAAGGCCCTGCAGCAGGAAGGCATGACCACCCAGAGTTTCGAGAGTGCCGACAGCCTGCTCGGACGCCTCTCCAGGCAACAGCCGGACGTGATCATCTCGGACATCCGCATGCCCGGCGCCAGCGGCCTCGATCTGCTGGCCCAGATCCGCGAGGCGCATCCGCGTCTGCCGGTGATCATCATGACCGCTCATTCCGACCTGGACAGCGCGGTCGCCTCCTATCAGGGCGGTGCCTTCGAGTACCTGCCCAAGCCATTCGACGTGGACGAAGCGGTGTCCCTGGTCAAGCGCGCCTTCCAGCACGCCCAGGAGCAGCAAGGCCTGGAGGCACCAGCAAGCCAGGCGCGCACTCCGGAAATCATCGGCGAAGCCCCGGCCATGCAAGAGGTCTTCCGCGCCATTGGCCGTCTCAGCCACTCCAACATCACCGTACTGATCAACGGCGAATCCGGTACCGGCAAGGAATTGGTGGCCCACGCCCTGCACCGCCATAGCCCGCGCGCCGCATCACCCTTCATCGCCCTGAACATGGCGGCAATCCCGAAGGATCTGATGGAGTCCGAGTTGTTCGGTCATGAAAAGGGCGCCTTCACCGGCGCGGCCAACCAGCGGCGCGGCCGCTTCGAGCAGGCCGACGGCGGCACGCTGTTCCTCGACGAGATAGGCGATATGCCGGCGGATACCCAGACCCGCCTGCTGCGAGTGCTGGCCGATGGCGAGTTCTATCGGGTCGGCGGCCACACCCCGGTGAAAGTGGATGTGCGTATCATCGCCGCCACTCACCAGAACCTGGAAAACCTGGTGCAGGCCGGCAAGTTCCGCGAAGACCTGTTCCATCGCCTCAACGTCATCCGCATTCATATTCCGCGCCTGTCCGACCGCCGCGAAGATATCCCGGCACTGGCGCGGCACTTCCTCGCCCGCGCCGCCCAGGAACTGGCGGTGGAGCCCAAGCTGCTGAAGGCCGAGACCGAGGACTACCTCAAGCACCTGCCCTGGCCGGGTAACGTGCGTCAGTTGGAGAACACCTGCCGCTGGATCACCGTGATGGCTTCGGGTCGAGAGGTGCACGTCGACGACCTGCCTCCGGAACTGCTCACCCAGCCCCAGGACGCCACCCCGGTGACCAACTGGGAGCAGGCCTTGCGCCAATGGGCCGATCAGTCCCTGGCCCGTGGCCAGTCCAGCCTGCTCGACTCCGCCGTGCCGGCCTTCGAGCGAATCATGATCGAGACCGCCCTCAAGCACACCGCAGGACGTCGCCGAGACGCTGCCGTACTACTGGGCTGGGGCCGCAACACCTTGACGCGGAAGATCAAGGAACTGGGCATGAAGGTGGACGGCGGCGACGACGACGACGGTGACGACGCCTGATCCACCCTGGCGGGGCCATGCGCCCCGTCACTCCCCTTCCGACACCCGCTGCGCTTTCCGCCTATCACACCGGCCACCTGCGCCATCACAGCTGCGCTCCTTCTCCAACTCCCCCGTATGAAAAATCTGGTTTTCCCTGAGGTCGTGGACCCCGGCGAATCAGGGCGTGATGCTGCCCGGACCTGAACCAGAGACAGGATGAAAACCATGCAGTTACATATGGGTATTCGAAAGGAAGGAGACGTTCTGAGACTCAAGGCGCTGGACGGCTGTAGCGACGCCGAACTGGCGCAGATGCTTCGAACGACAGGCATCGAGATCGTGGTAGGCCCAATGGAAGGCGGCCGTTCACGTATCGGCATTCGCGCGCCGAAGGGTTTCTCGTTGAAGGTGGAGCGGCTGCGCAAGTGCCAATCCACCGAAGACTACCTCGCCTCCCCCAAGCACTGATGCCGAAATGGGCCCCGCCTCGACGGGGTCCTTTTCAATCGTTCCCAGCCGGTTCGGACCAGGAAAAAGGATCATCCCTGGTGCCAGATTCACCTTCCCGCCTCAAAAAAGTGCTTCACGGCTGGTATGAAATCCACCCCAAAGCACCTATCCAGAAGCCCGCACACCATCGTCAACGTCAGCAATGGCGCGGCTTACCGCTGGGTCATAAGGCTCATCGGACGACTCTCCGGAAAACTGGCACGCCCCCTGCAATAGTCCAGGCAACAGCGGTTTTGGGGCCCCTGGTTCAGGCAGGCCAGGGAATCCCCACTCTTATGACAGGCAGGCTGACCTCTAGCCGCCACGGCCCCAGAAGGGGCTAAGCAAGACAGCGTCGCCCTGGGGCGACCAGGTTTCAGGGGGCCTTGGTACAGGCAGGCCGGGGATCCCCTCTTTTATCCACAGGCGCACTGGAATCCAGTCGCCTCGGGCCACGCCAAGGCCCGATGCAGGACCGCGTCACTCGCCATGGCGGGCGACCACCCTTCAGGGGGCCTTGGTACAGGCAGGCCGGGGAATCCCCTCTTTTATCCACAGGCGCACTGGAATCCAGTCGCCTCGGGCCACGCCAAGGCCCGATGCAGGACCGCGTCACTCGTCACGGCGGGTGACCACCCTTCAGGGGGCCTTGGTACAGGCAGGCCGGGGAATCCCCTTTCTTATTCGGCGCGCAGGCTGACCTCCAGCCGCCAGCGTCCATTCTCCGCGGCACCGCGCCACTCTCCGTGCAGTGGCCGCGCCGCAACGAAGCGCACCATCACCCCGTGGGTCGAGCGCAACACTTTCCAGCTCACCGGCGCATCGCCCAGGATCAATTGGCCCTTGGCAGACTGCCCATCCGCACCCATCACCAGTGCGTAGGCGCCTTCCAACGCTTCCTCGCGCACTTCGGGTTCGTGGTCGAACCAGAGAGCCAGGCCACCCTGGCGCACTTCGATCCGCTCCAGGTGCACGGGCTCCGGCGCTGTCAGGCGGCCGAGCATCATTCCAACCAGCAGCCCCAGCAGGGCAAGGGAGAACAAAAAGCGCGGCCATAGGCTCGGTCGCGGATCATCATCGGGAGTAGAATGCCGCCCGTCTTCGGGCCCGGGGCTACCCATGTTTCACGTCATCCTGTTTCAACCGGAAATTCCGCCGAACACCGGCAACATTATCAGGCTGTGCGCCAATTCTGGCTGCCACCTTCACCTGATCGAACCCCTCGGTTTCGAGTTGGACGACAAGCGTCTGCGCCGTGCCGGGCTGGACTACCACGAGTACGCCACGCTCAAGCGCTACAGCGACCTGGAAAGCTGCCTGGCGGCCCTGGGCCAACCTCGGGTATTCGCCTTCACCACCAAGGGCACCAAACTGTTCCATGAAGTGGCCTTCGAGAAGGGCGACGCCTTCCTCTTCGGTCCGGAAAGCCGTGGCCTGCCCCAGGAAGTCCGTGAAAGCCTGCCCCCGGAACAACGCCTGCGCCTGCCGATGCGCCCCAACTGCCGCAGCCTGAACCTGTCCAATACCGTTGCCGTGGCGGTTTACGAGGCGTGGCGGCAGCATGATTTCAGCCTGGATTGAATGGCGCAGAGCGTTTCCGGACGCACTTTCCCTGTAGGGGCGAATTCATTCGCCCCTACAGGGTTTCCTCACCCCAATGAAAAAGCGCCCCGAAGGGCGCTTTTTCATGGAGCCTGATAATCAGGCCTGGGCTTCGCCAGCAGCCTGCAGACGCGCCAGTTCCTGGGCGTACAGGGCGTCGAAGTTCACCGGGGAGAGCATCAGCGCCGGGAAGGAGCCACGGATAACCAGGCTATCCAGGGTTTCACGGGCGTAGGGGAACAGGATGTTCGGGCAGAAGGCACCCAGGGTGTGGCTCATGGAAGCCGCATCCAGGCCCTTGATCAGGAAGATGCCGGCCTGCTGCACTTCAGCGATGAAGGCGGTTTCTTCGCCGTTCTTCACGGTCACGGACAGGGTCAGCACGACTTCGTGGAAGTCGCCGTCCAGTTGCTTCTGACGGGTGTTCAGGTCCAGGGCAACGTTCGGCGCCCACTCCTGGCGGAAGATTTCCGGGCTCTTCGGCGCTTCGAAGGACAGGTCGCGCACGTAGATGCGCTGCAGGGAGAACTGAGGGTTCTGGTTGGCGCCGTTGCTTGCTTGTTCGGTCATGGTTCTGCCTTGTTCTAGTGCGTTTCCGTTTGCGGGCTGGCCTGGAGCAACGCGTCGAGCTTGCCGGCACGTTCCAGGGCGTACAGATCGTCACAGCCGCCCACGTGGGTCTGGCCGATCCAGATCTGCGGCACCGAGGTGCGCCCGGCCTTGCGGGTCATCTCGGCACGAATTGCGGGGTTGCCGTCGACGCTGATCTCTTCATAGCGCACGCCCTTGCTGTCCAGCAGCTGCTTGGCACGGATGCAGAAAGGGCACCAGGCGCTCGAATAGATGACTGTCCCGGCCATCTCACTTCACCAGCGGCAGGTTGTCGCCACGCCAGGTGCCGATACCGCCGGACAGCTTGATGGCATTGAAGCCGGCCTTTTTCAGGTCGCGGCAGACAGTGCCGGCGTGCTGACCCATGGAGTCGACCACGATGATGGCCTTGTCCTTGTGCTTCTCCAGTTCGGCGAGGCGGCTGGCGAGCTTTTCGTAGGGGATGTTCAGGGCGTCGACGATATGGCCGCCGGAGAAATCCTTGGTGCCGCGCACGTCCAGCACTACGGCCTGACCGCCGTTGACCAGCGAGGTCAGCTCGCGGGTGGAGATGGCGCGGCCACTGCGGCGCAGTTCGTGGGCCAGCAGCAGGGCCAGCAGCAGCACGAACGATCCACTCAGTACATAGTGGTTAGTGGCAAATTCAATCAGCTTAGCGAGCATCGTCGGCTTCCGGGACGGTAAAATGCCGGCCAGTATACACAGCCCCACAGGTCGGCCAAACCCCGTCCGGCGGTGACGCCGATGGAACCAGAACGTAGAATGCCGCGTCCTTTTTCCGGGGCCTTGCCCGCAACTTTCCTTCTATTGCCGCAGACGAGTCGGACACTATGACAGCCACGCCCAAACCCCTGGTCCTGATCATCCTGGACGGTTTCGGTCACAGTGACAGCCCCGAATACAACGCCATCTACGCCGCCAGCACCCCAGTCTACGATCGCCTGCGCGCCACCCAGCCCCATGGCCTGATTTCAGGTAGCGGCATGGACGTCGGCCTGCCTGACGGACAGATGGGCAACTCCGAAGTCGGCCACATGAACCTGGGTGCAGGCCGCGTGGTTTACCAGGACTTCACCCGCGTGACCAAGTCGATCCGCGACGGTGACTTCTTCACCAACGCGGAAATCACCACCGCAGTGGACAAGGCCGTGACTGCCGGCAAGGCCGTGCATTTCATGGGCCTGCTTTCCGATGGCGGCGTGCACAGCCATCAGGACCACCTGGTTGCCATGGCCGAACTGGCCGCCCAGCGCGGCGCCGAGAAGATCTACCTGCACGCCTTCCTCGACGGCCGTGATACGCCGCCCAAGAGCGCCGAGCCCTCCATCAAGCTGATGGACGAAACCTTCGCCCGCCTCGGCAAGGGTCGCGTCGCCAGCCTCATCGGCCGCTACTTCGCCATGGACCGCGACAATCGCTGGGACCGCGTGGAAGCCGCCTACAACCTGATTACCGAAGGCCAGGCCGAATTCACCGCTGCCAGCGCGGTTGAAGGCCTAGCCGCGGCCTATGAGCGCGGCGAGAGCGATGAGTTCGTGAAAGCCACCCGCATTGGCGATCAGGTGAAAGTGGAAGATGGCGACGCCGTGATCTTCATGAACTTCCGCGCCGATCGCGCCCGTGAACTGTCCCGCGCCTTCGTCGAGCCCGGTTTCAAGGAGTTCGCCCGCCAGCGCGAGCTGAAACTGGCCGGCTACGTGATGCTGACCCAGTACGCGGCGAGCATCCCCGCTCCCAGCGCCTTCAAGCCGGAATCCCTGGAAAACGTGCTGGGCGAATACCTGGCGAAGAACGGCAAGACCCAGCTGCGCATCGCCGAGACCGAGAAGTACGCTCACGTGACCTTCTTCTTCTCCGGTGGCCGTGAAGAGCCTTTCGAAGGCGAAGAGCGCATTCTGATCCCGTCGCCCAAGGTCGCCACCTATGACCTGCAGCCGGAAATGAGCGCCCCCGAAGTCACCGACAAGATCGTCGATGCCATCGAGAACCAGCGCTACGACGTGATCGTGGTGAACTACGCCAACGGCGACATGGTCGGCCACACCGGCGTGTTCGAAGCTGCGGTCAAGGCCGTGGAGTGCCTGGACAACTGCGTCGGCCGCATCGTCGAAGCATTGGACAAGGTCGGCGGCGAAGCGCTGATCACTGCCGACCACGGCAACGTCGAGCAGATGGAAGACGAAATGACCGGTCAGGCCCATACAGCGCACACCTGCGAGCCGGTGCCCTTCATCTATGTTGGCAAGCGCCCGGCGAAGATCCGCGAAGGCGGCGTGCTGGCCGACGTGGCCCCGACCCTGCTGACCCTGATGGGCCTGCCGGTACCGGCCGAGATGTCCGGCAAGACCATCGTCGAACTGCAATGATCGACCCGGGCCGACGCCATGGCGCGGCCCAGGCGCAGCAAATCTGCGCGCCTTGTCAGGAAACGCCCCGAACCTCTGGTTCCGGGCGTTTTTTTTGCCCCGCGCCACGGGCATACTAGGCCGGTCCTCCCCCCTGGTACCCCACCCCCCATGCTTCGCGCCCTCGCCCTCGTTATCTTCGCCAGCCTGACCACCCCGGTCATGGCCGACCAACGCGCCGAAACCCAGCAGCAGCTGGACCAGGCCGGCAAGGATGTCGCCGAACTGAAGAAACTGCTGAAGCAGTTGCAGGACGAAAAGTCCGGCGTCCAGGCCGACCTGAAGAAGACCGAAACCGAAATGGGCAACCTGGAGCAGCAGGTCAAAGACCTGCAGCAGGAGCTCAAGGACAGCGAAGGCGAAGTCCAGCGCCTGGGCGAGGAGAAAAAAAAACTCCAGGAAGCGCGCGCTGAACAGCAGCGCCTGATCGGTATCCAGGCCCGCGCCGCCTACCAGAGCGGCCAGCAGGAATATGTCAAGCTGCTGCTCAACCAGCAGCACCCCGAGAAGTTCGCCCGCACCCTTACTTACTACGACTACCTGAGCAAGGCGCGCCTGGAGCAGTTGGCCGCATTCAACGAAACCCTTCGCCAGCTGAACAACGTCGAGCAGGAAATTACTGTCCAGCAGAACCAGCTCAACGAGCAGAAGGCAGCGCTCGATGGCCGTCGCGAGCAACTGGCGGCGGCGCGCAAGGAGCGTCAGCAGGCCCTGGCCAAGCTCAACCAGGACGTCAGCGACCGCGACAAGAAGCTCAAGTCCCGCCAGCAGGACCAGGAGCAGCTCGGCAAGGTACTCAAGACCATCGAAGAGACGCTGGCTCGCCAGGAGCGTGAGGCCCGCGAGGCTGAGGAAGCCCGCAAGCGTGCCCTCGCGGAACAGCAGCGCCAGCTCCGCGAGCATCCAGCCGGCAGCCCAGCCAGGCCCACTAGCGGACCGATGGTATCCAGCACCGGTGGCAACTTCGGTGGCCCCTTCGCCCAGGCGCGCGGCAAGTTACCCTGGCCGGTGGATGGCCGACTGGTGGCGCGTTTCGGCTCGGCCCGTGGCGGCGACTCCCGCGCAAAATGGGATGGCGTGCTGATCGGCGCCAGCGAAGGCAGCTCTGTCCGCGCTGTACACGGCGGTCGCGTGGTTTTCGCTGACTGGTTGCGCGGCGCCGGGCTTCTGGTCATTCTCGATCATGGCAATGGCTATCTGAGTCTCTACGGACACAATCAGCGTCTATTGAAAAGTGCCGGCGATATCGTGAAGGCGGGCGAATCCATCGCCACCGTCGGCAACAGCGGCGGGCAGGACACGCCCGCGCTGTACTTCGCCATTCGCCAGCAGGGCCGACCCACCGACCCGGCACAGTGGTGCCGCGCGCAAGGATAGGCGCCATCCCATCTAGCAGGAGTTTCGCATGCCGCATTTGTCCCGCCTCACTTCCCTGGCCATGGCACTGGCGCTGCTCGGTGGCGCCTCGCAGCTGCTGGCCGCCGAGGAGCCGGCAACCCTCCCTGCCACCGCGGTGAACGGCAAGGCGCCGCTGCCACTTGACGAGCTGCGAACCTTCGCCGAGGTGCTGGACCGCATCAAATCCGCATACGTCGAGCCAGTTGACGACAAGACCCTGCTGGAAAACGCCATCAAGGGCATGCTCAGCAACCTCGACCCGCATTCCGCCTACCTGGAGCCAGAAGACTTCCAGGAGCTGCAGGAAAGCACCAGTGGTGAATTCGGCGGCCTCGGCATCGAGGTCGGCACCGAGGACGGCTTCGTCAAGGTGGTTTCCCCCATCGATGACACGCCGGCATCCAAGGCCGGCATCCAGCCTGGCGACCTGATCGTGAAGATCGACGGCCAGCCGACCAAGGGCATCTCGCTGATGGAAGCGGTCGACAAGATGCGCGGCAAGGCCGGCAGCAAGATCACCCTGACCCTGGTACGCGATGGCGGGCAGCCCTTCGACGTTGAACTTGTGCGCGCCGCGATCAAGGTCAAGAGCGTGAAGAGCCAGCTGCTCGAGAAAGGCTATGGCTACTTGCGCATCACCCAGTTCCAGGTCAACACCGGCGAAGAAGTCGGCAAGGCCCTGGCCAAGCTGCGCAAGGACAACGGCAGCCGGCTTTCCGGCCTGGTCCTGGACCTGCGCAACAACCCGGGCGGCGTGTTGCAGTCAGCAGTGGAAGTCTCCGACCACTTCCTGCGTAAGGGTCTGATCGTTTACACCAAGGGCCGCATCGCCAACTCCGAGCTTCGCTTCTCCGCCGACCCGGCCGACGCCAGTGAAGGCGTACCACTGGTGGTGCTGATCAATGGCGGCAGTGCCTCGGCAGCCGAGATCGTTGCCGGCGCGCTGCAGGACCACAAGCGTGGTGTTCTGATGGGCACCGACAGTTTCGGCAAGGGTTCGGTGCAGACCGTTCTGCCGCTGAACAACGACCGCGCCCTGAAGCTGACCACTGCGCTCTACTACACCCCGAACGGCCGCTCGATCCAGGCCCAGGGCATCGTCCCGGATATCGAGGTAGCACGTGCCAAGGTAACCCGCGAGCAGGACGGCGAAACCTTCAAGGAAGCCGACCTCGCAGGCCACCTCGGCAATGGCAATGGCGGCGCCGACCGCCCGAGTTCGAGCAAGAAATCCGCGGAACCACGCCCGCAGGACGACGACTTCCAACTCAGTCAGGCCCTCAACCTGTTGAAAGGCCTGAACGTCACTCGCAAGAACTGACATGAAATGGGGCATCTGGCTGCTGGCGCTGTGGTTGAGCGCGACGGCAGCTGGTGCCTGGGCCGCCCCTGTCGCGCGGCTGGCCCTGGTGATCGATGACCTGGGCCAGACCCCCGTCCGAGACCGTCGCGTCCTTGCCCTACCCGGCCCGGTGGCGCTTTCCATCCTGCCGGATGCACGCCACTCCCGCGAACTGGCCGAGGCCGCTCACGCAGCAGGCAAGACCGTGATGCTGCACCTACCCATGGACCCGGCCACCGGTCCTTACGCCTGGCGCCCTGAGTTATCCACAGCCGAGCTTGAGAAGCGCCTCGACTCCGCACTGCGCCAGGTGCCTTACGCACGCGGCCTGAACAACCACATGGGCAGCCGCATGACTGCCCAGCGCCCAGCCATGTCCTGGCTGATGCATCGCCTGCAGCAGGAGCACCGCTTCTTCATCGACAGCCGCACCAGCGCCGCCACGGTGGCCGCCGCCGAAGCCCAGAAAGTCGGGCTGCCCAGCCTCTCGCGGGACATTTTCCTCGATGACGACCAGAGCCCGGCCGCCGTAGCCGCGCAGTTCGATGCCGCCCTCAAGCTCGCGCGAAAGCAAGGCTCGGCACTGATGATCGGCCATCCGCATCCGGCGACCCTGGAGCTGCTCGAGCGCGAGTTGCCGCGCCTGAAGGAAAGGGGCTTCGAACTGATCGATGTGGAAATGCTGATCGCCCTGCGCGGCAATCGAGCCATGGCGGCCCATGGCAAGGCGGGGGTTTACCGGTAGGCGGTCGGGACACCTTGTAGGGGCGAATTCATTCGCCAAGCAGGCCGCAGGTCTGCCCTGCAAGCCCTCACGGGGCGGCTTCGCCGCCCTTGGCGATTGAAATCGCCCCTACAGAAAAGCATCGCGAATAAGCCGGCGATTACAGATAGTTCTGGGTGATCTCGTCGACGTAACCGTCGCTGCGCATCTGGTCGAGAGCCTTCTGCAGGCGCTCGATGACCTCGTCCGGCGTGTCCTTGTTGAAGGCCAGATAGAGCTCGGCGCTGTTGAAGCGCAGCACGGTCTGCAGACCGGTGACGCCTTCCTGCTTGGCCAGGTAACGGCCCACCGGATCGGTGGTGGCCCAGAGGTCGATCTGGCCCTTGAGCAGCTTCTTCACGTTTTCCTGGTCGCGCAGGGCGTTCTGCGGTGCCATGCCCTGGCTCTCCAGGTGCTGGCTGACCGCATCGTTCTTGTAGGCGCCGATTCGATACTGGGAGGCGCTTTTCAGGTCCTTGACGCTGAGGTTGTTGCCCGGTGCGGCAAGCAGCACCCACTCGGTCTTGGCAATGGGGCCGACCCACTTGAACAGTGGCTGGCGCTCAGGGGTGAAGGTGGTGGAGAACAGGCCGTAGCTGGGCTTGTCCAGGGTCAGGCGATAGAGGCGGTCCCAGGGGAAGCGCAGGGTCAGGCTGTAGTTGATGCCGGCGCGCTTGAACATCTCGCGCACGATATCGGTGCTGATACCGTCGATGCCGTCGTCACGGGCAAAGTTCTTGTCATCCACCGCCATGTTGAACGGCGGGAAGTTCTCGGTGAGCAACACCACCTTGTAATCCGCCGGCACTTCGGCGCGCGCTGTGAAGGCGAGGAACATCAGGCCCAGGGTCAGGGCACGTTGGATCAACTTCTGCATTGTCATACCGCTCGCTTGATTTGTGGTTGTGGCTAAGCGGCTTCCTTGCGTGGGCTCCCCACCCACGGACGTACGGCTCGACCCGTCCTGCCTTCCATGGCAAGCGACCGGCTTTTGGCCGGTCGCTGAGGTCTTGTAACTACTTTCGAAGCGCTACCCGTTACAGGTAGCTGTTGAGAATCTCGTCGACGAAACCTTCGGCGCGCATCTGGTCCAGCGCGCCCTGCAGCTTCTTCACCACTTCGTCGGGGACCTCCTTGTTCAGCGCCAGGAACAGCTCGGCCTGGTTGAAACGCAGCACGGTCTTCAGGCCGCCCACGCCTTCCTGCTTGGCCAGGTAACGGCCAGCCGGATCGCCGGTTGCCCAGAGATCGATCTGCCCCTTCTCCAGTTTCTTCGCGTTTTCCTGGTCGCGCAGGGCGGTGATGGGCTCGAGCTTCTGCTGGCCCAGGTATTCGGCGATAGCGTCGCCCTTGTAGGCACCCACCTTGTACTTGCGCGCATCTTCCAGGCTGCCGAGTGCGATCTGGCTGTCGGCACGGGCCAGCATGATCCAGTCATCCGGACCGATCGGGCCGACCCACTTGAAGGACTGCTCACGCTCAGGCAGTCGAGCAGTCACGAAGACGCCGTAGTCCGGCTTCTCCAGCGCCAGCTTGTAGATACGATCCCAGGGGAAGCGCAGGGTCAGGCTGTACTTGACCCCGGCGCGCTTGAACATCTCACGCACGATGTCGACGGCGATACCGTCGATGTTGTCTTCCTGGGCGAAGTTCTTCCCGTTGATCGACATGTTGTAGGGCGGGAAGTTTTCGGTCAGGAGAACGACGCTGTAGTTCTCATCCACTTCGGCGCGGGCGGCGCCGACAAACACCATCAGGGTGCCAGCCAGCGCCAGCAGCAGGCGTTTCGACATATGCGACTACCTTCCAGGAGAGATGGGAAATGCGCTGAGCTTAACCTTGCGGGAGCAAGGCTCGGGCATCAGCAACCCAGGCTGCGAAGTCCGTCACGCAGACAGCCTGGGCGAATGCTAGGCAAGAATCGTGCTCAGCGCACGAGGATTCCACGGCTGGCGAGATACGCCTTGGCCTCGGGCACGGTGTACTCACCGAAGTGGAAGATACTGGCTGCCAACACGGCGTCAGCCTTGCCTTCGAGAATACCGGCCGCCAAGTGCTCAAGATTGCCGACGCCGCCGGAGGCGATCACCGGAATCCCGACGGTTTCGCTGATGGCACGGGTCACGCCAAGGTCATAGCCGCTCTTCACGCCGTCCTGGTCCATGCTGGTGAGAAGAATCTCGCCGGCCCCCAGGTCTTCCATCTTCTTCGCCCAGGCCACGGCGTCGAGGCCAGTGGGTTTGCGCCCGCCATGGGTGAAAATTTCCCAGCGCGGTGTTTCCCCAGGTGCGGAAACCTTCTTGGCGTCGATCGCGACCACGATGCACTGCGAGCCGAAACGCGCGGCGGCCTCGCCAACGAACTCGGGCGTGAAGACCGCGGCCGTGTTGATCGATACCTTGTCGGCGCCGGCATTGAGCAGATTGCGGATGTCCTGCACGGTGCGCACGCCACCGCCAACGGTCAGCGGGATGAACACCTGGCTGGCCATGCGTTCGACGGTGTGCAGGGTGGTATCACGACCGTCGACGCTGGCAGTGATGTCGAGGAAGGTGATCTCGTCGGCGCCCTGCTCGTCGTAGCGGCGGGCGATTTCCACCGGGTCACCGGCGTCGCGGATGTTCTCGAACTTGACGCCCTTGACCACGCGGCCGTTGTCCACGTCGAGGCAGGGGATGATGCGTTTTGCCAAAGCCATACTGAAACCCTCTGTTACCGGCTGCGCCGCACATCCACGTCGTTGCGTGGTGCTCGCTCCTCGCCGTCCTGAAGTACTGTCTCGTCGCTGCGCGCCAGGCGCCTGGTGGCTGAGCGGCTCGCTCGGCCAGAGAGGGCTTCAGCTATCGCAGGGTGCGCCGCGCGCACCGTTAGCCGTCGATTAACCCTTGTAGCTGTCGCAGAAGGCCTGGGCCTCGGCGACGTCCAGGGTGCCTTCGTAGATGGCGCGGCCGGTAATGGCACCGATGATGCCGGGGGCCTTGGCGGCGAGCAGCTTCTCGATGTCACCGAGGTTGTGGATACCACCGGAAGCGATCACCGGGATGCGGCTGGCAGCGGCCAGGGCTGCAGTAGCCTCGACGTTGCACCCCTGCATCATCCCGTCCTTGGCGATGTCGGTGTAGACGATGGCGGAGACGCCATCAGCCTCGAAACGCCTGGCCAGGTCGACGGCCTGCACGCTGCTGACTTCAGCCCAGCCGTCAGTGGCGACGAATCCATCCTTGGCATCCAGGCCGACGATGACCTTGCCCGGGAAAGCCTTGCAGGCCTCGGTGACGAACTCAGGCTCTTTCACCGCCTTGGTGCCGATGATCACGTAGCTGACACCGGCCTTGACGTAGTGCTCGATGGTTTCCAGGGAGCGGATACCGCCGCCAATCTGGATCGGCAGGTTCGGATAGCGCTTGGCGATTGCAGTGACCACCTCACCGTTCACCGGCTTGCCCTCGAAGGCACCGTTGAGGTCCACCAGGTGCAGGCGACGGCAGCCACCTTCCACCCATTTGGCAGCCATGCTCACCGGGTCGTCGGAGAATACGGTGGAGTCTTCCATGCGGCCCTGGCGCAAACGCACGCAGGCGCCGTCCTTCAGATCGATAGCGGGGATAATCAGCATCGGTTCAACCTGTTCGAAGTCAGTGGTATCGGCTTGACGCTCAGTCTTTCTCGAGCGCCCACAAGTCGCTTTCGATGCTCTCGAACCTGTCTTTCAGGTGCGCCTGCACATCGAAGATCGCCTTGTTGTAGAAATGCGGCGCGAATTCCCGGGCGAAGAAGTCGAGCACTTCCTCAGCCTCGAAGGACCCCAGCTCCAGCTCGAAGCGATCAGCCATGAAACGCTTGATCGCCAGCACCGCAGTGTCGGTCTGGGCGGCGTCGAGTTGCAGGCCCGGGGCCTTCTTCGCGCGGCTCATGCTTACCAGCGGCCGTCCCAGGCGGCGAAGTTCTGCAACAACTGCAGGCCGTGGGTGTGGCTCTTTTCCGGGTGGAACTGCACGGCGAAGCGCGAACCCTCGGCCAGCGCCGCGGCGAAGTCCTTGCCGTAATGGCCGCGACCGGCCACCTGCTTGGGATTGCCCGCCTCGATGTAGTAACTGTGCACGAAGTAGAAACGCGCGCGGTCGGGAATGTTGTGCCAGAGCGGGTGGGCGACGCTCTGCTCCACCTCGTTCCAGCCCATGTGCGGCACCTTCAGGTGCTCGCCATCTTCCACCAGGCCCTTGCCGAAGAAGCGTACCTGGCCAGGGAACAGGCCGATGCAATCGACGCCGTCGTTCTCTTCGCTGCGCTCCAGCAGCGCCTGCATGCCGACGCAGATGCCGAGGAACGGGCGATCCTTGCTGACTTCGCGTACCAGCTCGTCGAAGCCCAGGCGACGGATCTCGGCCATGCAATCGCGGATGGCGCCAACACCGGGGAAAACCACCCGGTCGGCTTCGCGGATCACGTTGGCGTCACTGCTGACCAGGACGCGGCCTGCACCGACGTGTTCCAGAGCCTTTGCGACCGAGTGCAGGTTGCCCATGCCGTAGTCGATGACTGCAACCGTCTGCATCAGAGCACGCCCTTGGTGGAGGGCATCTGGCCAGCCATGCGCGGATCACGCTCGACGGCCATGCGCAGGGCACGACCGAATGCCTTGAACACGGTCTCGATCTGGTGGTGGGTGTTATGGCCACGCAGGTTGTCGATGTGCAGGCTCACCAGAGCGTGGTTGACGAAGCCCTGGAAGAATTCCTGGAACAGGTCGACGTCGAAGCCACCAACCACGGCACGGGTGAAGGGCACGTGCATCTGCAGGCCGGGACGGCCGGAGAAGTCGATGACCACGCGAGACAGGGCTTCATCCAGGGGCACATAGGAATGGCCATAGCGGACGATGCCCTTCTTGTCGCCGATCGCCTGGGTGAAGGCCTGGCCAAGGGTGATACCGACGTCTTCCACGGTATGGTGGTCGTCGATATGCAGATCGCCCTTGCACTCGATATCCAGGTCGATCAGGCCATGACGGGCGATCTGGTCGAGCATGTGCTCGAGGAAAGGTACGCCGATATCGAAGCGTGCCTTGCCGGTGCCATCCAGGTTGATCGAAACCTTGATCTGGGTTTCCAGGGTATTGCGTTCGACGGACGCCGTGCGTTCGGCCATCACCAGCTCCACAAAAAGGCTCACGAAAAAGAGCGCCATTATAGGCCGCAGGCCATTAGCGCCGCTACCGACGACGGTCGGCGGCGTTTACACTGCCGGGCCGCGCCCGCAATGCCCTCCAGGAGCCACCATGCCCGTGATCGTCGAGACCCCGAACAGCCCCTCCGAACAGGACCGTGGCGACCTGGCGAAAATCTACGCCGACGCCCCTGACTGGTTGCTTGCGCCCTACGCCAGCGCGGCGGAACTGGTGACATGCGGCGAGGCCGATGGCCTGCTTTTTACGGGGCGTTTCAACGACCGCCTGCTGGGCGCAGCCCTTCTGGAGCGCGGCGAAACTCATTGGCGACTGTCCCATCTGTGCGTGCGCAAAGTAACCCGCCATCGCGGCGTCGGCCGTCGAATTGTGGAAGAAGCCGTACGCCTGGCACGGGAATCAGGCAAATCTCTGCACCTGGCCGCTCCACTGGACCACCTGGAATGCCAGGCACTGGCCGCGCATCTGCACCTGCCGCTGGAAAGCCTCTAAGCCAACGCCCGGCCGCTGCGCTGAACCGACGGCGAAAATCACCATCCAAAGTCCCTGACCAGGGCACCGAGCCTCGTGCCGCCACGCGCCATCGCTAATGGCCCGGCGCTATACTCGGCACCTTCAATTCACACACGATCCACCACAAGGACTGGCCAATGAAAGCCTTCGGCAAAATTCTGGGCCTTATCTTCGTCGGGCTGTTGCTGATCATAGTGGCCCTGGGCTTCGCCCTGACCCACCTGTTCGACCCGAACGACTACAAGGATGAAATCCAGCAACTGGCCCGGGACAAGGCCAACCTGGAACTTACCCTGAACGGCGATATCGGCTGGAGCCTGTTCCCCTGGCTTGGCCTCGAACTGCACCAGGCGACCCTGGCCAGCGCCGTCACCCCGGAAAAACCTTTCGCCAATCTCGACATGATTGGCCTGTCGGTGCGCGTACTGCCACTGCTGCGCCGTGAAGTGCAGATGAGCGACATCCGTGTAGAAGGTCTCAACCTTGACCTGCAGCGCGACGAAAAAGGCCGCGGTAATTGGGAAGATATCGGCCGCCCGGCCAAGGCGCCGGAAACCGCCCAGACAGGCACCCCAACGCCCAGCGCCCCTGCGGAAGAGACCAAACCGGCGCCCAGTGACGAAGAGCCCGCACGCCCGATCAAATTGGATATCGACAGCCTCACCGTGCACAACGCCCGCATCGACTACACCGATGCCAAGAGCGGCAAGCAATTCAGCGCTGAAGGCATCGAGCTGACCACAGGCGCCATCCGCGAAGGCACCAGTATTCCACTCAAGCTCAGCGCCTTCTTTGGCACCAACCAACCGGTACTGCGCGCCAAGACCGAACTCGTTGCCAACCTGCGCTTCGAACGCGCACTCAAGCGCTACCAGCTGGAAGACCTGAAGCTGAACGGCGAAGCCTCGGGCGAACCGTTCAAGGGCAAGACCCTTACCTTCAATGCCCAGGGCCAACTGCTTGCCGACCTGGCAGCGAACGTCGCCGAGTGGAACGGACTCAAGCTGTCAGGCAACCAGTTGCGCGCCCTCGGCGAACTGAAAGTGCATGACCTGGACAAGGACGCGCGGCTGGAAGGCGGCCTGTCCATCGCCCCACTCAATCTGCGCGAATTCCTCACCGGCATCGGTGTGGAGTTGCCGCCGATGAGCGACGCCACGACCCTGCAGAAACTCGAGCTGGTCACCAAGCTCAACGGCAGCGCCAACAGCCTCGCTCTTGAAGGCCTGAACCTGAAGCTCGACGACAGTACCCTCAGTGGCCGCCTGGCCGTGGCTGACTTCGCCAGGAAAGCCGTACGCATTCAGCTCAAGGGCGACAAGCTGGACCTCGATCGCTACCTGCCGCCCAAGTCCAAGGCCAAACAGGAAGCCCAGACCGCCCGCCAGGCCGAGGTGAAGCCCGCCGTGGCCGCAGCCAGCCAGGGCAACACGCCTCTGCCCAATGCGCCTACCCAGGCTGCCTGGAGCGAAAACCCGGTACTGCCTGTGGATCAGCTGCGCAAGGTCGACCTTGAGGCCACCCTTAACTTCGGCCAGCTCACCGTCGACAAGCTGCCCATGGATGACGTCAGCCTCAAGGCCAACGGCAAAGGCGGCCTGCTGACACTGGAAGACCTGCGCGGTGGCCTGTTCGGCGGCAGCTTCGTGGCCAACGCGCAGATCGACGCGCGTCCGGCCGTGCCGCTGCTCAAGGCGCAGAAACGCATCAACAACGTGCCGGTGGAGAAACTCCTCCAGGCCCAGGACCAGAAACCCCCGGTGCGCGGCCTGCTCGACCTCAACACCAACATCACCAGCAGCGGCAATAGCCAGAAGGCGTGGATCGATGGCCTTAACGGCACGGCCAGCTTTGCCTTGAACGACGGGGCATTGCTCGACGCCAACCTCGAACAGCAGCTTTGCCAGGGCATCGCCACCCTTAATCGCAAGAGCCTGAGTGAAACCCGCGGTGGCAGCGAGACCCCCTTCCGCGAACTCAAGGGCTCCCTCGCCTTCAACAACGGCGTAGCCACCAACCCCGACCTGCTCGCCAGCATTCCCGGCCTGAGCGTCAAGGGCGACGGAGCCGTGGACCTGCGCGTGCTTGGCCTGGACTACCGCGTCGGCGTGATCATCGAAGGTGACAAGAGCGCAATGCCGGACCCGGCCTGCCAGGTCAACGAGCGCTATGTCGGCATCGAGTGGCCACTGCGCTGCCGCGGCCCGCTGGAACTGGGCGCCAAGGCCTGTCGTCTGGACAAGGACGGCATGGGCAAGGTCGCCGCCAAGCTGGCCGGAGACAAGCTCAACGAAAAACTCGAAGAAAAGCTCGGCGACAAGGTCAGCCCGGAACTCAAGGACGCGCTCAAGGGGCTGTTCAAACGATGACCCCCGAGCAGTTCTCCGGCGCCGTACTCGACTGGTACGACGGCCACGGCCGCAAGGATCTGCCCTGGCAGCAGGGCATTACTCCCTATCGCGTCTGGGTATCCGAAATCATGCTGCAGCAGACCCAGGTCAGCACGGTCCTGGGTTACTTCGACCGGTTCATGGAAGCCCTGCCCAGCGTGCAGGACCTGGCCGCAGCGCCGGAAGACGAAGTGCTGCACCTCTGGACCGGCCTTGGCTACTACACTCGCGCCCGCAACCTGCAGAAGACCGCGAAGCAGGTCGTGGCCGAGTACGGCGGCGAATTCCCGCGCGATGTAGACCAACTCGCGGAGCTGCCGGGCATTGGCCGCTCCACCGCCGGCGCCATCGCCAGCCTGTCCATGGGATTGCGCGCACCGATTCTCGACGGCAACGTCAAGCGCGTACTGGCCCGCTACGTCGCGCAGGACGGTTACCCGGGCGAGCCGAAAGTGGCAAAGCAGCTCTGGGAAGTAGCCGAGCGCTTCACCCCTCATGCGCGGGTCAACAACTACACCCAGGCGATGATGGACCTGGGCGCCACCCTTTGTACCCGCAGCAAGCCCAGCTGCCTGCTGTGCCCGCTACAGAAAGGCTGCCGCGCGCACCAGCTTGGCCGGGAGACCCACTACCCCGTCCCGAAGCCGCGCAAGTCCCTGCCGCAGAAGCGCACGCTGATGCCCCTGCTGGCCAGCCGAGATGGCTCCATCCTGCTTTACCGCCGGCCATCGAGCGGACTTTGGGGCGGGCTCTGGAGCCTGCCGGAAATGGACGATCTCGACGCGCTCGCCCCGCTGGCGAGCCAGCATGCCTTGCGCCTTGGCGAGCGCCGCGAACTGCCCGGCCTGACGCATACGTTCAGTCACTTCCAGTTGGCCATCGAGCCCTGGCTGGTGGCCGTGGAAGGCAGCGCCCCCGCCGTGGCCGAGGGCGACTGGCTCTGGTATAACCTCGCCACCCCGCCGCGCCTGGGGCTAGCAGCCCCGGTGAAGAAGCTACTCAAGCGCGCGGCCGACGTATTGAATGCAGGAGAACCGCGATGACCCGCACCATCATGTGCCGCAAATACAAAGAGGAACTGCCGGGCCTCGAGCGTCCGCCGTATCCGGGCGCCAAGGGCGAGGACATCTTCAACAACGTCTCGAAGAAGGCCTGGGATGAGTGGCAGGCCCACCAGACCATGCTGATCAACGAGCGCCGCCTGAACATGATGAACGCCGAGGACCGCAAGTTCCTACAGGCTGAAATGGACAAGTTCCTTTCCGGCGAGGACTACGCCCAGGCAGAGGGTTACGTCCCCCCAAGCGCGTAAGCGCCCGTAATAACTAAAAAAATTTTCAAAAGGGTGTTGACGAGGGGCCGGCAAATCCGTTTAATAGCGCCCCGTTGCCCAGGTAGCTCAGTTGGTAGAGCAGGGGATTGAAAATCCCCGTGTCGGCGGTTCGATTCCGTCCCTGGGCACCACTAATACCATCCAAAGAGCCCCGGCCATGTGCTGGGGCTTTTTGTTTTCAGCACCCCTCAAAGCCGCCGGGCACGATATGAACGGCGCTGCTAACCTCACTGCGAAGCGCCTCGAAGCAGCCCCCAACGGGACTCGACCCGAGGGCACCTGGGGGGGGCTGCATGAAGGGAATCGTCTTCAACCTGCTCGAAGAAGTGGTCACCCGGCACCAGGGCGAAGATGCCTGGGACGCCCTTTTGGATGGCAGCGGCCTGGACGGTGTATACACGGCCCTCGGCAGCTACCCCGACGAGCACATCTACCGCCTGGTGGCCGCCGCCGCCGAGGCCCTCGACATGCCCTCCTTCGAAGTGCTGCGCTGGTTCGGCCGCGAGGCCATGCCGTTATTAGCCAAACGCTACCCGGCCTATTTCGATGCCCACGACTCGACGCACTCCTTCATCCTCAGCGTCAATCAGATCATTCATCCCGAAGTTCGCATGATCTATCCCGGCGCGGACGTTCCCACTTTCGGGTTCCGCGACGACCCCGACGGCACACTGATGATGACCTACCGCTCGCCACGCCGCCTATGTGCACTGGCCCACGGCTTCATCGAGGGTGCGGCGATGCATTTTGGAGAGTCTCTGGGCATCGACCACCTTGCCTGCATGCACCGCGGCGACAATGAATGCCGCTGCCGAATCACCTTCTACGGCAATTGCCAGGGCTGATCGAGCATGGACGGTGCATCGCGCGATCCGGAAGCCGACAAACTTCGCCGGCGCCTGCAACGCGAACACCAGGCGCGCCTGGAAGCGGAGCAGATAGCCGAGCACGGCCTGCGCGAACTCTACGAAAAACAACTGCAGCTGCAATTGCTCGAATCCATCGCCGATGCCGCCAACGGTGCCGCGACCGTAGCCGACGGACTGAGTTTCACTGTAGCCAGCGTCTGCCAGTACACCGGCTGGCAGATCGGCCACGCCTACCTGACCGACCAAGTCGAAGGCGAAGCGCGGCTGCGCTCGGCTGCAATCTGGCACTACGCCGATGAGCAGCGCTTCCACGAATTCCGCCAGGTAACCGAAACCATGGAGTTTCCTCCGGGCTTCGGCCTACCTGGCCGCGTGCTCTGCAGCGGCACCCCGGCGTGGATCGCCGATATCAGTCAGACCCCCGAATTTTGCCGCGTGGATGCCGCGGGCCAAGCCGGCCTCCGGGCCGCGGCGGCCTTCCCTGTGTTGGCGGGCAGCGAGGTCGTCGGCGTACTGGAGTTCTTCGCCAACTGCGTGCTGGAGCCCGATGAGAAGCTGCTGCACCTGATGGCACAGATCGGCGTCCAGATGGGGCGAGTGGTCGAACGCAAACGCGCCGAAGAGCAACTGGTCGACGCCTTCCATGATCCGCTGACCGGCCTGCCCAACCGCGCGCTCTTCTCTGATCGACTCTCCCGCGCGGTAGCTCGCTGCAACCGGCACCGGGAAGCAGCCTTCGCCGTCCTGTTCATCGACCTCGACCGCTTCAAATTGGTCAACGACAGCCTCGGACACCTCGCCGGCGACTTGTTGATCATCCAGGTCGCCACGCGCCTGGGTGGCTGCCTGCGACAGACCGACACACTGGCACGCATGGGCGGCGATGAATTCACCATCCTGCTGGACTGCATCGGCAATCCCGACGCCCCGGTACGAGTCGCCGAGCGCCTTCTCGACGCCCTGGAGCCACCTTTCCTGATCAATGGCGAGCAGCTCTATATCAGCGCCAGCATCGGTATCGCGCCAAGCGACCTGGGTTACGAATCGGCCGAGGAAATCCTGCGCCACGCGGACCTCGCCATGTATCGCGCCAAGACGCTGGGCAAGCACCGCTTCGAGATGTTCGACCACAGCCTGCACGAGCTGGCGGTGGGCCGGCTGACCCTGGAAACACGCCTGCGCAACGCCCTGCAAAATGGCGAGTTCGTGCTCCATTACCAGCCCATCGTCTGCCTGGCCAGCGGGGAACTGGTCGGTGTCGAAGCACTGGTGCGCTGGCAGGTTCCAGAAGGAGACCTGGTCTACCCAGGCGAATTCATCCAGGTTGCCGAAGATACTGGACTGATTCTGCCCCTCGGATTGTGGGTGCTGCGCGAAGCCTGCCGCAGTGTGGCTCGCTGGCAACGCGAGCTGCCAACTCAGCCGCCACTGACAGTCAGCATCAACCTCTCCGCCCGGCAGTTCGCGCAACACGACCTGGTACTGCAAGTGGGCGCCATCATCAATGAAGCCGGCATCCTTCCAGATTGCGTGCATTTGGAAATCACCGAGAGCGTATCCATGGCCGACTCCGAGCGGACCATCATCGTGCTCCAGCAACTACACGACCTCGGCGTACGCATCAGCATCGACGACTTCGGCACGGGCTACTCCTCCCTGAGCTACCTGCATCGCTTCCGGCTGGACGTCCTGAAGATCGACCGCTCGTTCATGATCCAGCTAGACCAGTGCCCGGAAGGCCTGCAAATCGTGCAAACCATCCTCAGCCTGGCCCGCAACCTGGGACTGGAAGTCGTAGCAGAAGGAGTCGAGACCCAACGGCACCTGACGATTCTCAAATCCCTGGGCTGTGATTTCGGCCAGGGCTACTACTTCGCCAAGCCCCTACCCGAGCCCGCCCTCATCGCGCTGCTTCAGGACAGACCGCAGCCCCTTGGGCAAACAGGGACCGATCCCGGCGCTTTCGTCACGCCAATCCAATAACTGATTGATCCAAAAGGAAAAAGGCAGAAAGCTTGCACCAAGGTGCAACTTCCGGGCACTTCAGCCTGCAGCCGAGGCTTTTTTGCTACCGCGACAAGCAACTGCAGCGATGCGACAAACACGCCCATAGAGCCATCCAAGGGGCCTTCGTCGGCTTTCGCGTGGCAAAGCGCTATGCTAGCTTGCCCTCGCCAGGAAGGCCGCCCCACCGCCAGAGTGCCCACGAAAAACAAGAGGACCCCCCATGGCCCAAGCCACGCCAGCGCTTGAAATCCGCAACCTGCACAAACGCTACGGCGATCTCGAAGTGCTCAAGGGCATATCCCTCACCGCCAATGACGGTGATGTGATCTCCATCCTCGGCTCCTCCGGCTCCGGCAAGTCCACCTTCCTGCGCTGCATCAACCTCCTGGAAAACCCTCACCAGGGCCAGATCCTCGTAGCTGGCGAAGAGCTCAAGCTCAAGCAGAGCCGCACAGGCGAATTGGTCGCCGCCGACAACAAGCAGATCAATCGCATGCGCAGCGAGATCGGCTTCGTCTTCCAGAATTTCAACCTCTGGCCGCACATGACGGTGCTCGACAACATCATCGAAGCGCCACGCCGCGTGCTTGGCCAGAGCAAGGCCGAGGCCACCGAAATCGCCGAAGCCCTGCTGGCCAAGGTCGGTATCGCCGACAAGCGCCATGTCTATCCGACCCAGCTTTCCGGCGGCCAGCAGCAGCGTGCGGCCATCGCCCGCACCCTGGCCATGCAACCGAAGGTCATCCTGTTCGATGAACCCACCTCGGCGCTGGACCCGGAAATGGTACAAGAAGTGCTTAACGTGATCCGCGCGCTGGCCGAGGAAGGCCGGACCATGCTGCTGGTCACCCATGAAATGAACTTCGCCCGGAACGTCTCCAGCGAAGTGGTTTTTCTTCACCAGGGACTGGTAGAAGAGCAGGGTCCGCCAGAGAAGGTATTTGACAACCCGCAATCGGCGCGCTGTAAACAATTCATGTCCAGCAATCGCTAAAACACGGAGCAAAGAGCGTAATGAAGAACTACAAGAAGATTCTGCTGGCCGCGGCCGCTACCCTCGCCTTCGGCACCAGCGCCGTCGCCGCCGACAAGCTCAAGATCGGCACCGAAGGCGCCTATCCTCCCTTCAACCTGATCGATGCCAGCGGCCAGGCCGGCGGCTTCGACGTCGAGATCGCCCAGGCTCTCTGCGCCAAGATGAAGGCCGAGTGCGAAGTGGTCACCTCCGACTGGGACGGCATCATCCCCGCCCTGAACGCCAAGAAATTCGACTTCCTCGCCGCCTCCATGTCCATCACCGAAGAGCGCAAGCAGGCCGTCGACTTCACCGACCCCTATTACACCAACAAGCTGCAGTTCATTGCCCCGAAAGGCACTGACTTCAAGACTGACAAGGCAAGCCTGAAAGGCAAGGTGATCGGCGCCCAGCGCGCGACCATCGCCGGCACCTGGCTGGAAGACAACATGAAGGACGTTGTCGACATCAAGCTGTACGACACCCAGGAAAACGCCTACCTCGACCTGTCCTCCGGTCGCGTCGACGGCGTGTTGGCCGACAAGTTCGTGAACTGGGAATGGCTCAAGAGCGACGCGGGCAAGGACTTCGAGTTCAAGGGCGACCCGGTATTCGACAACGACAAGATCGCCATTGCCGTGCGCAAGGGTGACCCGCTGCGCGAGAAGCTGAACGCCGCGCTGAAGGAAATCGTTGCCGACGGCACCTACAAGAAGATCAACGACAAGTACTTCCCCTTCAGCATCTACTGACCTGCCCGTCCGGTGCCGCCCTCGCGCGGCACCGGCGCTTGAGCTCTCATGACCCTCGACCTTTACGGATTCGGCCCAGCCCTGGCCGCGGGCACCCTCATGACCATCAAGTTGGCGCTTTCCGCGCTGGCGGTGGGACTGGTGCTCGGCCTGCTCGGTGCATTGGCCAGGACTTCCTCCATCAAGCCACTGCAGTGGCTGGGTGGCACCTATTCCACCATCGTGCGCGGGGTCCCCGAGCTGCTCTGGGTGCTGCTGATCTACTTCGGCACGGTCAACCTGATGCGCACCCTTGGCGAATGGCTGGGCCTTCCAGAACTGGAACTCAACGCCTTCGCCGCCGGCACCATTGCCCTGGGCCTGTGCTTCGGCTCCTACGCCACCGAAGTCTTCCGCGGCGCCATCCTGGCCATACCGAAAGGACACAGAGAAGCCGGCATGGCCCTCGGACTGTCCAAGGCGCGCATCCTCTGGCGGGTCATCCTGCCGCAGATGTGGCGCATCGCTCTGCCGGGTCTGGGCAACCTGTTCATGATCCTGATGAAAGACACCGCACTGGTCTCCGTGATCGGCCTCGAGGAAATCATGCGTCGTTCGCAGATCGCCGTGACCGCCAGCAAGCAGCCGTTCACCTTCTACATGGTGGCCGCCTTCATCTACCTGGGCCTGACCATCCTTGCGATGATCGGCATGCATTGGCTTGAGAAGCGCGCAGGCCGTGGCTTCAAGCGGAGCGCAGCATGAACTGGGAAGTCATCCTCAAATACCTGCCGCAACTGGCCCAAGGCGCAGTCCTGACCCTGGAGCTGGTGACCATTGCGGTGGTCGCCGGCCTGATCCTCGCGCTGCCAATGGGCATCGCCCGCGCATCGCGCCACTGGTACGTTCGCGCCCTGCCCTACGGCTACATTTTCTTCTTCCGTGGCACGCCGCTGCTGGTGCAACTCTTCCTGGTCTACTACGGCCTGGCGCAGTTTGAATCGGTGCGCAAAGGCCCGCTCTGGCCCTACCTGCGCGACCCGTTCTGGTGCGCCGTGATCACCATGACCATGCACACGGCGGCCTACATCGCCGAAATCCTGCGTGGTGCCATCCAGGCCGTTCCGCCAGGCGAGATCGAGGCAGCACGGGCGCTCGGCATGTCACGCTTCCAGGCACTGGTCTACATCATCCTGCCGCGCGCCGCGCGCATCGGCCTGCCCGCCTACAGCAACGAAGTGATCCTGATGATCAAGGCCAGCGCCCTGGCCAGTACCGTCACCTTGCTGGAACTCACCGGCATGGCGCGGACGATCATCGCCCGCACCTACCTGCCGGTGGAGATATTCTTTGCCGCCGGCCTCTTCTACCTGCTGATCGCCTACGTGTTGGTTCGGGCCTTCCGCCTGCTCGAGCACAAACTGCGGGTGGATGCCCTCCAGGGCCGCTGAGCCTCGACCGCTCCTCGTCCCCGGATGAGGAGCGGCCTTGGCGGCGCTATAATCGCCGCCCCTGACGCCAATCGCTTCGCCAGCATGACCAGCCCCGCGCCCCTCCAAGGCCCGCACCTGCGGGAACGCTTCACCGCCCTCGATGAATTCCTCTGCGCGCATCAGTCGATCTGGCGACCGGCCCCCTTCACCGAACTGACGCTGCCTTGGGAGAGCGAGCATCCTGAGCTGGCCGTATGGCTCCGCGAACGCTCCCTGGCCGATGCCGACGCCATCCACAATCGCCCTGAAGAATTGCAGGCGCCGGCCCCTTATCCACAGCTTGCAGCTCGCTCCGCCGAACTTTGCCGCATTGGCGAACTGCCCGCGGTATGGACAGAAACGCTACCCAATGCCTTCACGGTGGACGTGCCCGGACGCAAATGGCAGCAGATCAATGCCTTCGCCAGCCGACTGGGTTTTCGCCAGTCCTCAGAGCATTGGCTGGACTGGTGCGCCGGCAAGGGGCACCTGGGGCGGCGCCTGGCCCATGACGGCACACCACTGACCTGCATCGAACTCGACCCGCGGCTGGTAGCTGGTGGCCAGCAACTCAGCCAGCGTCTTGGTCTCGCCGCCCAGCACCGCGAGCAAGATGCCCTGGCCGACAACGCCATACGCCACGTTGCGGCCGAGCACACCGCGGTTGCGCTGCACGCCTGTGGCGATCTGCATGTGCGCCTGCTGCAACTGGCCAGCGAGGCCGGTTGCCGCCAACTGGCCGTCGCCCCCTGCTGCTACAACCGCATCCGGACGCCGAGCTATGAGCCGCTTTCCGCAGCAGCCAAGGCGTCCACACTGCATCTCAGCCGAGCCGACCTGCGCCTGCCGATGAGCGAAACCGTCACCGCCGGCGCTCGCGACCGCCGCCAGCGCGACAACTCCATGGCACGAAGGCTGGCGTTCGACCTGCTGCAACGGAAATTGACTGGCGAAGACAGCTACCTAACCGTTCCCTCTCTCGCCACCAACTGGCTGGACAAGCCATTCTCCGCGTACTGCGTGGACCTCTGCGAGCTAAAGGCACTCCCTCAGCCAGCAGAATGCGACTGGAAGGCACTGGAAATCGCCGGCTGGCAACGATTAGCCGTGGTGCGCAACCTGGAACTCCCCCGCAGCCTGTTCCGTCGGCCCCTGGAACTCTGGCTGCTACTGGACCGAGCCTTGTATCTCGAGGAGCAGGGCTACCAGGTGAGGCTCGGCAGCTTCTGCCCTACTCAGCTCACCCCACGGAACATCCTGATTCTGGCCGAACGCTGAGCCTTACCCACAGAACCTGTGGATAACTTTGTTGATGAAATCTGGGCAACCCGCCGAAACGCCTCCGTCTACGCGAACGACGCGGACTGATCACTTTTTAATCGCAAACCAAAAGTCGAATAGAAACAACAACCTGCCGAATTCCGAGACACAGCGCACAAATTTCCAGAACCACCGTACCCAAAAGCATCACCATTGTGCATAAGCCGATCGCCGCTGATGCACAAAACCTCTCCAACCTGCTTCGCAGAGGTTTACTCGCCCCGCCCAATCGCTATAATGGCGGCCCCTTCTGGCCGGTATAGCTCAGCTGGTAGAGCAACTGACTTGTAATCAGTAGGTCCCGGGTTCGATTCCTGGTGCCGGCACCATATACATCAAGGGTTTGGAACGACTCTTCGTTTTTGACCCCGTAATCAGATGTTCCCGAGGTACGCAATCGGTACAGTCCTGTGCCGAGCCACCCTCGGAGAACATGTGGCAACCTTCGTAAAGTCCCCCTCAGGCACCTGGAAAGCGGTTATCCGAAAAACCGGCCGGCCGACCACCTCCAAGACCTTCCGCACCAAACGCGACGCTCAGGATTGTGCCCGACGCACCGAAGATGAAATGGTGCGCGGTGCCTACATCGAACGAGGCAGCTCGAAAAAAGCTCTAGCGTTGGCGACCAGTCACGGATGCCACTCCCAGGCGACCGCAGCCGAAACCGGCATTCTCCTGTGAGAATTAGACTCAAACATACAGGCATCATTTCTTTTGGCTTAATCAACCTATGAAGCATTGGGGCAGATCCGGTCGTCATTATCCCCCGCCCAGCCCCCATGCTCCGAATTGCGGAATATATTAGCTGCTGCTCTTTGCAACCTCAGAATCTCGTGCAACCTCTCCCGAGATGGTAATGAGGCAATTATTGGACTTGCAGGAGCCACTCAGTTTCAAGCCACGACCAAGACTCTTGAGGCGGAAAACCTCTCCCTTCAGAGCCGCGTCCACTTCGGCGCCATCGGCACCCGACATGCCCGCCAGCGCGCGCCGCGCGAGCTCCTGACCGGCTTGGGCCTGGCTAGCAGACTCCCCTTCAGCCTTGTGCCAGGAAATATTGGTGCGACCGCAGCTGAACTCCAGCGTCATGCCAACGGTGTCACGAGAAAACTTGTAGCGACTGATGGCGCAAGCCTCTCCCTGCTTGACGATACGCTTCACCACAGGGGCTCCCACCGCGGATACCACGGCGGCTTCGGTCAGAGAAGGCGCGGCAGTGCCGACCTTGTCCGACTTGGACTCATCGCCACACCCTTGCAAACTCAACATGGCGCTTGCAACAAGCACCGCCATTAGTTCTTTTTTCATACCCTTCCTCTGATAGTTGGACCAATAGCAGGCAGATCGTCCTGCCAAGAAATCTGAAAAAAACACGCGCAAATGGGAAGTCCCCACTCGTCAAATATAAGCCCGAACACTGCCAGCGGACTCGAAAGCCCCGCTCGCGACTCCGGATGCTGGGGATCTCCCCCTTAAAGAACAAAAGGACACCGCACTCAACTTTCGTGCACGGAATACTCCCAGAGAACCTTTTGATGCCGCGGGGCCCCGTCCATACCGACGACATTTGATGGCGCTAACAAGCCCCTCGCTGTAGTAGTGCGAGCAGCCATGCGCCTCAAATATGGCCGCCCATTAAAGCACAATCGCACTATCCGAATAAACCAAGCATCATCAATGAGCAGCGGTAGACAAGATACATACAGGAACATCGAAAAGCGCCCGCACTAAGCAAGTCGCCAGTCCAAAATAACTCGCCATCCGACGAAAGGATCGGCAGGACATCTCCCCTGTTTTAACGGTGGACCAGAACATACACTGGGCATTGCGCCGCCCCTCGGGTGCGGTAGCCACGCGGACTGGGGGAGGTGTAACATGCTCCGCTTGCTGCGACGGAGAGCTTCAACTTGAAGAAAGAGCACAATTTCAGCGTTATCATTCCGGCACGATATGAGTCCAGCCGACTTCCCGGAAAGCCACTCGTAGAGATATGCGGCATTCCGATGATCATAAGAACCTATGATCAATGTGCAAAGGCCTGCCCTCCGGAAAAGATCTTCGTCGCAACTGACGACGATAGAATCAAGACCGTCTGCGAAGCACATGGCATCCAGGTCCTGATGACCTCGAAAGATTGCCTCACCGGCACGGACCGGGTCGCCGAATGCGCAAGATTGATTGACTCTGAAGTGTTCATCAATGTCCAGGGGGACGAACCCCTGTTCAATCCGCAGGACCTCAGATCGATTATCGAAAAGATCAGTGATTTCCCGGGTGATGTCCTCAACGGCTTCTGCCCCATACTGGAGGAAGAGCACTTCCGCAGTACCAGTACACCGAAAGTTGTAATGCGTCCTGATGGGCGACTGCTCTATATGTCCCGCGCGACAATTCCCGGAACGAAAGACGACAGGTTCATTACTGGCCATCGCCAGGTTTGCGTTTATGCCTTCCCCCGCAAAGCACTCGAGGCTTTCAGCTCGCAAACGAAAAAGACTCCACTGGAAAGCATAGAGGACATCGAAATCCTTCGCTTCCTGGAACTTGGCTGGGAAGTAAGGATGATCGAACTGTCCACCAGTTCAATCGCCGTGGACAATCCCGAGGACGTGTTGCGCGCCGAAGCTGCAATTCAGGAAGGCAAGCTCCCATGAATGCCACTCTGAGCAAGTACGAGTGCCTGGTCTTCGACTGCGACGGGGTTATATTGGACTCCAATCGGATAAAAACCGATGCCTTCTACCGAGCGGCGCTGGACTATGGAAAGGACCCAGCCACCAAGCTTGTGGAATTCCACGTCGCAAATGGTGGTATTTCTCGCTATAAAAAATTCGAGCATTTCTTCCGCGACATCCTGAACAGGACATCGTGGGACAGCGAACTCGAGGTAGTCCTTGAAAACTACGCAAACTTTGTCCGCGATGGACTCCTGACCTGCGCCATCGCGCCCGGCCTCGAAAAGCTGCGCGAGATCACTGCCGACAGCCGCTGGCTGATTGTTTCGGGCGGCGATCAGGCAGAGCTGGGGGACGTATTCATGGCCCGCGGTCTGACGGAATACTTCGACGGCGGCATCTTTGGCAGCCCAACGCCAAAGGACGTCATACTGGAAAGAGAAATCGAGCGGCAAAACATTCAGAAGCCAGCGTTGTTCATTGGCGACAGCCGCTTCGATCATCAGTGCGCCGCGGCGGCTGGGCTGGACTTCGTGTTCCTGAGCGCGTGGAGCGAATTCAAAGAGTGGTCGGCATATTTCAGCGACAAAAAAATTGTCATTCAGGACAGTATCGAGTCGCTTCTCAACACGCAAATTGCCGGCCAGGCATAGAAACCTCGAATCAGGAACTCTTGATAAGTCCGTAAAGCTGCTCGACTGCATCATCAATATGCGCTTCAAGTGTATTGATGATCAGATCGGGCATAGGAGGAGACTCGTAGGGCGAAGATATCCCGGTGAACTCGGCGAGCTCTCCCGCCCTTGCTTTTCCATAGAGCCCTTTCGGATCCCTGGCCTCGCAGGCCTCGAGTGGAGTGCTGACATACACTTCCTTGAAGCACTCCGCACCAATGACCTCTTTTGCCATGAGCCGATCGGCACGCAATGGCGAGATCAACGCAACGACCACTATCAGTCCCGCCTCGTTCATCAACCGGGCAACTTCAGCCACCCTTCTGATATTTTCCGAGCGGTCCTGAATGGAGAACCCCAAATTCCTGTTCAGGCCGTGGCGGACATTATCCCCGTCCAGGGTGAAGCAGGCCCTTCCGGCCGAAAGCAATCGACGCTCCAGAGCGAATGCCAGTGTCGACTTGCCGGATGCGCTCAAGCCGGTCAACCAGATCGTGACGCCGGCCTGCTGCAGTAATCCTTCTCGCTCTTGGCGGGTCACATTACCCTGATGCCACACGATACCTTTCTGAATCATACCTGCCCCTCAGGTTTGTCCATGCATGAGACATGGCAGCAACCCACAGGGACGATGCCTTGGATTACTTTACCCACAGTGTCTCACCCTTTCGACGATGAACTCGCACAGATCCTCCATATCAATCCGGCAAGGAACATCCTGGTCGATTGCAATGAGGTAATTCTCGAATAGAGAGCCAATGTACGCATGCCCGTTGGTAACGCGCTCCGGGAAATTGTCACGACAAAGCGCAGCCCGCAGCATGGCGGGCACTTCCTGCATCGTTTGACACTCATAGGCAACACCTCTCTGGCTCAATTCGGTGAAGCCCAGCGTGACCAGCGGCTTGTCGCTGGCCAATACCCTGGCCAAGGCGGTAGTCGAAAGAGAAACGCAAACGTCCGCATTCTCTATCAGGAAATTGATGTTTACATCTTTGGCAAGATGGACGTTCCCTGTGACAAGGTCAGCGTAATTTCCACGATCGGATGGATGAGGCTTGAAAAGCAGAATGTCATTGGGGGCGACCACGTTCATCGCATCTATGACTGACTTCAATCCCGCACGTGTCGATGAGAAAGGATTGTCACTTTCTTGCCAACTTCCAAAAGAGGAGAGAAGACTGCCAGTCCCAAGATCATTGACCCCGATAAAGAGAATCACTTTTTTCTTCGTACTTTCCAGCATTTCGCGGAATTCTGACAGCGCAGCAACGTTATACGATGCGTAAGGTAGCGCTGTGTTTGACTTAACCCACTCCAAATAGTGGCGATATGCTCCGCCTTGCCCTTGCGACTTACCGAACAATACCCGTTGAGGCTGTAGCCCAAAGCCGCCGAAAGCAAACTGGCCAACCGTATCCAGCATCAGGGTTCCGGAGAAGTGCCCCCTTTCGAGTACGAGCACCGGGATGGATAACTCGCCACACAGTTTCAAATGCAACTGGCTCAGTGGCGCGGTGCTTCCCCAAACCAACATTAGCGCCGGACGGTTTTCCCTCAGCACTTCAAGCCAATAGTGATAACCATCGCTGATCGCCTCGCTATGCCGCTGCAGATCAGGCAACGGCCTGCCGGAAGACATGAGCCAGAACCGTTCGTAGCTCAGTATCCCTGAAAGCCATTGAGCCACATTGTCCGGGACAGGTGAGTCATAGCGCCGTGGAGAGCTGACGAAGAACCCTGAGCGAATGATATCCAGGCGCAAGGAACTCACAAGAACGGGGGCATCTGTAACAAAGGTCAGCCGAATTCCTTTATTCGCGAGACTCCGCTCCAGTTGAACAAGCGCACCATGGACAGACTCAGTCGATTTCAACCAGCAGGATATGAAGACACGTGAATGCTTGTCCTTCCACTGACGCGCTCGCCAGCGCTGAAAGAAGCTCCTGCGCAACCGGCCGGACAGGCTCCTCATCAAAGAGGAAGCCTTGCGCAGGACCCTCATTAAAACGCTAGTCATGCAGCTCGAATCTGTAACACGAATATGGCGCCTTGAGGATCACGTTGAGTATTTGCCTGCACTTCAGCCCTTGCCCCGCTTGAGCATAGGCTTCTCGACGAGCAACCAGGACGCAATCGCGAGGACAAGAGTGAATAACGCCGAAAGCGCCATTTCGGAATAAAGTCCGTAACTGAAATTATTGATAACCAGTTGCTGCACAGGGAAGGCGTAAATATAAACCCCGTACGAAACATCGAACCGTCCGGCAATCAGGCTTTCAGAGAAGGAGGTACAAAATGCGATCACAATGACGCAGATCGCCATATTGCCAAGCACCATCATTTCCGGCCGGCCCTTGAAAACAAAGAGAACAGCCATAGAGGCGACTATCAGATATATCCTACTGGTCTTTGCCATCCAAATAGACTCGGTGAGCGCAAGCACACCACCCAGCGAAAAGACCATGAGGAACATCATGAGTCGCTCGAGGGAAATCGCATAGAACGTATAATTTATGGAGTTTTCCCGAACAACCAGCATACCTACGAAGCTGACCACAAGAAGAGCGAGAGGTGCCTTTACAGTTCTGGAGAAAACCAGTACGACACCAACAATCAGGTAGCACAGAAACTCGATTGGCAAAGTCCAGAGACTGCCATTTATCGTACCGCTATAGATAAAATCAGAAAAAATTCCCGCATACCTTATGCCCAGCAGCATGGACGCCGAAAGGAAGGTCTTCCAGGTCCTTTCTTCGCTGAGATAGTCGAAATAGCCCAGCTCCACATAAAAAGGTATGACAACGAATACGACTACCGCAGAGCAGGCAATCAAGCCAGGAAATATCCTCCTCGCCCGCTTCTCCAGATAATCATAGAAGTTGGCCGAGCGGACGAAGCTCTTGGTGACCAGATAGCCAGATATCGAAAAGAAAATTACAACTGCCAGTCCACCCAGCGAATGCATACCCAAAAAAGAAGGCTCTGTCATTCCCGATAATGCAAAATGATGGCTGAACAACACCATGAACGCCGCAAAATGCCGGACTAGATCAAAGCAGTTCCTGTGGGTTGGCGAGCTGCCGTTCGAAGTTATCATTATTTCAAGTAGGCTCTGAGATAAAAAGGCCCGATGGCAGTAGCCCCCGAGCCGACCACATAGTGTATTAACTAGATCCGCGGCGCGTACGGAGACGTCTCTGGCAGCGAAAGAGAAGTTGGCGTAATAGCTACCAGCGGTATGGAGTCCTGATAATCCCGGTAGCACTTCAACGCCATTTCCATCTGGCTATGACGGGGATCGCCCAACTCGTAGCCATCGAATCCGGCCAGCAAGACTCTATTGGCACCAGCCACACTGCATATCCCGAGACCATAAATGGCCGACAGGGCCGCAGGAAGAACGGCAGTCAATTCACCTACTTCGAAATGGCCCTTCTGAACGACCATGCCATAGTCGAGGATATTCCAGTGTTTCCACACGGAAAGCTCTTCCTCGTCGATCAAGCCGACCGGCACGACCAGGGTTCCCTGGTTGTTCGCGTAAAAGTCCCGGTCCAGCAGCAGGCGCTGCCGGTTACAGGCGACCCACGCGTCGACCTTGTCGACAGGGAACCAATCATTGCTGTTGATGCAGATGACGTACGGCTTCTTGGTGCTTATGTAATGCAGCAGCCCCTCAAGGTGCTGTTTTACCCCCGAGCCCGGGCCGATCATGAGGACATCCCGCCCTTGAAGCCATCCTTTCGGGCTCCAGGTACCCAGCACGGAATCCCTTTGCTCTTGCGTAGCGTCCAGCAATCTATCCTGGGAGAAGCCCGTAGCGCCCGACTCGCCCAGCCGGCGCAATGCGGTGATGATTGCCGAGGGCTTGTATCTGTCGTCGCTCAGCATCTCCTGAACATAGGTCGGGTGCACCCCGTACATTGCCGACAGGTGGTAGTAGAGGTTGGGCCCCCAGCCGTACTTCTTCTGCAGTGGCTGGAATTCCTCGACTACCAGGTTGAGCAAGCTGCTGAGGTCGACGTCATGACCTCCATTTTCGGCAAGGGCCAGCAAGAGATTCTCTATCCGGGCGTTACCCGCGCCACGCCCCATCCCCAGCACCGTCGCATCGATCCAGGTCACCCCCAGCTCGATGGCGGCCATGCAGTTGCTCAACGCACACCCCATATTGTCGTGAGCGTGGAAGCCAAGCTCCCTGTCCCACCCATCGCGCAGGGCGGCAACTATGAATGCAACGTCCTTCGCCGACATGTTCCCCATGGAATCGGCGAAATAAAGCACATCGACGGGCCACTCGGAGAGCAGCCTGGCCTTGCTGCTCAGTTCCTCTGCAGAGCGACCATTCGACTGCATGAAGTTGAAGCCGACTCGATACCCCAGCGAATGCAGAGCCAGAACAATTTCAGCGCAATTATCTATCTCTGAAAAATGAGCAGCGATTCGCACCAGCTCGACAGGAGAGTCTTCAGCTTTCGCAAAAAATCGCTCTACTGCACCCGGGCCACCTTTCAAGAGGTCCTTGGCGTTGCACATCACACCGACGCGCACTCCTTCAGGAACGCCAATGTGCCTGATCCATTCATCGACCGTGAATGCGTACGGCCCGGCGAATGAATCCGCAGACTCGGTCCTCAGACCAAGCTCCACGTAGTCGATTCCCGCTCGCTTCATGACCTCCAGATAGCGACGAACCAGGCCGGTCGGGTAATCCCAGTTGTTGTAATAGCCGCCATCGCGGAGTGTGCAATCCAGCACCGTTAACTTTTTACGATCGGGAATCACCAAGTTTCCTCCTTTGGTGGCCGGAGATCAAATAACACGACCAAGAATACTCAACATCAAAAATAGTTCTTTCAAACTAGCTTTCTGTAGCTGGCGAACGGGTCCGCACTCACAAATTTCTTGATCTCGGGGAAATAGTCCGGGAATTTATCCGAGATTATCTTGCGAGCTGCCACTTTCCGCGCATTGGCGGTGTCTGCGAAACTCACCCCACCTACATGGCCGACATACACATCCGTTGCGCAGACGTTCTTGAAGCCGAGACTGCGGGCGCGCAGACAAAAGTCCACTTCCTCGCTGTAGCCCCGCCCAAAGAGAATTTCGTCGAAGAAACCCAGTTCCCGTAACGCGGTGCGCTTCACGTACATGCAGAAGCCGTGGCCCACTGGCACGTCGATCGTATCGCCGCCGGCAGAAGCCAGTACCTCATTCACCCTCGCGACTTCCTCGAGACCGCCATGGAGCTCTGCGCCTCGCGGGAAGTCTGCAAGGCTGAAAATGGACGCATTGTTCGAGAACGGCGTAACGGTGGCAACCTCGTCCGACGAATACGCATGGCGCTGCAGCCTGCTTACCCACCCTGGGGTAACGAGCGTATCGCTATTGAGCAGAATGACATCCCTATCCTGCGAGTAGGCCATCCCCCTGTTGGCTGTAGCGGGATATCCCACATTGACGGGATTGAAAAGCACGACTACGCCTTCCGTCGAACGATAGCCCTCCAGCAGCGCCTTGACGTCGTCATAGGGGCTGGCGTCGAAGATCACGACGATCCGGTAATCATCCTGCCCCCTAGCCAGGAGCACGCTATCTATGCATGCCTTAGTGATGGCGGCGTCGCCGTACACCGGAATGACCACATCCACACCACGGGAGGGCTTCACGCCGGCCGTACTGTAGTCTTCCTTGTAGAAGATGGGATTGGCAGGATTGAAGAGTCGGCGAAGCAAGTTCCGCCCCTGAAGTCGCTCATCAACTTTACCCACGACCAGGTTCGATGCTATCCGGCCACTGATGAATTCACTCAGATCTCTTATGTCGAGTCTCGCAGGAGTGGTTTCATCGATACCAACCAACTGCTCTTCAAATATATATTTAATAAACGCAAAGCCCTTACGGCTACGCTCTTCGAGCCCTTCCCCATGCAACGCAGCCCTGAGCTGTACAGGAATATCGGTCAGACTCGAGCACTCATAGGCAGCACCTTTCATGCTGATATCGGATATCCCGACATTCAATGTCGCCTTGGCTTCGAGCATGCACCGGGCCAGTGCCGTAGTGGACAGGGAAACGCAAACATCAGCCGCCACGATCAGCGAGTTGATGTTATGGGAGTCCACCAGGACATCGCTTTCCGAAAGCAGAGCTGAATAGTTCGTCTTGTCGGACGGATGCGGCTTCAACATGAGCACCGCTTTTGGATCGATAGCGCGCAGCGCATCCCTGACCGCGTGGAACGCCTGCAAGGAGGAACTGAACAAACTCGAGTGCTCCTCCACTCCCACCCGTCCCGCATAAGCCGTGCCCGATCCCAGGTCGTTGACGCCAATGAACAGGACAATTTTCCGGTGCTCGGCACGGAAGGTCGACAGTAGTTCCTCTACGTTCTCCTTGGAGTTCTTGCTCGAATAGGGCGACTCCTGATTCTTGCGCACCCACTCAGCATAGTGACGAATGTCACTCTCCGAACAGTTCACATTGGCGAGCAGGGCGGAGTGAGGCCTGAGATTGATTCCGCCTCGCCCGAACTGAGCAAGCAGGTCAATCGAAATAGTTCCAGGGAAATGCCCGCGCTCAATAATCAGCGAAGGAACGGAAAGATCCTGGCAGAGCCTGTAGTGGAGCTTGCTCAGCGGCGCAGTACTGCCCCAGATAAGCATCATCCGCGGCTTGAACTCTTCAAAAAGTACTTTCCAGAAGGCGTAAGCGGATCTGACTCGCGCTTCAATGCCGACGTCTCCTCCCGCGCCTCCCGACGTCATCATTACCTCTTCCCAACACCTCGTCATCTCCACAATTTCTGTCAACCAATCGGGGAAACTGACGTTGCAGGAAGACAACTTGGGGTACAGGTTGGAAATTAGGAAGTCCGTCGAGAGCGCCTCGACCCCGGGCTCCGAAAGCAAGGTCGCAGCATTGGTGACGAAGGTCGTCCTCACGCCATCGGCCAGTAACCTTTCGGAGAGCTCCAATAGCCCGTCGTGTATCGACTCCTTGTTCTTCAGCCAGCACGACACGAAGACTCGATATCGACCATCACCCCGGGAGCTGGACAAGACGGGAGTAGCCTGGCGGCCCGCTCCATACTTTATGTAGTGAACCAGGGGGTTCACGCCGGCTCGTGCGACATCCGGATAGCGCCAGAGGTACTTCCGGGTGGAAAAACTCTCGCTAGGGTCCAGCCCCAGATGCGCACCGAATCGGAGATAGTGGAGTACCGCATCATAATTTTCGAACTGGGTCTGGTCGCACTGGGTTCGATAGAACTCCTGGTCAACCATGGCGCTCGACAAAAGCCTATCGTAGTCCTGCCCCAGGTTCATTTCTTGAATGATGGTGTTCTTCAAGCTGCTCGTATACGGAACATCGCCAGACTGCGGTATCTCTACCCCATGGGCCCGGGCCGAGCGATCGAGCGCGTGAAGCAGCGCGACCTTCTTCCCTGATAGCAATGGCAGCAGGCTTACCGCGCCAGCGACTTCCAGATCCGAAGCCTCGGACACGCCCTCGAGTAGCTCCACTAGCGCCTCCAGCAAGCCGATTCGCGCCCAGAACATATGGTTCGCAAAATAACTCCAGTCACCCGCCAGGCTGGAAGAGCATCGATCCAGAATCGGATGAATAGCCGCAGGATCGAAGCCCCTTGCGGCGGCCACGGGGCGATGGAACAGCGCAGAGCCAATGAGCCAGACATCGGGGTTTTGCGCGAAGGCGTCCACGACGTTTGAAAGCACTGCCTCGGAACCGATCAGCCCCTGGAAGCTGAGGGCGATCAGCCGTTCCTGGTGCAAGCGACTGAGGCCCTGATCCTGCCAGGTGCGAAGCTGCTGAGTACTCATGCAGCAGAAGAACTCCATCCGGTCCGCCTTCAGCAGCGGCAGCAGCAAGCTCCACCACTTCCGCCCTTGCGCCAGCTCGGACACCTTGATATCCGTGGATATCCTCTTCGCGCCCTCGACGACTGCCGCGTACTGGGTACTGTCGGCGGAAAGATGGACGCGGTATTGCCCGGTCTGATCGACGAGGAACGGCATCGCCAAGGCCAGGTCATCCGCATTGGCGACATGGATATAAATGGCCATGTTCTTGCCAGCGACCGGAAGAGCCTGGACGCCGCCTGACAGCTCATTTCGCTTGGCGACGGGTGGTAGCGCCGCAACAGCAGCGCTGTCCACATGAAAACGTCGCTGAGCGGCGGGTTTATGGGCGGCCAACTCTTCCGCGTTAGGCGCTTTTCGCCCGGTGAATTCCCCAGATGGGTATCGCCCTTCTTTTATCCCATACTTTGCATAGTGATAAAGCGGGTTCACTCCGGTGCGCACCACATCCGGATACTTTGCCAAATACCAGTTCGTGTCGAAATAGTGGTTTGGCCTACGCCCTTCCTTCCAACCTATGTAGTAATAATGGGAGAGGGGATCAAGGTCACTTTCAACGACATCAGTGTATGTCGATACATAGAAATGCTGATCAAACAGACCGCTTTTCTCTATTCGTTTCTTACGTATATATTCGCGCATTTGGCCCACACCGTAGCTCATTCCTTCACCCCTTTTTCCCTAATATTTTTCTCAGGATGCGGGTATATCTCCAACTTCTGCTCAAGCCGACTCGTGCCAATCGGCTACGCAGCTTATCCGCCTCTTCTGTCATTTCATGCAAGGAAGCACGAGTACGCTGTATTTCGAGCGAAGCGTCCTGCAACATTCGCTCGCGCGTATCAATCTCCTTCTGCAAGAGCGTCAGCTCGTCCTTGCATTGAATCAGCTGCTGCGCACGGCCCTCGGATTCGCGACGCGAGTCCTGCAGCAGAGCCTCGGTTCCCTTAGCTTCTCCTTGCGCGGCGGCCAGCGCCTGCTTGAGCCGTGCATTGGCATCGAGCCCCTGCTGATGCGTACCTTGCAACTCCTCAAGCGAAGTGCTCAAACGGACGCGCGCCTCGTTCAAAGCACTCAGCTCTTCACGTTGCACCGTGTTGGCGTTGATCAGATTCTGGTTGGCCTCGGTGACCTGCTGATGCAGCTGATGAGCGGCCTCAAGCTCGCCACCCAGACGGAGATTCTCCATCCTCTGCTGCTCGTTGGCCTCCGTGCTCTCACGCAATGCCTGCATGGATTGCGCTATGCGATCGTTTGCCGCAGCCAACTCAAGCTGGCTGTTCGCCTTCACCTGCTCGGCCTCCGCGCCCTTCGCCGCAGCAGCAGCGCGTGCTTCGGTGGCGGCCAGATCGAGTTCTTTCGCCAGATCCACCGCCAGCTGCAGGGAGCGATCCTTTTCCTGCACGAGCTCATTCAGCCGCTGACTGGCCGCGCGCTCATTCGCGTTCTGCTCTTGCGCCTGCTCGAGCTTGGTCTTGAACAACTCGATGCGCCCCTTCAGCGCAGTCGTCTCGCCGGAGAGCCTGGAGATTTCAACGTCCGCGCGGGCTTTGTCGCTGACCGCAACGTCCCGTTCAGACTTCAGCTGCTCTTGCCCAACCCGTACTTCTTCGAGTTCCTTCTGGTGCTTTCTGACTTCCGAAAACAGGTGATGAACCGGAGAGATTATTCTCTCGGAACGGTCGCCGCTCTGCAGAACATCAAAACTCACGCGAACCTTGCAAGCACCATCGAAGTGCTCCTGTGCCAGCCCCTTGAATCTGATCTGCGGGTCCCCTCCAGCAAAGAAATATACATCCCCCCAACGATACACTGCGTTCGTTCTTATATACTTCTTTATACTTTCCGCAGGGCGTTCGTCATACAGCAGCTCAACATCGCACAACTCGGCAATTACACTTTCCGAGCAGGGATCGAGCCTGACGTCGACGACTCCGTCGCGGGGAAGGTCGAACTCGAGCGACACCCTCTCGCTTGAGTCCACTGAAAAGTATCGGCTATCTCGCCGCGACTGGCTGAACCCTTCTCCTTCATCAAAGAAGAGCTCCGCCTCACGCAGGCCGGCCAACAAGGCAGCGTCACTGAAGAACTTCTGTGATCCTTCATAGGCGAGGTTCAACTCGTCGAAGGTGCCTAGAACACTGTCTTCGTTGCAACCTTGAGAAATCGCCAGCATGTGCGCGGAGTAGATCCTGGAAACTATCTCCGGCAACTCGCTGATGCTCTGCTCACCCACGTTCAACTGGTGACGCAGGTTTTTTTCGAGAAACTTGTCCAGCTTTTCCGCAGTTTCGTCAGCCGGACTCGGCCATTCGATATCGAGACCCTTGGCGATCCGTTGCAGCATGGCAGCAGGATCATCAAGCAGATCCTGATAGTGGGTAAATACCCTGGGAACATTGCGGGTAAATCTCTCCGCATTGATGACATGTTCCAGCCAGAGAGCCACTCCCTGTTCGATAGTCGTTTTGTTCCTGCTCAGCAGGGACCCCGCAACTTCGATGGGGTGACGATACTGGATAACTACACAAACGCTGATCCCAAGTTCATTAAAAACTTTCATCCAGAAGGGAACGAGCAGAGAAATCCGGGGATCCTTTATGCCGAAAAGAGCCGAGTCGCCAAATTCGTCCAGGATGATTTCCTTGGCTTCGGCCACCAGATCGGCCACAGCTTCGCTGGATTCCCATCCCGCTGCGGGGAGTGGTGACACGGACTTCCAATCACGGCCAATTCGAGGCAGAAGACGCCTGTCGTGGAATACCTGAATCGCTTTACTTTCAAAGTACCCCTTCTTGTTATCGGCAGCGGCACCTAGCAACTCTCGCCCCATGGAGACGCCTGCGCAGTTCAGCGCCCCGCCCATGGCGGAGGTTCCGCTTCGGTGCATCCCCAGGACAAGCAAGCACTTCCTCATGTCACTACCTTCTCATCATATCTCGCGGTCAGACCGAGATTCACCCAAGCCGTTGTGATCCGATCTGCACGGGGTGCCACTTGAAACATATAGGCGTCGAGTATCCGATGGAGGTAGCTCCGCTCCCCTTCCCGATCGGCCATTACCCCACAGTTCGTAAAGTAGGTTCCTTCCTCTAGCAGGCAGTCGAACTCCCAAGTAACCGCCCTGACTTCTCCAGCTGCAACTTCTCGAATCCAGGTATCTTTCTGCGGATAACTCCCTCCGCACAAGGCAGTCCCCTGAGTCGTTTTGATCATCATCCCAAACGACACATTCTGGGATAAGCAGTGGAATTCAATCTCGTATACGTATCGGTAACGCTTGCCATGCACCAGTCGATTGACCCTGCGTCCCTCCAGGGTTTCAATCCTGACATTGAGCAATCGTGCACCTTCTGCAGGGTACTCAACCGTGCTCTTAGGGCGGAGCCCCTCCAGAAAGAGCTCCTCCGAGTCAGCCGCTCGTTGCTGCTGAGCTGCATCGGGGGTGCTGCCCTTGGCCTGGTCTACGGCTGGGGAGAGAAGCTGGCCGGCAACGATCCCCTCGCGGATTTCCTTTCTCTTCTCGCCTTTTGCGTTCATCAGTTTGAGATAACTGGTGATCGTTTCCTTCACCGGACCATCCGCCAGCACTTCCCCGCGATCGATCAGCACAGCCCTGTTGCACATCTCGGTGATCGCTGCCTCGGAGTGAGACACGAGCAGGATGGTTTTTCCTGCCTTGCGAAAATCTTCCAACTTGGCAAAACACTTTCTCTTGAAAGCGGCATCGCCCACACTTAGTGCCTCATCGATAATCAGGATGTCCGGGTCCACATGAATGGATACGGCAAAGGCGAGCCTGGCGAACATACCGCTGGAGTAGAATTTGGTTTTCTGGTGAATGAACTCGCCAATGTCGGCAAACTCTACGATCTCATCGAGCTTTTTCCTCATTACCTTGCGCGGCACACCACGCAAGACACCCGCGAGATAGATGTTCTCCAGCCCGCTCTGCTCCGGATTGAAGCCCGCGCCCAACTCCAGCAGTGCCGAAACGGAACCATTCACCTTGACCTTTCCTTCCGACTGTCGAAGCACGCCGGCCACGATCTTGAGCAGGGTACTTTTGCCACTCCCGTTGCTTCCAAGTATCCCGACAATCTCTCCTCGCCGTATGGAAAGACCAACCCCTTTCAGCGCGTCAAACTCCTTGTGATAAGTACGACGGCGCGGATCGAGGGCCTCCTTGAGGCGATCGATGTTCTTGCGATAAACCTTATACGATTTGCGCAGACCGCAAATCGATATAACAACATCATCAGTGTTCGTCATATTACATCTGCAAAATGTGGTCGAAGCCGACGAAAGACAGTGGCACCAACAATCGCGACAATAACCGCCCATGCCCAGAAGGCCAGGGTATGGGTCCAACCGGAAGAGAAGAACCACTCTTGTCCGAACAGCGACTTTCTGTAGCCATCGACTATATAAGCCGCGGGGTTTACAAAGGCGATGACCTGATATTTCTCAGGTAGCCTGTCCAGCCCCCAGACGATAGGAGTGCACCAGAAGCCAAACTGGATACATATGGCAACGAGGTACTTTATGTCGCTAATGAAAACCACCAGCGCGGAAATCAACCACCCGCCTCCGAGCACAAGCACAAGCGCACAGAGCATGAAGTACGGAATCTGAATCCAATAGATACTCGGCCCAATCCCCATCAGCGCGAGGACACTCAGAAGCAGGGAAACCAGCACCAGGTGGACAATAAGCGCCACGAGCACGCTGATTATTGGCAATAAACTTATGCGGAAAGACACTCGACGCACGAGAAACCTTTTCCCGACGATGGAGTTGCAACAGCCGTTTATCGACTCGACCAGGAAAAGCCAGGGCAGCAAGCCAGTGGCGAGCCATAGTGGAAAGGGAGGGCCGTTCTCATTCGTTTGGCGAAGGCCCAACTCGAAAACCAGCCATATCACGACAATCAGGGAGACAGGCTGCGCGAACGCCCAGAACAATCCAAGGTAGGACGCCAGGTACTTGTTATTGAACTCATTCCAGACCATTTCAAGTATCGATCTGGAATTAGATGCAAGATATGAAATATAACCAGTCGCCACTTTCAATTTAACCAGCCCGCCAACGCGCACATTTGTTTTTCACCAGGAATCTCGTGACATTCCACACATTCGCCAAGCGATGGAGCATGGCGGAATAACAAACGCATATCCCATGAAATAAATTCCACTACAAAAACAACAGTACCTGCAGGAGCGATGACAGCGCTTGCCTCAGGTATCCGAATCATATTTTTCCAAACACGGCAGCAAGTATCAGACCCAGGTTACCCATAAAGGTCTGACGGTGTACTCCGGACTTGATGAGCCCTTTGACTCTCGGCAAGAAACTTCCGGCCCTTGCCTCTAGAAACAAATCAAGTACCCTCTTACTTTCCGGGGTCAATTCATCGCGCACTTTTTCCAGAGCACGCACATTTCTGTCATTCCATTCACGGAAGACACCCGCAAGCATCATCTGGACTCGCGCAGCACGGGCGCAGATACCCATGTTACTTCCGATCAGATTCCGACCATGCTGCCTATAGCGGAGCGAAGGACTGGAGTCGTAATAAACCCTACCGCCACACCCGCTGACGACCAGATAAACCCACCAATCGTGAGAAACCACATCGATATCGCCGGCACGACGAAGGATATTGCGGGCCGCTTCATTGAACACCATGGTGTTGCCCGCACCTATGTTCTGGACCAAGGCATTGGCAAAACAAGGAGGCTTGCCAAAGAAGGGAGAGAATCCGATTTCACGGTTCTCTTCATCCACCAGGGTTGTTCTCGCGCAATACAACGCCGGAATATGGCTTGGAATGCTGCGCAACCAGTCGACCGCGCGCTCTACCTTGACTGGCTCCCAGATATCATCCTGATCGGCAAACGAATAATAGTCGGCAGAGACTTCGGTATTCGATACCAACGACAGGAAGTTCGCGGCAAACCCACCGGCCGGCCCCGACTGAATCGACACCCGGCTTTTGCCCCATCGTTCCTGGAAACACTCGAGTATTGCCCGGGTATCGTCACGCGAGCCATCATCCGAAGCCCAGACGATCCAGTTCGCGTGATTCTGCCGCTCAATCGAACTCAATTGCTCCGACAGGTATCGCTGGCCTTGGTACGTGCACAGCAGGATCGCCACCCTGCTCTCCAAAAGCGGATAGGCCACGGTAGCATTTTTTTCATCAATTCCCGTATTCCATGCCAACTGCTTCAGTTGAAAACTCATCCGCAGATCCTTCCTATTAGTGCACAGCCGTGAACCCCAGCACGATCCATGCCGGACGCGTCAGGAAAGAGTGGGACGATCCACCGCCCATGGGTTGTCACAGCCCCCCAGACAAAAAACGTAATCATAACCAAACCTGAATCTGCCTCGAGACTCTCAATCAGAGCCAAATACGTGCACCCGCGGGAGCTTTCGAACGAATCTTGTGCACACAATGGGACGATTGCCACGGTCGAACAAGAACGCGCCACACATTCCCTTAGCGCTTCTCTGCTCTTGTATTTCGCTGAATAAAACACATAAAAGCTGCTGCAAGATCAGGAACTATCAGTGTAAAACCAAAACCTTCAGCAGCGCTCTGGACTCACATTACAAAATAAGTTTGCACTGCGTGGATTTATGTTTCGACACATAAGCCATGAATTCTCTCGATTGACGCAGGGCGTAAATTCCTTTAGATATTCGCAGGCAAAAAAGACGAATCAGTACTTTTTAATTTCCCAACTGCTACTTGTAAATGCTCGCACAGCGTCGCTGCGAAGCCCTGTCGAATGGCACATTTCCGACCACGTAATAACCACCAGAAAGCCTTTTATGGCGGTTTGCTGTCAACCTGTCCCGACAGAACGCCTTCAAGGCGGCCGTTATGCTACCATCTTCGCCCGCCGGACCTGTCCCAGGATTAGAGCGATTTCTCTTGCCGGTGCGTCAGCGCCTGCCCAACAGCAATATGAAACTGGCTGCCGCCATCGGCTTCCCAGTCTCCGTATCAGTACGAGTCAGGTTATAAATGCGAATCATCATTACTGGAGGAGCCGGATTTATCGGCTCAGCACTAATCCGCCATCTGATCGCTGGCACTGAGCACGAAGTGCTCAACATCGATAAGCTCACCTACGCGGGCAATCTGGAATCCATCGAGTCGGTTGCCAGCAATCCCCGCTATGGTTTCCTGCAGGCCGACATCGCAGACAGTGCGGCCGTGGGCGCTGCCTTGGCGAGCTTCCAGCCTGATGCGGTGATGCACCTTGCCGCCGAATCCCACGTGGACCGCTCCATCGACGGCCCCGCGGCATTCATTCAGACCAACATCGTCGGCACCTACAGCTTGCTGGAGAGCGTAAGGGCCTACTGGCTGGGACTGGATGAGCAACGCAAGGCGGCCTTCCGCTTCCACCACATCTCCACCGACGAGGTCTACGGTGACCTTCACGGCGTCGACGATCTGTTCACGGAAACGACGCCCTATGCCCCCAGCTCGCCCTACTCCGCCAGCAAGGCCGCGTCCGACCACCTGGTTCGCGCCTGGAATCGCACCTATGGCCTGCCCGTGCTGCTGACCAATTGCTCGAACAACTATGGTCCCTACCATTTCCCTGAAAAGCTCATCCCGCTGATCATCCTCAACGCGCTCGAAGGGAAGCCGCTGCCTGTCTATGGCGACGGCCAGCAGGTGCGTGACTGGCTGTTCGTCGAAGACCATGCCCGCGCATTGGTGGAAGTGGTCACGCGCGGCACGGTGGGGGAGACCTACAACATCGGTGGCCACAATGAGCAGAAGAACCTCGATGTGGTGCGCACCATCTGCGGCCTCCTGGACGAACTCGCGCCGCAGAAGCCGTCTGGCATCTCCCGCTTCGAAGAGCTGATCACCTTCGTCAAGGACCGCCCGGGCCACGACCTGCGCTATGCCATCGACGCCAGCAAGATCGAGCGGGAGCTGGGCTGGGTGCCGGCCGAGACCTTCGAGACAGGCCTGCACAAGACCGTTGAGTGGTATCTGGACAATCTGCAATGGTGCCGACGCGTTCAGGACGGCAGCTATCAACGAGAAAGACTGGGAGCAACAGCATGAAAGGGATAATTCTCGCCGGTGGTTCCGGTACCCGACTGCATCCGATCACCTTGGGGGTGTCCAAGCAGTTGCTGCCGATCTACGACAAACCGATGGTCTACTATCCGCTTTCGGTCCTCATGCTCGCCGGAATTCGCGAGATCCTGCTGATATCCACACCCCACGACCTGCCGCAGTATCGCAATCTGCTGGGAGACGGGAGTCAGTTCGGCGTCGCCATCAGCTATGCCGTCCAGCCGTCCCCCGATGGCCTGGCACAGGCCTTCCTCATTGGCGAAGAATTCATCGGCGACGACTCGGTTTGCCTGATCCTTGGCGACAACATCTTCCACGGCCAGCATTTCTCCGACCAGCTCAAGCGCGCCGCCAGCAATTCGTCTGGTGCAACGGTCTTCGGCTACTGGGTGAATGACCCCGAGCGCTTTGGTGTCGTTGAGTTCGACAACAGCAATCGCGTGATCTCCATCGAGGAGAAGCCGCTGAAGCCTCGCTCCAGCTACGCCGTCACTGGCCTGTACTTCTACGACAATGACGTGATTGAAATCGCCAAGGCGGTGAAGCCTTCCGCTCGCGGCGAACTCGAGATCACCGATGTCAACAATGCCTATCTTCACCGTGGCGACCTGCGCGTCGAGCGCCTGGGTCGTGGCTTCGCCTGGCTCGATACCGGCACCCATGACAGCCTGCTGGAAGCAGCCCAGTACGTGCAAACCATCGAGCACCGCCAGGGCCTGAAGGTCGCGTGCCTGGAAGAGATCGCCTTCCAGAATGGCTGGATCGACAAGACCCAGTTGATAAGCCAGGCCAAGGCATTCGGAAAAACGGGCTACGGCCAGTATCTGTACAAGCTGGCAGGTGAAGTCGAATGAAAGTGGTAGCCACTGCACTCCCTGGCGTATTGATCCTCGAACCCACGGTGTTCGGAGACGAGCGCGGGTTCTTCTACGAAAGCTTCAACGCCCGCAATTTCGCGAAAGCCGCCGGTGTCGAGCGCGAGTTCGTCCAGGACAACCACTCGCGCTCCCAGCGCGGTGTCCTGCGTGGCCTGCACTATCAACTGCAGCAGGCGCAGGGCAAGTTGGTGCGGGTGGTCCACGGCGAGGTATTCGACGTGGCGGTGGACATTCGCCGCAACTCGCCTACCTTCGGCCGCTGGGTGGGTGTCCACCTCTCCGCCGAGAACAAGCGCCAGCTCTGGGTACCCGAAGGTTTCGCCCACGGCTTCCTGGTACTGAGCGAGTACGCCGAGTTCCTCTACAAGACCACCGACTACTACGCGCCCGAGCACGAGCGCTGCATTCGCTGGGATGATCCGGACCTCGCCATCGACTGGCCGTTTGCGGAGGCCCCGCAGCTCTCCGCCAAGGACCAGGCCGGTGCCAGCTTCAAGGACGCGGACGTTTTCGAATGAAGATCCTCGTCAATGGCAGCAGCGGCCAGGTCGCTCGCGAGCTGAAACGCGTCCTGGCCGGCAAGGCCGAGGTCACTGCCCTCGGTCGTGACCAACTCGACCTTGCCGATCCAGAGCAGATCCGTCAGCGGGTGCGTGGCGAAGCGCCCGACCTGCTGATCAATGCCGCCGCCCATACAGCCGTGGACCTGGCCGAGAGCGAGCCGGAAGCCGCCTTCGCCCTCAATGCCACCGCGCCGCGCGTGCTGGCAGAGGAAGCGGCGGCGCTCGGTATCCCGCTGTTCCACTACTCCACCGACTACGTGTTCAATGGCAGCGGCACCGCGGCCTATACCGAAGCGGACGCCCCCCATCCGCTGGGCGTCTACGGCCAGAGCAAGCTCGCTGGCGAGCAGGCGATCCAGGCTGTCGGCGGGCAATACCTGATTCTCCGTACCAGCTGGGTGTATTCACTGCATGGGCGCAACTTCCTGCTCACCATGCAGCGCCTGCTGCAGGAGCGCGAAGAGCTGCGAGTCGTGGATGATCAGGTGGGGGCGCCGACCTGGGCTGGCAGCATTGCGCAAGCCACTAGCCAGTTGATTGACAAGTGGCAGGCGGGCAACCGCAATTGGGGCATCTACCACCTGACCAATCAGGGCGAGACATCCTGGTTCGGCTTCGCCAGCGCGATTGCTGACCAGTTGAAAGCTGCCGGCAAACCCTGCGCGCGCCTGGTGCCCATTCCTTCCAGCGAGTACCCGACGCCCGCCAAGCGCCCCCTGAACTCGCGTCTGGACGGCCGCAAGCTGGCGCAGGACTGGCAGGTCAGCCTGCCGGACTGGCGCACTGCCTTGGCAGAGTGCCTGCGCCAGCCACGCTGACTCCTTGGGGAGGACTGAGCCTGGAGTTCGCTCCTCCCCTCGCTTTACCACCTCTCGTATCTGCCACATCACCGGCACCGGGCGTCGATGCCATAATGCGCCTCATCGACCGGCGCACAGTGACCGCATGACTGCCACCCCAATCCCCCACCGCCCACGCTGGCGCAGCCTGGTGCTGTTGGCGCTGCTGCTGGCGCCACTGTTCTGGCCGCTGCAGCATTTCAGCGAGCGCTACTACAGTGATTCTCTGGCTGAGCAGAATCGCCAGACCCTCGATTTGTACGTCGCCAACCTGTTGGGCACCCTGCACCGATACGAGGTGCTGCCGCCCATCCTGGCCGACCTGCCGCCGCTGCGTGACCTTCTGGCCGCTCCGGACAGCGCAACCCTGCAGGCCGAAGCCAACCGAGTGCTGGCGGAGGTCCGTAAGGACACAGGGGCCGATGTGATCTACCTGATGAGCCCCGCCGGCCTCACACTGAGCTCCTCAAACTGGGATCAGTCAGACAGTTTCGTCGGCCGCAGCTTCACCTTCCGCCCCTATTTCCGCGAAGCACTCGCAGGCAAGCAGGGGCGCTTCTTCGGCCTCGGTACCACCTCGCGTAAGCGCGGTTACTTCTTCGCCAGCCCGGTGCGCAATGGCTCGCGGATCATCGGCATTCTCGTGGTGAAGGTGGATCTGGACGACGCCGAAACCCTCTGGGGCAAGACCCCGGAGCAGCTCATGGTGACTGATGCCAACGGCGTGGTGATCATCTCCTCGCGCAGCGACTGGCGCTTCCATGCCACCCGCCCGCTGGATAACGCCGAACGTGCAGCCATAGTCGCCAACCAGCCCTACCCGACCCAGGCGCCGCCACCACTGAAGCTGGACGACAACGCCTGGCTCACCCAGAGCCGCGAGCTCCGCGAAACCGGGCTGACCGCCAGCATCCTGGCCCCACGCCAGCTCGTCGACCGCCAGGTGACCACCACGGTCGCCATCGGTGGCGCCTCCCTGCTGACCCTGCTGCTGCTGCTCGGCCTGATGATGCAACGCCGCCGCCACTACCTCGATCGAATAGCCCTCGACGCCAGTGCCCGCCGCGAGCTGGAAATGCGCGTGCTGGAACGCACCCAGGACCTCGAGGCGCTGAACAGCCGCCTGAAGGACGAGGTACTGGAGCGCGAGCAGGCCCAGCAGGAGCTGGTCAGCGCCCAGGACGAGCTGGTGCAGGCGAGCAAGCTGTCCGCCCTGGGCACCATGTCGGCGAGCATCAGTCACGAGCTGAACCAGCCCCTGGCGGCGATCCGTAGCTACGCCGACAACGCTGGGGTGCTACTGGACCACCAACGCATCGATGATGCTCGCGGCAACCTGCGCCAGATCAGCGAGCTGACCGGCCGCATGGCCTCGATTATCGCGCACCTGCGCGCCTTCGCCCGCCGCGATCGCCACGCCCCGGAAAGCGTCGCTCTGCAGCCCGCCCTGGACGATGCCCTGGCCCTAGTCGCTCAGCGCCGCCGAGCCATGGATGTGGAATTGATCCGCGATCTGCCAGACGCACCGCTGTGGGTCCAGGCCGGTGAAACCCGTCTGCGCCAGGTGCTCGGCAATTTGCTCGCCAATGCCCTCGATGCGCTCAAGGAAAAGCCCCAGCCTCGCCGCATCTGGCTGAGCGCCGAAACCACCGCCGACGGCGTGGAGCTGCACCTGCGCGACAACGGCCCCGGCTTTTCCGAAGAGGCCCTGCGCCATGCCCGCGAGCCCTTCTTCACCACCAAGACCAGCGCTCAGGGCCTTGGCCTGGGGCTGGCCATCTGCGATAGCCTGATGCGCGCCCTCGGTGGCGAGTTGCTGTTCGCCAACCACCCGGACGGTGGCGCCCTGCTCACACTGCGCATGCGCAACGCCGCCCCCGGCGTCATCCCACAGCCTCCTGAGGACCTCTCTGCATGACCACCGCCCTTGATGCCCGAACCCAGGTGCTGCTGATCGACGACGACCCGCACCTGCGCCAGGCCCTCAGCCAGACCCTCGACCTGGCCGGTCTCAAGGTGCAAACCCTCGGCGACGCCCAGGGCGTGGCAGAGAAGATCGACAAGGATTGGCCGGGCGTGGTGGTCACCGATATCCGCATGCCCGGCATCGACGGCCTCGAGCTGCTGAAGCAACTGCGTGAGCGAGATCCTGACCTGCCGGTACTGCTGATCACTGGCCATGGCGATGTTCCGCTCGCCGTCCAGGCCATGCGAGCAGGTGCCTATGACTTCCTGGAAAAGCCTTTCCCCAGCGACCAGTTGCTGGACAGCGTGCACCGCGCCCTGGACCTGCGCCGCCTGGTGCTGGAAAACCGCAGCCTGCGCATGGCCCTGTCCGATCGCCAGCAACTGAGCGGCCGACTGGTGGGGCAATCACCCGCCATGCAGCGTTTGCGCGAGCAGATCGGCGCCCTCGCCGCCACCAATGCCGACGTGCTCATCCTGGGTGAGACCGGAGCCGGCAAGGAAGTGGTGGCGCGTGCCCTGCACGATTTGTCGGCGCGCCGCGACGGCCCCTTCGTCGCCATCAATGCCGGAGCCTTGGCCGAATCGGTGGTGGAGAGCGAGCTGTTCGGCCACGAGCAAGGCGCATTCACCGGTGCGCAAAAGCGCCGCATCGGCAAGTTCGAATTCGCCAACGGCGGCACGGTGTTCCTCGATGAGATCGAAAGCATGAGCCTGGACGTCCAGGTCAAGCTTCTGCGCCTGCTGCAGGAGCGCGTGGTGGAGCGCCTTGGCGCCAACCAGTTGATCCCTCTGGATATCCGCGTGATCGCTGCCACCAAGGAAGACCTGCGCCACGCCGCCGACCAGGGTCGCTTCCGCGCAGACCTCTACTACCGCCTCAACGTTGCCAGCTTGCGTATTCCGCCCCTGCGCGAGCGCGGTGAGGACGCCCTGACACTGTTCCAGCATTTCGCCGACGCTGCCCGCAACCGCCACGGCATGGCCCAGCGCAGCCTCGACAGCAGCCAGCGCGCCCTGCTGCTGACCCACGGCTGGCCGGGCAACGTGCGTGAGCTGCAGAACGCCGCGGAGCGCTTCGCACTGGGTCTGGACCTGAATCTGGACAACACGCCCGCCGACCTGCCGAAAGTGGAAGGTGGCCTCAGTGAACAGGTCGAGGCCTTCGAGCGCGCCTTGATCGCTGCGGAACTGACCCGCCCCCATGGCTCGCTGCGCAGCGTGGCCGAAGCACTCGGCCTGCCACGCAAGACGCTCTCGGACAAACTGCGCAAGCACAGCCTCAGCTTCAGTGGCGGGAATCCCGCAGAGGAGCAGGATTGATCGGCAAGATTCCGCTCACAAATCGCTCGCCTTAGCCACGAAGGAACCCGGAATAGAGCGGCCGCCACACAGTGGCACAAGGCTTGCCGCAAGAATGGCAATCCCTGCGTTGCGCAGGGTCAGGAGGATGGGCCCGCCAGGGTCTGGCCTCTCCCCAAGCCGGCCACAAGCCAGCCAAGGGGTTCTCCTCTCGACGCCCACGGGCCAAGCCCAAGGGCACCACCCAGCTACCCGCAGGGTGATCGAAGCCCGGCCATGTGCCGGGCTTCTTCATTTCCGGGTGCCCATGGGCGCTCGAGCATGACGCGCTCCAGGTCCACCGACTGGCCGGGCACAACGCCCAGCCGCTCGCGCAGGTCGGCATAGGCCTTTTCGAAGTCGGCACGCAGTTCGGGCATCGCGGCAAGCCCTGGCCGGAGGCCGTATTTGCGCAGGCGCAGTCCAGCACTGTGAAGAAAGTTGTAGGCGACATCGCCGTGTAAGGAAAAGTGCTCCCGCACCGGCTTTCCGGCGATTTGCCCATGCAGTTCGAAGCTCACGAACTGGCCTTTTTCACGTTTTTCGAGTTGATAATCCAGCGCTAGTTCATAGGCCGGGATTCGTCCAACAGAGTCTTGCCTAATGGCAATAGGCCCTACTTTGAACGTGCTCCCTCCTGTCGAAATTTCAACCACTTCCTAATTAAAAAATCGCCCCTTATAGCGAAATAACCATGCACAAATATGTAATTTCCTACATGAAATATGGTGGTTAGCTGTAGGAATCCACTTCGTGCAAGTTGCAACTTGAAGGCCCGGCAAAACCGGCTAGTTTGTATTAGGCATCGCTCAGGATGGCATGCCAAACCCTCTAGATTGCTCGTTTCTGGGCAGCGATTCGCAGTACCTCCCTCCCATCTACGACAGTAAGGAAATTGTCCGCATGACTCATTAGCTAGCTATTGATCTGGATCAGAACGCAGTCAACAGACCACGCGCTCAATAGGCACAGTTCCTACTCCGGATGGAGGTGCAAAATGTCAGAATCGTCCGACAAACTTAAACTAGGTGCCTTAGTGGCCCTGGTTGTCGGTTCAATGGTGGGCGGGGGTATTTTCTCGTTACCGCAGAACATGGCAGCCAGTGCCGACGTCGGCGCCATTCTCATCGGCTGGGGCATCACCGCGGTGGGCATGCTCACCCTGGCATTCGTCTTCCAGACCCTGGCCAATCGCAAGCCGAACCTCGACGGCGGGGTTTATGCCTACGCCAAGGCGGGCTTCGGCGACTACATGGGCTTTTCTTCGGCCTGGGGTTACTGGATCAGCGCCTGGCTGGGCAACGTCGGCTACTTCGTGCTGCTGTTCAGCACCCTGGGCTACTTCTTCCCGATCTTCGGGGAAGGCAACACGCTCGCGGCCATCATCGGTGCCTCCATCGTCCTTTGGGCCGTGCACTTCCTGGTACTCCGCGGGATCAAGGAAGCAGCCTTCATCAACATGGTGACTACCGTCGCCAAAGTGGTGCCGCTGTTCCTGTTCATCCTCATCTGCCTGTTCGCCTTCAAGCTGGACATTTTCACCGCTGACATCTGGGGCTCGAAGAACATCGAGCTGGGCAGCGTGATGAATCAGGTTCGCAACATGATGCTGGTCACCGTCTGGGTGTTCATCGGCATTGAAGGCGCGAGCATTTTCTCCGCACGCGCCGAGAAGCGCAGCGACGTGGGCAAGGCCACCGTGCTGGGCTTCATCATCGTGCTGCTGCTCCTGGTACTGGTGAACGTACTGTCGCTCGGCATCATGACTCAGCCGGAACTGGCCAAGCTACAGAACCCGTCCATGGCGGCGGTGCTCGAGCACGTGGTCGGCCACTGGGGCGCTGTGCTGATCAGCGTCGGCCTCGTCATCTCCCTGGTCGGTGCCCTGCTTTCCTGGGTGCTGCTCTGCGCCGAGATCCTTTTCGCCGCGGCCAAGGACCACACCATGCCGGCCTTCATCCGCAAGGAGAACGCCAACCAGGTGCCGGCCAACGCGCTGTGGCTGACCAACGCCATGGTGCAGCTGTTCCTGATCATCACGCTGTTCAGCGCCAGCACCTACCTGTCGCTGATCTACCTGGCGACTTCCATGATCCTGGTGCCCTACCTCTGGTCCGCTGCCTATGCGGTGCTGTTGCCCCTGCGCGGCGAAACCTACGAGCAGGATGCCAAGGACCGGAGCAAGGACCTGATCATCGGCGCCATCGCCCTGGTCTACGCCGTCTGGTTGCTGTATGCCGGTGGCGTGAAGTACCTGCTGCTCTCCGCCCTGCTCTATGCACCGGGCGTGATCCTCTTTGCCAAGGCCAAACGGGAAGTTGGCCAACCGGTATTCACCAATGTCGAGAAGCTGATCTTCGCCGCCGTGGTAATCGGCGCGCTCGTAGCGGCCTACGGGCTCTACGACGGCTTCCTGACCCTGTAACTCGTAAGGAGACCTGCCATGTCCAAAGTCAAACTCGGCGTTCATTCGGAAGCCGGCAAATTGCATAAGGTAATGGTCTGCTCGCCGGGGCTCGCGCACATGCGTCTGACCCCCAACAACTGCGACGAGCTGCTGTTCGATGACGTGATCTGGGTAAACCAGGCCAAGCGCGACCACTTCGACTTCGTCACCAAGATGCGTGAGCGCGGCATCGATGTACTGGAAATGCACAACCTGCTCACCGACATCGTGCAGAACAAGGAAGCCCTGAAGTGGATTCTCGATCGCAAGCTCACCAACGATCAGGTCGGCGTCGGCCTGGTCAATGAAGTGCGCTCCTGGATCGAAGGCCTGGAGCCGCGCAAGATCGCCGAATTCCTCATCGGCGGCGTCGCCGGCTCTGACCTGCCGGAAAGCGAAGGCGTCAGCGCCATCAAGATGTATCGCGACTACCTGGGCCACTCGAGCTTCATCCTGCCACCGCTGCCCAACACCCAGTTCACCCGTGACACCACCTGCTGGATCTACGGCGGTGTGACACTCAACCCGATGTACTGGCCGGCCCGTCGCCAGGAAACCCTGCTGACCACCGCCATCTACAAGTTCCACCCGACCTTCACCGAGGCCGAGTTCGAGGTCTGGTACGGCGACCCCGACAAGGACCACGGGATGTCCACCCTCGAGGGCGGTGACGTAATGCCCATCGGTAACGGCGTTGTACTGATCGGCATGGGCGAGCGCACTTCCCGCCAAGCCATCGGCCAACTGGCCCAATCGCTGTTCAGCAAGGGCGCGGCGCAGAAAGTCGTCGTTGCCGGCCTGCCCAAATCCCGCGCCGCCATGCACCTGGACACCGTGTTCACCTTCTGCGACCGCGACCTGGTCACCGTCTTCCCCGAAGTGGTCAAGGAAATCGTGCCCTTCGTCCTGCGTCCGGATGAAAGCCGTCCGTACGGCATCGACATCCGACGCGAAGACAAAGACTTCATCTCCGTGGTGGCCGAGTCCCTCAACCTGAAGAAACTGCGTGTGGTGCAAACCGGCGGCGACGCCTTCGAAGCCGAGCGCGAGCAGTGGGACGACGGCAACAACGTTGTCTGCCTGGAGCCCGGCGTGGTGGTCGGCTACGACCGCAACACCTACACCAACACCCTGCTGCGCAAAGCCGGTGTCGAAGTGGTCACCATCAGTGCCAGTGAACTGGGCCGTGGCCGTGGCGGCGGCCACTGCATGACCTGCCCGATCCTGCGCGACCCGATCGACTACTGAGTTCCCGCCCCCCGGCGGCTCCCAATCCGGAGCCGCCCGCCCCGCCAGCCAAAAGCTGTTCTGACGGAGCCTGGTTTCAAGTTACCCACAAGGAGAAAGAATCATGGCTTTCAACATGCACAACCGTAACCTGCTCAGCCTCATGCACCACAGCACCCGCGAGCTGCGTTACCTGCTTGATCTGTCCCGCGACCTGAAACGCGCCAAGTACACCGGTACCGAGCAACAGCACCTCAAGGGCAACAACATCGCGCTGATCTTCGAGAAGACCTCGACCCGCACCCGTTGCGCCTTCGAAGTTGCCGCCTATGACCAGGGCGCCAATGTCACCTACATCGACCCGAATTCCTCGCAGATCGGCCACAAGGAAAGCATGAAGGACACCGCCCGCGTGCTTGGCCGCATGTACGACGCCATCGAGTACCGGGGCTTCAAGCAGGAAATCGTCGAAGAACTCGCCAAGTACGCCGGCGTGCCGGTGTTCAACGGCCTGACGGACGAATACCACCCGACCCAGATGCTCGCCGACGTACTGACCATGCGTGAGCACAGCGACAAGCCCCTGCACGAAATCAGCTACGCCTACCTGGGCGACGCCCGCAACAACATGGGCAACTCCCTGTTGCTGATCGGCGCCAAGCTCGGCATGGATGTGCGCATCGCCGCGCCGAAGGAACTGTGGCCGACCGACGAGCACGTCGCCGCCTGCAAGAAATTCGCTGAAGAAAGCGGCGCCCGCCTCACCATTACCGAAGACCCGAAAGCAGCGGTCAAGGGCGTGGACTTCATCCACACCGACGTGTGGGTTTCCATGGGCGAGCCGGTGGAAGCCTGGGGTGAACGCATCCAGGAACTGCTGCCCTACCAGGTCAACATGGACATGATGAAAGCGGCCGGTAATCCGCGCGTGAAGTTCATGCACTGTCTGCCGGCGTTCCACAACAGCGAAACCAAGGTCGGCAAGGAAATCGCTGCGAAGTACCCGAACCTGAAGAACGGCATTGAAGTCACCGAAGACGTCTTCGAGTCGCCGTACAACATCGCCTTCGAGCAAGCGGAAAACCGCATGCACACCATCAAGGCGATCCTCGTTTCGACCCTCGCCGACATGTAAGTCCCGATACGCCCCGGACCGCGACGCGTTCGCCGGTCCGGGACGCATTCCATCCCCAGGAGGAAATCAATATGCGTATCGTCGTCGCATTGGGCGGTAACGCCCTGCTGCGTCGTGGCGAACCCATGACTGCCGACAACCAGCGCGCCAACGTGAAGATCGCCGCCGAGCAGATCGCCAAGGTCGCGCCAGGCAATGAACTGGTGATCGCCCACGGCAACGGCCCGCAGGTAGGCCTGCTGGCACTGCAGGGCGCTTCTTACGACAAGGTCGCGCCCTACCCGCTGGATGTTCTCGGCGCAGAGACAGAGGGCATGATCGGCTACATGATCGAACAGGAAATGGGCAACCTGCTGCCGTTCGAAGTGCCGTTCGCCACCATCCTCACCCAGGTCGAAGTCGACGCCAAAGACCCGGCTTTCCAGAACCCGACCAAGCCGATCGGCCCGGTCTACTCCAAGGAAGAGGCGGAAGCCCTGGCCAAGGAGAAAGGCTGGAGCATCGCGCCCGACGGTGACAAGTTCCGCCGCGTAGTCGCCAGCCCGCGTCCGAAGCGCATCTTCGAGATTCGTCCGGTCAAATGGCTTCTGGAGAAAGGCACCATCGTCATCTGCGCAGGTGGTGGCGGCATTCCGACCATGTACGACGAGTCGGGCAAGAAGCTCTCCGGTGTAGAAGCGGTGATCGACAAGGACCTCTGCTCCTCGCTGCTGGCCCAGGAGCTCAATGCTGACGTGCTGATCATCGCCACGGACGTGGACGCGGCCTACATCGACTGGGGCAAACCCACCCAGAAGGCCATCGCCCAGGCCCACCCGGATGAACTGGAGCGCCTCGGCTTCGCTGCCGGCTCGATGGGTCCGAAAGTCCAGGCCGCCATGGAATTCGCCCGTATTACCGGCAAGGATGCGGTGATCGGCTCCCTGGAAAACATTGTCGCTATCACCGAGGGCAAATCCGGTACCCGCGTCAGCACCAGCAAGGCCGGTATCGAGTACCGCTGATCCGCAAGCGTCACCCTCCTTGTGGGAGCGAGTTCATTCGCCAATGAATTCGCTCCCGCAATCGATCTCCGCCCTTTCGTCCGCCACTCCGAATCTCCCGCCGAATGACCAAAGGAGTGACTTGATAGTCACACCCCGCGTCAGGTAGACATCCCGTTCATTCGAGCTGCCACCTGGCTCATGCCACCTGGCCCGTGACGCTTGACCCCGCAAATTGCCGCCACGACGCGCGGCGCCCCGCGGCCAAGCCCGCCCGCCGGCATGAGATGGTCTTTTTGAGGAGTTTCCGAGAGATGTCCCGACTTCCAGTGATTGTGGGTTTTGGCGGCTACAACGCAGCTGGGCGAAGCTCGTTCCACCACGGTTTCCGCCGCATCGTGATCGAAACCCTGGAGGCCAAGGCCCGCCAGGAAACCCTGGCCGGCCTTGCCGTGATGATGAAGCTGGTAGCGGTGACCGATGGCCAGTATCACGATGCCGACGGCAAGGTCCTGACCCTGGCCGAAATCGAGAGCCGTTACTCCGCCGAAATTCTCGATGCCACCCTGGTGCGCCGCATTGGCAAGCAGCATCTGGACGTGGACGCCGCCCATTGGCAGAAGAACCTCACCGCGTCGGCCTGCGATGGCCAGGCGATCAGCTTCATCACCTCGCGCAAGCAGCTGCCCGAGCCGTTGCCGGCCAACTGGGAAGTGGAAACCCTGGATGGCGGTGAAGTCCGCGTGACCCTCCAGGGCACCTGCGACTTCAAGGTGGACAGCTACCGCGAGCTGCCGGTGAAGTCCGCTGGCCAACTGCCCACTGGTTTTGAACCAGGTGAGCTGTACAACTCCCGCTTCCATCCGCGCGGCCTGCAGATGTCCGTGGTCGCCGCGACCGATGCCATCCGCTCCATCGGCCTTCCGTGGAAGAGCATCGTCGACCGCGTGCAACCCGACGAAATCGCGGTGTTCTCCGGCAGCATCATGAGCCAGCTGGACGAGAACGGCTTCGGCGGCCTGATGCAGTCTCGCCTCAAGGGCAGCCGCGTCAGTGCCAAGCAACTGCCGCTGGGCCTGAACACCATGCCCGCCGACTTCATCAACGCCTATGTACTGGGCAGCGTCGGCACCACCGGCAGCGTCACCGGTGCCTGCGCCACGTTCCTCTACAACCTGCAGAAGGGCATCGAGCTCATCACCAGCGGTCGCGCCCGTGTGGCGCTGGTAGGCAACGCCGAGGCCCCGATCAACCAGGAATGCATCGACGGCTACGGCGCCATGGGTGCCCTGGCGACCGAAGAGGGCCTGCGCCAGGTCGGCGGCCGCGAGGACGTGGATTTCCGCCGTGCCAGCCGCCCGTTCGGCGAGAACTGCGGCTTCACCCTGGCCGAATCCAGCCAGTACGTGGTGCTGATGGACGACGAATTGGCCCTGGAGCTGGGTGCCGATATCCATGGCGCGGTGACCGATGTGTTCATCAACGCCGATGGCTTCAAGAAATCCATTTCTGCCCCCGGCCCGGGCAACTACCTGACCCTGGCCAAGGCCGTTGCCGCCGCTACCCAGCTGATCGGCCCGGACGGCGTGCGCGAGCGCAGCTTCGTCCATGCCCACGGTTCCAGCACCCCGGCCAACCGCGTGACTGAGTCTGAATTGCTGGACCGCGTCGCCGGTGCCTTCGGCATCGAGCAATGGCCGGTCGCCGCGGTGAAGGCCTACGTCGGTCACTCCCTGGCCACCGCCAGCGGCGACCAGGTGATCGCCGCCCTGGGCACCTTCAAGTACGGCATCCTGCCGGGCATCAAGACCATCGACCGCGTGGCCGACGACGTGCACCGCCAACACCTGTCCATCGAGACCCGCGATCGGGTCCTGGGCGATCGCCAGCTGGACGTCTGCTTCATCAACTCCAAGGGCTTTGGCGGCAACAACGCCACCGGCGTGATCATCTCGCCGCGTCTGGCCGAGAAGATGCTGAAGAAGCGCCACGGCGAAGCCGCCTTCTCCGCCTACAGCGCCAAGCGCGAGCAGACCCGCGCCAACGCTGAGGAATACGATCGCCGCGCACGCCTGGGCGAGCTCGACATCATCTACAACTTCGGCAACGACCTGATCGACGAACAGCAGATCGAGCTGAGCCCCGAAGGTATTCAGGTGCCCGGCTTCGCCCAGGCCCTGCGCTACAAGAAGGACGAGCGCTTCGCCGATATGCTCGACTGATCCAAAGGCAGGGCCCCGGCCTGCTTGGCGAATTCATTCGCTATGTCTGCGTTAGCTGTTGCTAGAGATTGACCATCGGGCCAAGAGCCTTGTAGGAGCTGGCTTGCCAGCGAAACGGGGCCATTCGCTGACAAGCCAGCTCCTACGGGCGATGCAGGTGCTTGCAACGCGTCATGCAGACATAACCGCGCAGCGGTCCCCCCAAAAAAGCCGAGCATGAAAAAGGGCCCCTCGGGGCCCTTTGTCGTTCTCGGCGTTTTCAGTCCAGCGCGCGCGCCAGTTGAATCAGCTCCGCCCGCCATTCGGCGGCAACCGGCAGCGCCAGGAAGGATGGATTGAGGAAACCCTCGCGAGCCTCATAGGTAAGAGGCTCGCCAGCGAGATCCAGCACCTCACCGCCCGCGCCTTCGAGCACACCCTGCGCGGCTGCAGTGTCCCACTGGGAAGTGGGCGCCAGACGCGGATAGCAGTCCGCCGACCCTTCGGCCAGCAGGCAGAACTTCAGCGAACTGCCGATACTGGCCAATTGCAAATCACCGAAGCGCTCGCACAGCCAAGCCAGCAGACGCTCCTGCGCCGGGCTCGAATGACGCTTGCTGGCGACTACAGTGAAGGCTTCGTCCGGTGCGATGCGTACAGCGATTTCGTCGGCTTCGAACTCCTCATCCTGGCTCCAGGCACCGAGGCCGGCACCACCGTAATAGCAGCGTCCGGTGACCGGCATGCCGACCACACCGAATACCACCCGGCCGCCTTCAATCAGCGCCACGTTGACGGTGAACTCTTCGCTGCCGGCGATGAACTCCTTGGTGCCATCCAGCGGGTCCACCAGCCACCAGCGCTTCCAGCTGGCGCGCTCGGCCAGAGGGATGTTCGCCGCCTCTTCCGAGAGCACCGGAATACTCGCATCCAGTGCCGCGAGACCGGCATCCAGTACTTTGTGAGCGGCGAGATCGGCGGCGGTAACGGGAGAAGCGTCGTCCTTCTCGGTAACGGCCAGTTCGCCGCGCCAGAACGGCAGGATGGCGTCGCCAGCCTGGCGTACCAGTTCGATCACGGCGGGAAGCAAAGGATGGCTCAAGGTTGGTACTCCCCACGTTGGGTCAGGATGTCTCGGGTCAGGTAGAGCGCAGCCAGGGCGCGACCCTCGCTGAATTGCTGGTGCTGGGCGAGGCTGGAAAGCTCGCGCAGGCTGATGCGATCGACCCGCAGCGGTTCCGGCTCGTCGCCGGGCAGGCTTTCCTCATAGAGGTCGCGGGCCAGGACTACCTGGATCTTCTGGCTCATGTAGCCGGGTGACAGGGACAATTCGGTAAGGTGTTCCAGCTTGCGCGCGCCGAACCCGGCTTCTTCCTTGAGTTCACGGTTGGCCGCGGCGAGTACCTCCTCGCCCGGTTCGATCAATCCTTTGGGCAGGGACAACTGATAGTCGTCGGTGCCGGCGCAGTATTCCTCCACCAGCAGCACGTGCTCGGCATCAGCCATGGCCACCACCATCACGGCGCCATAACCGGAGCCCTTGCCCACCAGGCGTTCGTAGGTGCGCTCGACGCCATTGGCGAAGCGCAACTGCAGCTCCTCGACACGGAATAGGCGGCTGCTGGCGACAATCTCGCGAGCGAGCACCGTGGGCTTCTGACGCATAACGGACTCCTTGGCATGACCGGCGGGTTATCATACTCCGCCTTTGCCGATTGTCCCCGCCGGAGATTGCGTGCCCGCGACGGCCAGTGATGCACGGGCGACAGACATCCAACGACCGATACCGCCCATGCCGCAATTGCCCTGGAATGCGATCGACACCGTCCTGCTCGACATGGACGGCACCCTGCTCGACCTGCACTTCGACAACCACTTCTGGATGGAATACCTGCCGCAGCGCTATGCCGAGCACCACGGCATCAGCCGTGAGCTGGCCGACGCCGAGTTGCTGCCACTGTTCCGCGACAACGCCGGACAGCTGAATTGGTATTGCACGGACTTCTGGAGTCGCGAGCTGCGTCTGTCGATCCGCGACCTCAAACGAGAAGTCGCGCACTTGATCGCCCTGCGCCCGGACGCCGACCTCTTCCTCGCCGCACTGCGCCGCGCCGGCAAGCGCGTAGCGTTGATCACCAACGCCCACCGCGATTCGCTGTCGCTGAAGCTGGAGCGAGTGGAGCTGGCGCCCTGGTTCGATCGCCTGATCAGCTCCCATGATTACGGCTACCCCAAGGAAGACCAGCAGTTCTGGCACGCCCTGCAGCACGACTTCGGCTTCGATGCAACGCGCAGCCTGTTCATCGACGACAGCCTGCCGATCCTGCGTAGCGCACGTCAGTACGGCATCGCCCAACTGCTGGCAGTGCGCGCTCCGGACAGTCGCAAGGGTCCGAAAGACACCGAGGAATTCGCTGCGGTGGAGAGCTATCGGACGCTCGTGGAAGGTCTCTGACCATCGTCTATCCACGTTCTTGCGAGCTAGAGAAGAACTAGGCGGGAATGGCTGAGGGAGCGAAGTCTACAAGTTGTAAATGAGCAGCCCGAAGCCATTCTCAAGGCAGTTATTCCGACGCGCAGCAGATCGTCATTCGGGAATGCGCAGCACCTGCCCCGGATAGATCTTGTCCGGGTGCGAGAGCATCGGCTTGTTAGCCTCGAAGATCTTCACGTAGGCATTGGCGTTGCCGTACTCGGCCTTGGCAATGGCGCTGAGGGTGTCGCCCTTCTTCACGGTGACGAAACGTGCCGGTGCCACAGGAGGTGCGGTGACGCTGATCTGGTCCTCGACCTGGGCTACGCCCTCGACATTGCCCAGGGCCAGGAGGATTTTCTCCTTCTCTTCCTGGGTCGCCACTTCACCACGGGCAATGACCTTGTCACCTTCTACCGTCAGCTCGATGGCGGGATTGCCCAAGCCCACCTTGGCCACATGCTCCTTCAGCGACTCGGCAGCCTGGGCCTCCTGGCCCACCAGGGTTTCCCACAGCTTCACACCCGCTTCTTTGACAAAGTCGAAGATGCCCATGACAGATCCTCTCGTTCCGCTAAGAAGGCGCCCGGCGCCTGGGAAGTGGAAGTCTAGACGCCCGTCCCAGCAACACCGCCGTGCGGCGACGACAGGCTAGAATCGCCAGACATCCCAAGGAGCCGGCATGGACATCAAGCAACTGAAGTTCCTCATCGCGCTGGAGGAAACCCGTCACTTCGGCCAGGCCGCCGCGCGCTGCCATGTCACCCAGCCGACGCTGTCCATGCGCCTGCGCAGCCTGGAAGAAGAGCTCGGCCTGGAGCTGGTGGTCCGGGGCCAGCGCTTCGAAGGGTTCACCGACGCGGGCCTGCGCGTACTGGCCTGGGCGCGCACCCTGCTCGCGGCCCATGACGGCCTCTACGCCGAAGCGGCGGCCTGTCGCGGCCAGCTCGTCGGCACCTTGCGTCTCGGTGTAGTGCCGCTGGCAGGCTTCGACCCCATGCGTCTGGTAGAAGCCTTCTCCGTGCCGCACCCGAGCCTGCGCTTCCAGCTGTTCTCCATGAGCTCCGAGCAGATTCTCGAAGGCCTGGCGCGCAACCAGCTGGACCTCGGTCTGTCCTACCTCGACCGCCTGGACCGCGAGCACTTCGAAAGCCTGGAGCTTGCGCAGGCCCACATGGGCCTTTTGCATGACCGTCGCCACTTCAGCTTCGACACGCCGGCTCTGCCTTGGGAGAGCCTGGTGGACCTGCCACTGGGATTGCTATCAGGTGGTATGCACTTTCGCCAGTCCATTGACCATGGCTTCCGCAGTCGAGGCCTGTCGCCCCAGCCGAGACTGGAAACAGACGCCGTGCATCAGCTCCTACAGGCCGTCAGCGCCGGCCTGTGCTGCGCGATCATGCCGCTCGATAGCGGCCTCGACGACTTCACCGAGCACCTGACGCTGACCCCCATTGAGGATGCCCGCACCCTGGCGTCGCTGGGCCTCATCCTGCGGCGTGGCGCCCCGCGCTCGGCGCTGGCTGACGCCTGTTTCTCCGAAGCCAAGGCCCTATTGGCGCTGGATTCAACCGGCCGATAGACGCACTCGATCAATGAATCGGGAATAGCGATTAGACGCTCGTGCCAGACGGGCCTAGGATGGCTGAGTCAATCCGTCGCAGGGGGCATTTCCATGCCAGACCCAGACGCCAAGCGCCATCTCACTGCTGTGGAAAACCCGCCCGAACCAGCCGGCTACCAATATGCCGAACTGGACGGTGATGCGCGCGTGGAAGATGCCGCCCTGGCGGAAGAGTGCGCCCTGGCGATTTCGTATAACGGCATCAGCTATGCCGTCATGATGGTTTCCCCCAGTGCCCTGGAAGACTTCGTCGCCGGTTTCAGCCTGAGCAGCGCGGTGGTGCAGTCAATCGACGATATCTATGACATCCAGCTCGAGGGCGAAGGCATTGCCTTGCACGCCGAGGTGGATATTGGCAATCGCGCCTTCTGGTCGCTCAAGGAACAGCGCCGCAACCTGGCCGGCACGACCGGCTGCGGACTCTGTGGTGTGGAAGCGCTGGAACAGGCGCTGCCGGAGCTCCGCTCCCTGACGCCGGCCCCATTGCCGCCGGCGGAACACTTCGTCGACCTTCGCCAACGCATCAACGACGCCCAGGAACTGGCCCGACGCAGTGGTGCACTGCACGCTGCGCTATTCGTCGATGCCGATGGCCAATTGCGCCTGTGCCGCGAAGACATTGGCCGCCACAACGCCCTCGACAAACTGATCGGCGCCCTGTTGCGCCAGGGACTCGACCCTCGCAGCGGTTTCGCCGTGGTCACCAGCCGCTGCAGCCTGGAGCTTATCCACAAGGCGGTGCGCGCGGGCCTGTCCACGCTGGTCAGCCTCTCCGCCCCCACCACCCTGACAGTGGAATGGGCACGCCGGCATCACCTCAACCTCATCCATCTGCCCCATCACAGCGCACCACGGGTCTACAGCCCGGCGCCAGACGCGAAAGCCCCGAAAGAATGAGCCTCCAACCCGTACAACCTCGCTACAAACCCTACAAAGGCGCCGCGGCTGGCTGGGGTGCGCTGAAAAGCGTCACTCGCTTCTGGCTGGACAGCAAACAGCCGTTCAAGAACCTTCGCGCACTGCTCAAGACCAACCAGAACGGCGGCTTCGATTGTCCCGGCTGCGCCTGGGGAGACTCCCCCGAAGACGGCCGCATCAAGTTCTGCGAGAACGGCGCCAAGGCGGTCAACTGGGAAGCCACCAAGCGTCGGGTCGATGCCGCCTTCTTCGCCCGCTATAGCGTCAGCCAGTTGCGCGAACAGAGCGATTACTGGCTCGAGTACCAGGGCCGCCTGACCCAGCCCATGCGCTACGACAGCCAGACCGACCACTACGTACCGGTCAGCTGGGAACACGCCTTCGCCCAGGTGGCGCGCCACCTGCGCAACCTGGAAAGCCCCAACCAGGCGGAGTTCTACACCTCCGGCCGCGCCAGCAACGAGGCGGCCTACCTGTATCAGTTGTTCGTCCGCGCCTTCGGCACCAACAACTTCCCCGATTGCTCGAACATGTGCCACGAAGCCAGCGGTGTCGCGCTGAGCCAGAGCATCGGGGTCGGCAAGGGCAGCGTGACCTTCCACGACTTCGAACACGCCGACGCCATCTTCGTGTTCGGCCAGAACCCCGGCACCAATCACCCGCGCATGCTCGAGCCGCTACGCGAAGCCGTGCAAAGGGGCGCCCAGGTGGTCTGCTTCAATCCGCTCAAGGAACGCGGCCTTGAGCGCTTCCAGCATCCGCAACATGCACTGGAAATGCTCAGTAACGGGTCCCGGCCGCTGAACACCGCATTCTTCCGCCCGGCGCTGGGCGGCGACATGGCCGCCATTCGCGGCATCGCAAAGTTCCTGCTGCAATGGGAACGGGAAGCCCAGGCAAAGGGCGAGACACCGGTGTTCGACCATGCCTTCATCGCGGAGCACACCCTCGGCGTTGACGCCTACCTGGCCGAGGTGGATGCCACGCCCTGGGCGCACATCGAGGCGCAATCGGGCCTGACGCTGGAAGAAATCGAGATATCCGCGCGCATCTATCGTAATGCCCGCAACGTGATTGTCTGCTGGGCAATGGGCATCACCCAGCACCGCCATTCGGTGCCGACCATCCATGAAATCGTCAACCTGCAGCTATTGCGCGGCAACGTCGGCCGCCCCGGCGCCGGCCTTTGCCCGGTTCGTGGCCACAGCAACGTGCAGGGCGACCGCACCATGGGCATCAATGATCGGCCACCGGTGGCGCTGCTCGATGCCCTGGAAACGCGCTTCGGCTTTAAGGTTCCTCGGGAGAGCGGCCACAACACCGTGGAAGCGATCAACGCGATGCTCGATGGCGACGCCAGGGTCTTCATCGGCCTGGGCGGCAACTTCGCCCAGGCCACGCCGGACAGCCAACGCACCCATGCCGCCTTGCAGCGCTGCGATCTGACGGTACAGATCAGCACCAAGCTCAACCGCAGCCACCTGACCGTCGGCCAGGAAGCACTGATCCTGCCCTGCCTCGGCCGTACCGATATCGACCGCCAACTGGAAGGCCCGCAAGCCGTGACGGTGGAAGACTCCTTCAGCATGATTCACGCGTCCTACGGCCAATTGGAGCCGTCGTCCCGCGAGATGCGATCGGAGCCGGCCATCATCGCCGGCATCGCCAAGGCCACCCTGGGCAACCATCCGGTGGACTGGGACGCCCTGCTCGCCAACTACGACCGCATACGTGATCTCATCGCCGATACCATTCCCGGCTTCAAGGACTTCAACCAACGCGTGCAGCACCCGGGCGGGTTCTACCTGGGCAATACCGCAAACGACCGGCAGTGGAGCACTGCCAGCGGCCGCGCCAACTTCAAGTCGGACCCACTACCGGCCGACCTGCTCCACGAGAAAGTCCGCAGCACGGGCGAGACGCCGCATCTGATCCTCCAGACCCTGCGCTCCCACGACCAGTACAACACCACCATCTACGGCCTGGACGACCGCTATCGCGGCGTACGCGGCCAGCGCGAGGTGGTCTTCGCCAACGAGGCGGACATCCGCCGCCTAGGCTTCGAGCCCGGCCAGAAAGTCGACATGGTGACGCTGTGGGATGACGGCGTGGAACGTCGCGTTTCCGGTTTCAGCCTGCTGGCATTCGACATTCCCGCCGGCCAGGCCGCCGCCTATTACCCGGAAACCAACCCGCTGGTACCGTTGGAAAGCTACGGCGACGGCAGCTACACCCCCACCTCCAAGTTCGTGGCTATCCGCCTCGAAGCCTCCCGCGACAACAACCGCATCCTCTAGGGATGCGGCTTCGCCTACCGAATAGCGCCCCTGCGCGCGTACGAATTCGCCGCAGTCCGAATGCCGGACTGCGGCGAATACCAATTTGAAACTTAAGTAGGGGAAGTTTGTTTCTCTAACTTAACTTTCAAGAAACAATTTGAAATACGGAATCAATGCCTATATAAAGGCTCGACGGAACTTTAAGTTCATGGGCACTTCGCCAGCATCTGAAAAGACCTGAAAGACGCGGAAAATGCGGGCGGGAATAGGTCTCAGACAGCCCGAATCAGAAAAAGTTCTGCTGCAAAATCAGACAATTAAAAAAATATGAAAAGTTGATACTTTTCGTCGTCTGGCACTTGCGTAAGTAATTTCCCACAGTAAATATCGCCTCACCAAAACCACTGAGGCGATCCTCACCATGAAGTACACCTCGATCCTTCTTCTGTCTCTTGGCCTCGCCAGCGGCAGCGTCTTCGCAGGCGGTAATACCGATGCCGGTATTGGCGGTGCGCTGGGCGGGGTCCTGGGGTCCGTTGTCGGCAACGCTGTTGGCGGCAGCACTGGCGCAGCCATTGGCGCCGGCGTAGGTGGTGCCGCGGGCGGTGCAGTAGCAGCCCCGAAACGTAACCGTACCGAAGCTGCCATCGGCGGCGGCTTGGGCGCAGCGGGTGGTCAGGTTGTCGGCCGGCAAATGGGCGGCACCACTGGCGGCCTGATCGGTGCAGCGCTCGGCGGTGGCGCCGGTGGCGCCCTCGGCAACGAGTTCGGTGACCGGAACCGCTACGACGATGACGACTACGATGATGACCATCGCCACTATCGTCGCGCCTACCGCGATCACCCTGGCAGAGGCCACGCCTGGGGTCATCGCAAGCACAAGCACCGTCACCACGGCGACTGGGATGATTGATCAACCCCGCTAACCGAAAAAGCCCGCTTGAAGCGGGCTTTTTCTAGACCTGCGGCCTGGTCGAGAGACAGCCGCCCCCCTCCCGAATTCATAATCTGACTTGTGTCATGGGCACTGCGGCAGGCCCGCGGAGCCATGGACCCTCTTTTTGAAATGGAGACTCTGCAACATGCGTAAAGCAGTAACCGCCCTCGCCCTCAGCCTGCTGGCAACCCAAGCCGTCGTGGCCGGCGAAACCACCAACAACGCCATCGGTGGCGGCCTCGGCGGCGTCCTGGGTAACGTCGTCGGCAATGCCGTGGGCGGCAGCACTGGCGCTGCCATCGGCGCCGGTCTGGGTGGCGCTGCGGGTGGCGCAATGACCGCCAGGAGCGGCAAGAAGACCGAAGCCGCAATCGGCGGCGGTCTGGGCGCTGCGGGTGGCTCGGTAGCCGGCCGCGCACTGGGCGGCTCCACCGGTTCTGCCATCGGCGCAGGCCTGGGCGGTGCAGCGGGCGGCGCCATCGCCACCGAGCTGACCAAGGACGATCACGACGGCCATCACAAGCACCGCAAGCATCGCCACTGATTGCTGCCCCCATGAAAAAGCCCGGCCTATGCCGGGCTTTTTCATTTCAGGCCGAAATCAGCCGAGCTGCTCGGCACGCACTTCGTCCACATCGCCGCTGGCCATGCAGGCAGCTGCGGTGAAGAGCACGTCGGTGGAGGAGTTCAGCGCGGTCTCGGCGGCATCCTGGAGGATGCCGATGATGAAGCCAACGGCCACGACTTGCATCGCCACTTCACTGGGGATGCCAAACAGGCTGCAGGCCAGCGGGATCAGCAGCAGCGAGCCCCCCGCCACACCGGAAGCGCCACAGGCGCAGATCGAGGCTACGACGCTGAGCAGGATCGCGGTGGGAATGTCGACGACGATCCCCAGCGTCTTCACTGCCGCCAGGGTCAGCACGGTGATGGTGATGGCTGCGCCGGCCATGTTGATGGTGGCGCCCAGCGGAATGGAGACCGAGTAGGTGTCCTCATGCAGGCCAAGCTTCTCCGCCAGCTGCAGGTTGACCGGAATGTTGGCTGCCGAACTGCGGGTGAAGAACGCGGTGATGCCGCTTTCACGCAGGCAGGTCAGCACCAGCGGATAGGGGTTGCGGCGAATCTTCGAGAATACGATCAGCGGGTTCACGACGAAGGCCACGAACAACATGCAGCCCAGCAGCACCGCCAGCAGGTGGGCGTAGTCGGCCAGCACGCCAATGCCGTTCTCGGCGAGGGTCGAGGCAACCAGGCCGAAGATGCCCAGCGGGGCGAAGCTGATCACCACGCGTACGATCAGCGACACACCATGGGACAGGTCACTGAACACGTTGCGGGTGGTTTCGCTGCCCTGGCGAATGGCAATACCCAGGCCCACGGCCCAGACCAGGATGCCGATGAAGTTGGCCTCCGTCAGGGCAGTCACCGGGTTGGCCACGGCACTGCCCAGCAGGCTCAGCAACACCTCGGAAATGTTGCTGGGCGGCGCCAGGTCGGCAGCGCCAGTGGCCAGGGTGAGGGTCGAGGGAAAGAGACTGGAAGCCATCACCGCCACCACGGCGGCGGAGAAGGTACCGATCAGGTAGAGCACGAGAATCGGGCGGATATGCGTACGCTCGCCCGGCTTGTGATTGGCGATGGCAGCGATCACCAGGACGAACACCAGCACGGGTGCCACGGCCTTCAGCGCCATGACGAAGAGTTTGCCGAGCAGGCCGACGGCGCTGGCGTACTGGGGAGTGATCAGGGCGAGGGCGATGCCGGCGATCAGGCCGACGATGATCCGAGTCACCAGGCTGGTGCGTTTCAAGCGTTGCAGGATGGAGCCGTTTGCATGAGTCATGGCAGGTACCGCTGAACATCGGGCCGCACTACGAGCCGGCCCCGGAATGGAGATTGGACCCCGATCGCGTCCCGCCCTCCATGCTGCAGATCAAGCGAAAAGAAAGAACCCTGCCGCGTGGTGTTTCACCTCGCAGCCGGTCAGGACGATTCGGGTTTGGCGCGCATTGTGCGGATTCACGCAAACGATGGGTAGAGCGGATGGACGGTCGGGCTGACAGATGTCGCTATTTCAGCCGTTTCGGGTCGACTGGGTGAAAGTTGTCTGTAGGGGCGAATTCATTTGCCATGCAGACCGCCGGTCTGCCCCTGACGCTATCAAGGGGACAGCTACGCTGCCCTTCGCGAATGAATTCGCCCCTACGAAAGAAATGCGTCAGCCCTCCACCACCAACTCCGCCAACGCTGCACGCAGCGCCTCGGGAATCGGCACCGGCCGGTTGTTCTCACGATCGACGAAGACATGGACGAAACGTCCGGCCGCGCAGGCGTCGATCTCGCCCTGCTTGAAGATCGCCAGTTCGTACTGCACCGAGCTGTTGCCCAGCTTGCCCACCCGCAGGCCGACCTCGATGCGGTCGGGGAAAGCGATGGAGGCGAAGTAGTCGCAGGAGGAGCTCACCACGAAACCCACCACGTTACCTTCGTGGATATCCAGCCCGCCTTGCTCGATCAGGTAGGTGTTCACGGCACTGTCGAAGAATCCGTAATAGACCACGTTGTTCACATGGCCGTAGATATCGTTGTCATGCCAGCGCGTGGTGATGGGCTGGAAGTGGCGGTAGTCAACGCGCATGTGTTGGGGTTGGCTCATGGGGTTCCCTGGGTTCGGTTGGATCGACTCATGCAGGAGCGAGCTTGCTCGCGAACAGCTGCATTCGCCATCAAGCTGGCTCCTACAGGAGGGTCAGAAGGCCGACTGGTAGATAGCCAGGGCCTGCTCTTCGCTGACCTCGCGCGGATTATTCACCAACAGCCGTTGTTGCAACATGGCATCGCTCGCCAGGCGCGGCAGCATCGCCTCGGGTACTCCGGCATCACGCAAGCGCGTGGGCAACCCGCTGCGTTCACTGAAGGCGGCGAGTTCGCGGATCAACTGCTCGGTGAGCTGCGCCTCGCTGCCCGGCCTGAGATTGCTGCCAAGCACCAGCGGCGCCAGCTCTGCGTAGAGCGGGGCAGCTGCCGAGGCGTTGAAACTCAGCACGTGGGGCAGCACCAGGGCGTTGGAGAGACCATGGGGAATATGGAAGTGCCCACCCAGCGGGTAGGCCAGTGCATGCACAGCTGCCACCGGCGCATTGGCGAATGCCTGGCCGGCGAGGCACGCACCCAGCAACATGGCCTGCCGTGCTTCGCGGTTGCGGCCGTCCTGGACTACCGCGTCGAGGTTGCCGGCCAGGAGGCGTAACGCTTCGCGGCCCAGCAGGTCGGACAGCGGGTTCTTCTTCAGCTTGCTGGTGTAAGACTCGATGGCGTGAACCATGGCGTCGATCCCGGTTGCCGCGGTGACCGCTGGCGGCAGGCCGAGGGTCAGGTCTGCATCCAGCAACGCGAGGTCCGGCAGCAGCAGCGGTGAGACAACACCCATCTTGGTGGTCTCGCCAGTAGTGACGATGGCGATCGGCGTCACCTCGGAGCCGGTGCCAGCGGTAGTTGGTACCTGCAGCAGCGGCAGGCGCCGACCGCGCGCGTTGCCCACTCCATAGATGTCCGCCAGATCCTGGCGGCAGTCAGGGTGGGCCAGCAACGCCACCAGCTTGGCCACGTCCATCGAGCTACCACCGCCAAAGCCCACCACCAGCTCGGCGCCAAGGACCTTCGCCAGTTCCACGGCCTCCAGCACCACTGCCTCGGGCGGATCAGCCTGGACCTGGTCGTAGACCGCAACGCTGAGGCCCTCGAGAGCGAATCCGAGGAGGATATCGTCCAGCAGGCCGAGCCGGGTGATGCCGGGATCGGTCACCAGCACAACGCGCTGGGCACCGCGCTCGCGGCAGAGTTCGGCCAGGCGTGCGGCCGAGCCGGATTCGCAAAGAATCTGCGCGGTGGTGGCAAAGCTGAAGGGCTGCATCCGGGCGTCCTCCCTTGTTGTTGTCCAGGCGTACCGCGACGGTAAACGCCGTCAAAACGCGAAATGAGCCTCGGGCAATGCCATCAGGCAGTCTGCTCCGCCCAACAGGGCTTCACGATGACTGCTGGCGCGCGGCAGCACGCGACGCAGATAGAAACGCGCGCTGTGCAACTTGGCCTGGTAGAAGTCCGCCTCCGACGTGCCGGAATCCAGGATGTCCTGGGCCCGCGCTGCGGCCTGCAACCAGAAGCCCGCCAATAGCACATAGGCCGAGTACTGCAGGAAGTCCACTGAGGCGGCTCCAATTTCTTCAGGGTTCTCCCGCACCCGATCCAGCAGGGTCGCGCTCAGCCCACGCCACTCCTGCAGACGCGCCAGCACGGCGCCAGCCAGTTCGGCCAACTCGGCACGCTGCAACTGGGCATCGGCCAGCGCGGCGATTTCGTCCTGCAAGGCGGCCAGCTCGGCCCCGCCATCACCCATCAGCTTGCGACGGATCAGGTCGAGCGCCTGGATGCCGTTGGTGCCTTCGTAAAGCTGCGTGATGCGGCTGTCGCGCATCAGCTGTTCCATGCCCCACTCGCGGATGAAGCCGTGGCCACCGTAGACCTGTACCCCGAGGCTGGCCACTTCCTGGCCCATGTCGGTGAAGAAGGCCTTGACGATGGGAATCAGCAGCGCCGCACGCCGACCGGCGGCCTTGCGCTGGGTGGCATCCGGGTGGCCGTGCTCCAGGTCCAGCTGGCGAGCGCAGTAGACAGCCAGCATGCGACTACCTTCCACCAGGGTCTTCTGGGTCAGCAGCATGCGCCGGACATCGGGGTGGTGGATGATCGGGTCCGCCGGTTTGTCCGGCGCCGCCGGCCCGCTCAAGGCGCGCGACTGCAGCCGCTCGCGGGCATAGGCAAGGGCACCCTGGAAGGCCTGCTCACCGATGCCGAGCCCTTGCAGGCCGACCTGAAAGCGCGCGTCGTTCATCATGGTGAACATGCAGGCCAGGCCCTGGTTGGCTTCGCCGATCAGCCAGCCAGTGGCGCCGTCGAAGTTCATGACGCAGGTGGCAGCGCCCTTGATGCCCATCTTGTGTTCGATGGCGCCGCAGCCCAGGGCATTCTTCGCCCCCGGCGTACCATCCGGATTGGCGATGAACTTGGGAACCAGCAGCAGGCTGATGCCCTTCACTCCAACCGGGGCATCCGGCAGGCGCGCCAGCACCAGGTGGACGATGTTCTCGGAGAGATCCTGCTCGCCACCGCTGATGAAGATCTTGCTGCCACTGACCTTGTAGCTGCCATCGGCCTGGGGCTCGGCGCGGGTGCGCAGCAGAGCCAGATCGGTGCCGGCCTGGGGTTCGGTGAGGCACATGGTGCCGGCCCATTGACCGCTCACCAGCTTTTCCAGGTAAGCCTGCTTGAGCGTGTCGCTGCCGTGCTTGTACAGCGCCAGCACGGCACCTTCGGTGAGTCCGGAGTACACGCGGAACGACAGGCTGGCGCCCATCAGCATTTCGTGGAAACTGCAGGCGACCATCTGCGGGAAACCCTGGCCGCCGAACTCCTGCGGACCGGTCATGCTGGCCCAGCCATTGTCGCAGTACTGCCGATAGGCCTCGCGGAAGCCCTTGGGCGTAGTCACCGCGCCCTGTTCCAGGATCACGCCTTCTTCGTCGCTGTTGCGGTTCAGTGGCGAAACCACTTCGCTCGCGTAACGCGCACCTTCCTCCAGTACACCGTCGATCAGTTCACGGTCCAACCCGTTGGCCAGCAGCTCGCAGTGGCCGGCGACGTCGAAAAGTTCGTGGAGCACGAAGCGCATGTCGCGCAGGGGTGCCTTGTAAGCCATGGTCAGGCCTCCTGTTGGTAGTCGGCGAAGTGACGGTCAGATGCGGCCAGGCGACGGATCAGCGTGGTCGGCTGCCAATGGGGGCCAAAGCGTTCGGCCAATGCCTGCAGGCGCTTGCGGATGGCCGGCAGGCCCTGGCTGTCGGCCCAGGCCATTGGCCCGCCCTTGTCCACCGGGAAGCCGTAGCCATTGAGATAAACGGTGTCGATATCGGCGCTGGAGTTAGCGATACCTTCTTCGAGGATCTTCGCCCCTTCGTTGACCAGGGCCAGCAGGCTGCGCTCGAGGATTTCCTCGGGGCCGATCTCCCGACGGTCGAAGCCAAGCTGCTCGGATACTTGCAGCACCAGTGCGTCCACTTCCGGGTCGGGTTCGGCCTGGCGGCTACCTTCGGCGTAGCGGTAGTAGCCCATGCGCGCCTTCTGGCCGAAACGGCCCATCGCGCAGAGGCGGTTATCCACCTGTACCGCGGGGTCGTCATTACCCTTTCCGGACAACTCGCGGGCGCGCCATTCCAGGTCGATGCCCACCACGTCGTACATGCGGAACGGTCCCATGGCGAAGCCGAAACCCTGTAGCGCACTGTCCACCTGATGCGGATAGGCGCCTTCCAGCAGCATCATCCGCGCCTCGCGCACATAGGTATGGAGCATGCGGTTACCAATGAAGCCCTTGCAGTTGCCTGCCACCACGCTGACCTTACCCATGCGTTGGCCCAACGCTAGTGCAGCGTCCAGTACAGCGGGCGCGGTGCGTGCGCCACGGACGATTTCCAGCAACTTCATGATGTGCGCCGGGCTGAAGAAGTGCAGACCCAAGACCTGCTCCGGGCGCCCGGTAACGGCGGCGATGGCATCGATATCCAGGGCCGAGGTGTTGCTGGCCAGGATCGCCGCCGGCTTCAGACGGGCGTCCAGCTCGCGGAAGATGGTTTGCTTGAGTTCGAGGTTCTCATATACCGCTTCGATCACCAGATCGACCTCGGCGAGATCGTCATAGCTGCCCACCGCCCGAATGTGCGCAATGCGCTCGGTGGCCTGGGCCTCACTGATGCGGCCCTGGCGCACGTTGTGGGCGTAAGTGTCCGCCACCACGCCAAGAGCCTGCTCCAGCATCTGCGGATTGTTGTCCAGCCACAGGACTTCGAGGCCGGCGCTGGCCAGGCTCATGACGATACCTCGGCCCATGGTGCCGGCACCGATCACGGCGGCCCGCTGGATGTTGAATGCGTTCTGGGTCATCGCTGGCCCTCTTGTTGTTCTGATGGGGAGACGAAATCGCCAATCACCTTAAGGAAGACGGTACTATTTTTGAAATTTAGTCTTGTGATAGATGGCATTTCCCTGGTGAATATTTCGAACTTCGACCTCAACCTCCTACGGGTACTGGACGCCCTGCTGCGCGAACGCAACGTCTCGCGCGCAGCGGAACGCCTCTCCCTCAGCCAGCCGGCGGTGAGCAATGCGCTCAATCGGCTGCGCGAGCTGCTCGGCGACCCTTTGCTCGTGCGCGTGGGTCGGGCGATGCAGCCGACGCCACGAGCATTGGCCCTGGAATCCCCGATTCGTGCCGCGCTCAAGCAGATCGAACAAAGCCTGGTCATCGGCGAAGGTTTCGACCCGGCGCGTAGCCGCCAGCGCTTCACCATCGCAGTGACGGACTACGTGGAGCTGATCTGCATGCCGCGCCTGCTGCAGCAACTGGCGGAAGAAGCACCGGGAGTGAAGATCGCCATTCGCCATCTCTCGCCGAGCCTGCCCGCCGCCGCGTTGGACCAGGGCGAACTGGACCTGGTACTGGGCCGTTTCGAAAGCATTCCCTCGCGTTTCGCCAGCCGCCGATGGATGAGCGAATCCCTGCGTCTGGTGGCCCGCCGCGACCATCCGCAAATGCAGGAAGCGCCCGACCTGTCCGGCTTTCTCAGGCTACGCCACCTCTGGGTACACGGTGGCCAGACCAAAGGCATGGTCGATCAATGGCTGGGGGAGCAAGGGCTGGCACGGGACATCGTCTACACGACACCCAACTACCTGCAGGCGGCGCATATCGTCGCCAGCACCGATCTCACCGTGGTGTTGCCAGCGCGCTTGGCCCAGCACTTCGCCAGTCTGCTCCCGCTGCAGGTACATCCCCTGCCCTTCGCCCTTGGCCCTTTCCACCTCGACCTGTTGAGCGTGGCCCAGCGCGAGGAGGATGAGGCCCTGCAATGGCTGATCGAGCGTTTGATGAGCATCGGCAGAATATGAGGGGCTTGAGCAGGGTGCGTTGCGCGCACCGAAAGACCGGCTCGGGAACCGCAGTGCGCACAACGCACCCTACGCATTGATCTCGAGGAAATGAAAACGCCGCCACTGCAAAGGCAGAGGCGGCGTTTCGTAGGTTGGTGCAGAGCGAAGCGAAGCCCAACGCTCCAAAGCAAGTCAGAACTGGTTGCGGATCACCGCTTCGTCGAAGGCCAGTTTGCCGATGCGCGGCCTGGCGGCGACCGCCTGCTTGCCGACGGCGACCATCAGGCCAATGGCATGGTTCTCCGGCAGGCGAATCAGATCGGCCACGGCGTCGAAGTCGAAGCCGTCCATGGGGCAGGTATCCAGGCCCTTGCCGCGGGCAGCGAGCATCAGGGTCTGGGCAACCAGGCCGCAGCTGCGCATCACTTCATCGCGTTGCACCCGGGGCTTGTCACGGTAGTAGTTGTCGATGGCGCCGGCCATGAACTCCTGCACCGGCTGCGGCGCTTCTGCCCAGACGCGGGCGGCGTCCTTCTCCCAGGCATCGAGGCGGGCGCAGACGATCACCAGCATCGAGGCTTCGGTGACCTGGGACTGATCCCAGGCCACATCGCGAATGCGCTGGCGCAGGGCTGGGTCACTGACTTCCACCAGCCGCACGTGCTGCAGGTTGAAGGCGGTGGGTGCGAGCAGGGCCAGTTGCAGCAACTCGTCCTTGTCTTCGCGGCTGATGCTGTGGTCTGTGTCGTAGGCCTTGATGGCGCGGCGGCTGCGGATGGCCTCATCGATATGCATGGTGTACTCCAGGGAGTGGGCTGATTAGAAAGTGGCGCTATCCTAAGCAGCCGCCTCACCCGCTTCCAACACTGATTAACGAAGCTATCGATCGAATAATCCGAATGCTTGCCAGATCTCACCCCGCGTGCCGGCCCACCCAATCGCGCACTTCGGCGTAGGGGTAGGCTTCCAACGCGGCAAAGCCTGGCAGGTTGCGAGCCTTGAGGCGGGTGAATAGCGGCGCGGTGATACCACAAAGCATGCGCGTGAGGCACTCGACACCCGGCCGCTCCCCCTTCAGCTCTTCGAAGCGCTGGATGAAGCCGCCACACAGGGCGCTGAAGTTGCGCTCCGCCAGTGGCGACAGTGCTGGCGGTGCCGGGAGGTATGCCACGCGTCCCTGGCAGACCGAGCAGTGGCCGCAGCGCTCCGGGACGTCATGGTCACCGAAATAGTTGGCCAGCCGCGCACTGAGGCAGGTCTCGCTGGCGAACAGCGCCAGCATCGACTGGATGCGGGTTATCTCGCTGCGTTCCTGCTGGTGGAAGTAATCGTGCAGCTCCACGGCCAACGCCTCAGGCTCGAAGTCGGGTGTGCTCAGTGCGTAGACCTCGGTCATCTGCTTGCTTTCCAACTCGATCCAGCCGCGCTCCTGGAAGTAGTCCAGGGCCTTCACCACGCGGCTCCGTTCAGCACTGTGTTCGCGGTAGAGGCGATCGAAGTCCACGGTGCACCAGGTACGCGCGCGAGTAGAGGTGCGCAGCAAGGCGTCGACGAACTGGCGGCGCTCGCCCTCGAATTGCGCCAGCAGGGCCTCGGGTTCCAGAAGGTGCTTGAAACGGTACTCGGCGAAGTAGGCGTAGAGCGGCGCGATGATGCCGCGCAGCTCCAATTGCACCAGCAAGGTCTTGAGCGGCAACTGGCGAATGTTGCTCTGGTCGGAGAGCGCACCCAGCATCAGCTCCCAGCGATCGCCACCCTGCCCAGCCGCCTTGAGCTCAGCCAGTACCTGGCGGATGCCGGAAAGCTCCGGCGTGTCGCCATAGACGAAGTTCTCCAGCACGTTGAGGCTGTCGAGGTTGGCCAACACCAGGCAGTCCGATGGCTCGCCGTCGCGCCCGGCGCGGCCAATCTCCTGGCTGTAGTTTTCCACCGACTTGGGCAGGTCGAAGTGCACCACCTGGCGGATGTCGCTCTTGTCGATGCCCATGCCGAACGCGATGGTGGCCACCATCACATTGACCTGCCCGGCCATGAACCGGCGCTGCAGCGCCTCGCGCTCCTCATGGGGCATGCCCGCGTGATAGGCGCTGGCGGCGACGTCACGTTCGCTCAGGCGCGCGGCGACCTCTTCGGCGGTCTTCTGCAAGGTCACGTAGACGATCGCCGGCTGCCCTATGCGTTCTCCCAGCCACTCCACCAGCCGCTCCAGCTTGCGCTCGCGAGCCACCGGCTCGACCAGCAGGTTCAGGTTGGGGCGGTAAAAGCCGGTGGTGATGACATCGGCATCGGCGATGGCGAACTTGCGCTGCATATCGGCGATCACCGTCGGCGTCGCCGTGGCGGTGAGCAGTAGCACCTGGGGGATGCCGAACTGGCGCTGGTACTCGGGCAGCTTGAGGTAGTCGGGGCGGAAGTTGTGGCCCCACTCGGAAATGCAGTGGGCCTCGTCCACCACCAGCAGGGAAATCGGTACCTGCTGAATGAAGCCACGGAAGCGCTCGTTCTTCAGTCGCTCCACGGAAATCATCAGGATTTTCAGCTCACCGGAACGGGCCCGCGCCATGACCTCGGCAGCCTCCTCACGGCTCTGTGCCGAGTCGATGCTGGCAGCGGCGATACCGTGGCGGGCGAGGAACGCCAGTTGATCCTGCATCAGCGCCAGCAATGGCGATACCACAAGGGTCAGGTGCGGTAGATGCAACGCCGGCAACTGGTAGCACAGCGACTTGCCGGAACCGGTGGGGAAGATGGCAGCGGCCGATCGCCCCGCCAGCACGGCAGAGATAGCGGATTCCTGGCCAGGGCGGAAATGATCGTAGCCAAAGACACGGGCAAGGGTCGCGGCGGGCATGGCATCACTCCTTGAAGTGGAAGCCTGGTGGCCCCCGGGACTTTGCAGGCTGGGTCGGGCGGCGTTCCGCTCAACCCATCCTACGGGGCGGCACAAGGCCACAAATGAAAAAGCCGCCCGGAGGCGGCTTCTTCGACAAGGACGCGGTGCAGCTTAGAGCTGCGGGCCGGCGTTCTTGATGGCGTCGGAGACGTCGAACTTCTTGAAGTTCTCGACGAACTGCTTGGCCAGGGCCTTGGCAGCTTCGTCATAGGCAGCCTTGTCAGCCCAGGTGTTGCGCGGGTTGAGCAGGTTGGTCTCGACGCCCGGAACGGCCTTCGGCACGTCCAGGTTGATGGTGTCCAGGTGTTCGGTCTCGGCTCCGATCAGAGCGCCGCTCTGGATGGCTGCGATCACGCCACGGGTGGTCGGGATGTTGAAGCGCTTGCCAACGCCGTAGCCACCACCGGTCCAGCCGGTGTTGACCAGATACACCTTGGAGCCGAAGCCCTGGATGCGCTTGATCAGCAGCTCAGCGTACTCGCCAGCCGGACGCGGGAAGAAAGGCGCGCCGAAGCAGGTGGAGAAGGTGGACTTGATGCCACCGCCGGAACCCATTTCGGTGGAACCGACCAGCGCGGTGTAGCCGGACAGGAAGTGGTAGGCAGCCTGCTCGTTGTTCAGGATCGAAACGGGCGGCAGCACGCCGGTCAGGTCGCAGGTCAGGAAGATCACTGCGTTCGGCTCGCCGGCGCGGTTGGCCTCGACGCGCTTCTCGACCAGCTGCAGCGGGTAGGCCGCACGGGTGTTCTGGGTCAGGCTGTCATCGCTGTAGTCGGGCAGGCGGGTTTCCGGGTTCAGCACCACGTTTTCCAGCACCGCGCCGAACTGGATGGCTTTCCAGATTACCGGCTCGTTCTTCTCGGAAAGGTCGATGCACTTGGCGTAGCAGCCGCCTTCGATGTTGAACACAGTGCCCACGCCCCAACCGTGCTCGTCGTCACCGATCAGGTAACGGCTTTCGTCGGCGGACAGGGTGGTCTTGCCGGTGCCGGACAGACCGAAGAACAGGGTGGTGTCGCCTTCTTCGCCAACGTTGGCGGCGCAGTGCATCGGCAGCACGTCTTTTTCCGGCAGCAGGAAGTTCTGCACGGAGAACATGGCCTTCTTCATTTCACCGGCGTAGCGCATGCCGGCGATCAGCACTTTCTTGGCGGCGAAGTTGAGGATCACGCAACCATCGGAGTTGGTGCCATCACGCTCAGGCTCGCAAACGAAGTTCGGCGCGTTGAGGATCTGCCACTCCTGGCGGGACTGCGGGTTGTACTGTTCCGGGTTGATGAACAGGCAACGGCCGAACAGGTTGTGCCAGGCGGTCTCGGTGGTCATCTTGACGGCCAGGTAGTGCTCAGGATCGGCCCCGACGTGCACGTGGGAGACGAAACGCTCACCTTCGGTCACATAAGCTTCAACACGGCTCCACAGCGCATCGAATTTGTCCGCCGGGAAGGGACGGTTAATGTTGCCCCAGGCGATTTTGGCGTCGGTGCTCGGCTCTTGAACGATGAAACGATCTGCCGGAGAACGACCGGTGCGGTGACCGGTTTTCACTACCAACGAACCGTTGGCGGCCAGTTCACCCTCACCACGGCGAATGGCCTCTTCGACCAGTTGCGCGGCGCTGATATCGGTGTACACGGCGTTATTGGCTTGCGTCATGTGGTTCCCCGTCGGCGAAAAGCCGAGTCCTCCAAACGTTTTGTAGTGGGTAATGCGACCCCCTACAGCGAAAAAAGTGCGCGCGATTATGCCAGAAAAGCCCGCTTTGGGTAGAAACCTCCTGTCAGACGGGCATATTCATGACCGATAATCGCACCCCGGTCACGCAGCGACCTTGCGGGCACGCTACATCTTTTCAGTGGCGCGTTTCCGACGGCGCGGCGCTGCCGCCACCGGCAAACAGCTGGGCGATATCCGCCGCGTCGAAGCTGTAGCGCTGATTGCAGAACTGGCAGTCGATCACCACGGTGCCACCGCTTTCCTGCAGCAGGGCTTCGGCGTCGTCCTTGCCCAGGCTCACCAGTGCATTGGCCGAACGCTGGCGCGAACAGCTGCAGCGGAAGTGAATGGCCTGGGGATCGAACAAGCGCACCGCTTCTTCATGATAGAGCCGATGCAGCACGGTTTCGTTGTCCAGACCGAGCAGTTCCTCGGCGGTCAGCGTGTCGGCCAGGGTGGTCAGGTGCTGCCAGTTGGCCTCACGAGCCTCGGGATCCTTCAGGCGATCGGCCGGCAGAGCCTGGAGCAGCATGCCCCGGGCATTGCGGCCGTCGGCGTAGAGCCAGAACCGGGTAGGCAACTGCTGCGAATTGTCGAAATAGCTGGAAAGACATTCGGCCAGGCTGGCGCCTTCGAGGGCGACGATGCCCTGGTAGCGCTGGCCCTGCTTCGGGTCGACGGTCAGGGTCAACGAACCTTCGGGCATCAGGTCTGACAGGCTGGCGGCCGGGTTTACCTGGCTGGCGTGATAACGGGCAATGCCACGCACTTCCCGGTCGCTGGAGCATTCGACCATCAGCAGCGGAACCGCGCCGGAGGAACGCGCCTGCAGCACCAGCAGACCATCGAACTTGAGGGTGCCGACCAGCAGGGAAGCGGCGGCGAGCATTTCACCGAGCAGTTGGGCAACCGGCTCCGGGTAGGGATGCTTGGCCAGGACGTGGGCGTAGCTCTCGCCGAGGGAAACCAGTTCGCCGCGCACATCGGTGTCGTCGAACAGAAAACGTTGGGTGAAATCGGACATGCCGGACTCGCTGCATTTGGGCCAATTTGGCCGAAAGGCTGGCGATTTTATGCGCAAATCCGTCGGCGGACCAAGGGCCGGTTGTCTATCGCCCGCGCGGGTGTTTTCTATCGATGATCAGCGGCCGCTCGGGAGCCCGGCGGCCAGGTCGATTTTCACCGCCCCTATTCGCTGCCGCCACGCAGGAAGTGGATTTGCCTACGCTGTTTCTTGGTCGGCCGGCCATCGGTCTGGATGCCAAGGGCACCCGCCTTGCGCATGGCGGCGGCCTCTTCCCGCTTGGCCAGGCTCTCGGCAGTTTCCTCGTAAAGGGCCTGGGCCTCTGGGGCGCCACGACGCACCGCGGATAGTGCGCGGACAACGACTGTGCGCTCATCGAAGCCGGCGCGGATCACATATTCGTCACCGATGCGGGGTTCCTTGGACGGCTTGCAGCGATCGCCATGATGGTGGACCTTGCCACCCTCGATGGCTTCCTTGGCCAGGGCGCGGGTCTTGAAGAAACGCGCGGCCCAGAGCCATTTGTCGAGGCGCACCTTGTCGTCTTTGTCGTCTTTTTCACGCATGACTCGATTCCATCCTGCCCGGGCTGACCCATTCGTCAGCCCGGTCTAAGCTCAGCCAGGGCCAGATGCAGTTGTCACATCGGCCCACTAGAATGCGCCAACTTTACCGGAAAGCCTGCATTGAAGACTTTCGACCATCTCTCCGTAATCGGACTCCGCGAATGGATCGCCCTGCCAGAACTCGGCATGGTTGGCCTTCGCGCGAAGATCGATACCGGGGCCAGCACCTCCACGCTGCATGCCAGCGACATCGTCCCCTTCGAGAAGAGCGGCGAGCGCTGGGTCAGGTTCACCGCGCACCTCGGCACCCTGGTGCAACGGCGTCACCGCTGCGAGGCGCAGGTCGTCACGGTAAAGACCATAAAAAGCTCCAACGGCCAGGCACAGACCCGCTACGTCATCCGCACCCTGCTCGCCCTGGGTGACCGGGTCTGGCCCATCGAGTTCACCCTGGCCTGCCGCAAGACCATGCGTTATCGCGTACTGCTGGGCTCCAAGGCCTTGGTGCAGGCGCAATTGGTGGTCAATCCGGCGCTCACCTACGTACAGGAAAAACCGACTCTTTCCCTTCCGGGTGCCCAATGAAAATCGCCGTGTTATCGCGCAATCCGCGCCTGTATTCGACTCGCCGCCTTGTTGAGGCCGGCCAGCAGCGCGGCCATGAAATGGTGGTGATAGACACCCTGCGCGCCTATATGAACATCGCCAGCCACAAGCCGCAGATCCACTATCGCGGCCAGCCGCTGGAAGGCTTCGACGCGGTGATCCCGCGTATCGGCGCCTCGGTCACCTTCTATGGCTGCGCCGTATTGCGCCAGTTCGAAATGATGGGGGTATTCCCCCTCAATGAATCGGTCGCCATTACCCGCTCGCGGGACAAGCTGCGTTCGCTGCAACTGCTGTCACGCAAGGGTATCGGCTTGCCGGTGACCGGCTTTGCCCATTCCCCCGACGACATCCCCGACCTGATCCGCATGGTCAACGGCGCTCCGCTGGTGATCAAGGTACTGGAAGGCACCCAGGGCATAGGCGTCGTCCTGTGCGAAACGGAGAAGGCCGCCGAATCGGTGATCGAGGCGTTCATGGGCCTGAAGCAGAACATCATGGTGCAGGAGTACATCCGCGAAGCCGGTGGCGCAGACATCCGCTGCTTCGTGGTGGGCGACAAGGTGATCGCTTCGATGAAGCGCCAGGCCAAACCCGGCGAGTTCCGCTCCAACCTGCATCGCGGGGGCAGCGCCAGCCTGATCAAGATCACCCCGGAAGAGCGCATGACCGCGATCAGGGCCGCCAAGGTCATGGGACTATCGGTGGCGGGGGTGGATATCCTGCGTTCCAATCACGGACCACTGGTGATGGAGGTGAATTCCTCGCCCGGGCTGGAAGGAATCGAGACCACCACCGAACAGGACGTGGCCGGCATCATCATTCAGTACCTCGAGAAGAACGCCTGCCCCAACTCGACGAGAACAAAAGGCAAGGGGTAAGCCGGATAAAGCAACGCATGCGTTGCCCCGGCGAACGACCGGCCACGGATGGCCGGGCCGGGGTTGACCGTGGGCAGCGGAGTTGCGACAGGGATGCCTGCTACTAGATCGAACCTTGCCACGCCGGAGTATCTGTCCCGTCAGGGTGAGCGCGAATTCATTCGCAATTGAAATCGCCCCCACAGAGAATCCGCGACTCCTTACAAGCTGCTTTCCATCAGCTGCTGCCCTTCCCGATCACGCATCCAGCTGCGGAAACCTTCCTCGTCCAGCGGCCGACTGAAGTGATAGCCCTGGCCGAGCTCGCAGCCACGCTGGCGCAGCATGGACAACTGCTCTTCCCCTTCGATGCCTTCGGCGATGCATTCCAGCCCGAGGTTGCGGCCAATGGCCAGGATGGTTTCCACCAGGGCCAGGTCGCTCGCGTCATTGGCCAGTCCATCGACAAAGCTGCGGTCGATCTTCAGCCGGTCGAGGGGCAGACGCTTGAGGTAGGCCAGGGATGAATAGCCCGTACCGAAATCGTCGATGGCGAAGCGCACGCCAAGGACCTTGAGTGCCTGCATGGCGGAAATGCACTGCTCCACTTCTTCCAGCAGGCTGCCTTCGGTGATTTCCAGCTCCAGCCGAGTGCCGGACACACCATGGCGCTTGAGCGCGCTATTGATGCGCTCGACGAAGCCCGGTTTGCGCAACTCGCGGGGACTGACGTTGATGGCCAGCACCAGCCACGGCATCTCTGCCTGCCAGTTGGCCAGGCATGAACAGGCTCGTTCGAGCATCCAGTCCGACAATTCGATGATCAGGCCGGTCTCTTCCGCCAGCGGGATGAACTGCGCCGGTGGCACCTCGCCACGCGTGGGATGGTGCCAGCGCATCAAGGCTTCGGCGCCCAGCACCCGGCCATCGGAGAGCGCCAGTTGCGGCTGGAACTCCAGGCTCAGCTGGCCCCGGTCGATGGCCTGGCGCAGCTCGCTTTGCAGTTGCAGGCGCTGGTCGATGGCGGCCTGCATTTCGGGGGCGAAGAAGTGCAGCGCGTTGCGCCCGGACTGTTTGGCCCGGTACATGGCGGTATCCGCCTGCTTGAGGACGTCTGCGGCGATCTGTTCAAGGAAGGGGTGCAGGGCGATACCAATACTGGCGCTGACCACCAGTTCGTGCTCACCGATCATGTAGCTGCCGTGCAGGCTTTGCAGCAGCTTGTCGCCCACTTCGGCGGCCAGCTTGCCGGCCTGCTCCGGGCTGTCGGCCAAGGCTTCCAGCAGCACCACAAACTCGTCACCGCCTAGGCGCGCCAGGGTGTCTTCATTGCGCAGGCAACCCGCCAGGCGTGAAGTGACTTCCCTCAGCAGGGCGTCGCCCACGGGGTGGCCGAGGCTGTCGTTGACCGTCTTGAAGTGGTCCAGGTCGATGAACAACAGCGCGCCGTAGCGGCCCTCGCGCTGCTCGCGGGCCATGGCGTGCTGCAGGCGATCAAGCAGCAGCCGCCGGTTGGGCAGACCGGTGAGTTCGTCGCTGTAGGCCAGGCGCTCGATCTCGCGTTGATAGCGCTGGCGTTCGGAGATATCGGTGATGCTCAGGCGAATCAGCGGCCGGCCTTCGCCGGGCAGACGCACCAGGCGGACCTCGCAGGGACGCACGCGACCGTTCACATCGCGCATCAGCCAGTCAAAGGTCGGTGTGTCACCCTTGAGCGCGGCACGGGTGTACGCATTGCCCAGTTCCCGCGACGAGCGTCCATCGGCCTGCAACTGCGGACTGAAACTGGTGGGCATCTGGCCGTTCAACTGCTCGCGGGACAGGCCGAACAGGCGCGCTGCGTTCTCGTTGGCTTCAACGATGCCCAGCTGTGGATCGAACACCAGGATGGCTTCCGGCGCGTGTTCCACCAAGGTCCGGTAGCGCGCCTCGGCCTCGTGGCGGGCACTGATGTCTTCCACCAGCGCCAGCAGGGCATAGAGCTGGCCGTCGAGATCGCGCACCCCACGCACATTGACCCGCGTGTGCACGGTACCGCCGGAGCCTCTCATGAAGCGCTTGTCCAACTCGTAGCCGTCGCGCTCACCTTTGCGCACGTCTTCCAGCAGTGCCTCTTCGGCGGCCCGATCCTCGGCCACCGTCATACTCATCCAGTCGACACCCCGCAATTGCTCACGGGAGCGGCCGAGAATGCTGCAGAGTTTGTAGTTGACTTCTTCCCAGCGCTGGTCCGGGGTACACAGTGCCATGCCGATCAGCGGCGCTTCGAAGAACAGGTGCAGGTGCTTGTCGCGCTCATGTTGCAGGCGCTCCGAGCGTTTCTGGGTGGTCAGGTCGAGCATGGCTCCGTAGATGCGGATCACCTGGTCGCCATCGTGTTCGGCCAGTCCCTTGATCCGCAGCCAGCGCGGTGTGCCACGGGCGCCCTGGATGCGCAACTCGACGTCGAAGGGTTCGGCACTGCGCAGGCACTGTTCCAGGGTGTCTTCCAACAGTGCCCGGCTGGCCGGGTCGAAGAAGCTGAGCATCTGACCGAGGCTGGGAGCGCCTGCAGCAGGGTCCAGTTCGTAGATCCGGAAACTGCCCTCGCTCCACGCCATTTTCAGGGTGGCGATTTCCAGCACCCAGCTGCCGATGTCGGCGATGGCTTCGGTCTGGTTCAGCAGGTGGGTCTGGCGCAGCAGTTCGTCGCGGCGGGTATCGAGCTCTTCGGAAATCATCTCGCGACTGCTGACGTCGTGCTGCAGGGCGACGAAATGACTGATGCCCAGGTCATCCCGCATGGGCGCGACGGTGATCTCGTTCCAGAACAGGCTGCCGTCCTTGCGGTAGTTGCGCAGCACCAGATGGCACTGCTCGCCACGTTGCAGCGCGTCCTGGAGACGTGGCAGCTCGGACTGGTTGCGGTCATGGTGGAGCAGGAAACGCCAATGGTTTCCCAGCGCCTCTTCCCGCGAATAGCCACTCATCTGTTCGAAGGCGGGGTTGCAGTAGATCAACGGCTGGTCAGGCTGGCGCGCGTCGACGATGGTCACTCCCAGGGGACTGGCCTGAAGCGCCAGGTTGGTCAGGGCCAGCTCCTTCTGCATCGCATCGCGCCGGCCGAGGGCCAGGCGCAGGTCGCTGAGGCTGCGTCCCACCAGCAGCGCCGACATCATCAGCAGCAGCACGCTGAAGTACAGCTCGACGCCCCACTGCGGATCGGCCAGGCCTGTCCCGCCATCCAGCTTCCGCAGCGCCGGCAGGGCAAGCACAGTCAGGGCGGTGAGTCCCGCTCCGCAGAGAGCACCGGGAAACCCCCAGACCAGCGCCAGGCCGAGCATCATCATGCCGATGGGCGGCAAGGTGAGGATCAGCGGCACCACCGTAATCAGCCACGGGATGAGCAACGCCAACGCCAACAACAGCGGCCATGGCGGCAGATGGTGCAGGGTTTCGGGCAGTGCTTCCACCGGCTCGGGCACCCAGCCGCGGCGGCTGAACAGCGGCGTCAGGTAAGTCAGCAGCGGCAGGCTCACGGCCAGGGTCGTCAGGCAGGCGCCAGGCCAGACCAACAGCGTGGCGTTGCCCCAGCTGTCGCGGGCAAGGTTGCCGCTCAGTATCAGGGCCAGTTGCTCGCCGTAGACCAGCAGGCTGACCGGCAGGAGCACGCCGTAGAGCATGAAGCGCAGCAGTTCAGGGAAGTCGCGCAGGTCCGCGTGGCATCCCGAGCGCCTGAGCGCCCACCAGCCGGCGGCCACGCTGAGGGTTTCCGGCAAGGCGTACAGCGGTGCCCAGTAGAAGTTCAGGTCCCACAACGGCACGCTGAGCAGTGCGTTGAGGTAAATGGCGGGCAGCACCCGCGCGCCCCACCAGAGGCAGAACACCAGGCCAAGCGCGAAGGGCAGATACCACACGGCGAGACCGCTGGACGCTTGAGTCAGCAGGGACACCCAGGTAGCCAGATGCAGCAGCGGCAGCGGCAACCACCAGGTCCATTGGGGAAGTCGGAACGGAGCAGCTTGCATACTGACCTCATGTCGGTGCGCAAGCTGAAGATAGCCCAGCGCCGGGCAAGCGTACGCCTAAAACATGGCCGCGTGGCATCACCGCCGATGGCAGGCAGGAATCCGGGGCCGAAGGGATTTCAGCGAGATAGTGGGCGCGGAACGCAGCGGAACGTCGCTCCGTACGAAAAGGAGCCGAGCGACGGTCAGACTAGGAAGGAATCGATGAGAAAGCGCAGTTGACGCCTGCCAATGAGCATTTCTCATCGATTCCTGACAACGCATGACCGAAGCGCAGGCCGTTTTCGTAAGAACCTAGACAGCGTCGCGGGGGAGCATTAGTCCCAGGGGCAGGCAGACGCGTGCTTCCAGGCCACCACCAGAGCGGTTGCGCAGTTCGACGCTGCCGCCGTGCTGCGCGGCGATGCGCTTGACGATGGCCAGGCCCAGGCCGGTGCCCTTGCCGCCACGGGCTCGGTCACCCCGGATGAAGGGGTTGAAGATGTCCTGCAGCTCAGCGGGATCGATGCCCTGACCGCGATCCAGCACACTCAGCACGACGTAGGGCGCGGCATTGTCACCCGCCACAAAAGCTGCAACTTCGACACCGTTACCGCCGTATCGCAGCGCATTCTCGATCAGATTCACCAACAGCCGCTTGATCGAAACCCGCCGCAACGGGAACGGCGGCAGTGGTTCCAGGCACAGGCGTACCTGCTCCTCCTGCTGGTTGTAGGGCGCCACCACCTCACTCACCAGCTCGCCAAGGTCCAGCTCTTCCACGCGCTCATCACGGCCGTCGCGGATAAAGGCGAGGAACTGGTCGAGGATGGCGTCCATGTCCTCGATGTCGCGGACCATGTCGTCGGTCAGCTCGGAGTCGTTGCTCATCAGCTCCAGCGACAGGCGCAGGCGCGTGAGCGGCGTGCGCAGGTCGTGGGAGACGCCGGCGAGCATCAGCTCGCGCTCGCGGGCACCGCGCTCGACGTCTTCAGCCATCTGGTTGAAGGCGCGATACACCTCGGCCATCTCGCTCGGCGTGTCGCTTACCGGCAGGCGCACACTGCGACCCTGGCCAACCTGGCGGGCGGCGAAGACGAGGCGCTTTAGCGGCGCGTTGAGCTGGCGCACGAAAATCCACGCGGCAGCGGTGGACAGCAGGCCGATGCCGAGGAACCAGCCGAGCACACTCCAGATACGCTGGCCACGCAGGGGGTGTGGATAAAGCGGGATGCGCACCCAGTCCGGCCCCAGCTCCGGCGCGTGGACCCAGAGCGCTGGCGGGCTTTGCGCACGCAGGCGCACTTCGGTACCCGGACCGAGCTCGGACTGCATCTGGCGCTGGAAGATTTCGCTGTAGGGCCAGTGCTGCTCGCTGGCCGGCACAGCGTCGCGGGTGACCCGCTTGAGGCCAGCTGCCTTGGCCAGGTCGTGACGCTCTTCTTCACTCGCCGCCCAGTAGGCGCGCAGGGTCAGCGCCGCACCGTGGCTGTACTGACGATCCACCAGCACGTCCTCGTTCATCATCAGGTAAACCAGGGTCAGCGCCTTGGAGAACAGGACGACGATGAGCACCAGCCAGAGGGTGCGTGAGAAGAAGCTCTGCGGGAACCAATAGGGGGCGCGCATCACCCCCCTGGGTTGCCCGGCGGCGGGAACCCCCGCCGCGCGTTCACTTGTTGCCATCGGGCACGAACACGTAGCCGACGCCCCAGACGGTCTGGATATAGCGCGGCTTGGAAGGGTCTGGCTCGATCAGCCGGCGCAGGCGGGAAATCTGCACGTCGATGGAGCGCTCCAGGGCGTCCCACTCGCGACCACGGGCTAGATTCATCAGCTTGTCGCGGGTCAGTGGCTCGCGGGCATGCTGGACCAGCGCCTTGAGTACGGCGAACTCACCGGTGGTGAGCATCTGCACGTCGTCGCCCTTCTTCAACTCGCGGGTAGCCAGGGACAGCTCGTACTCGCCGAAGCTGACGCTTTCGTCCTCGCTGGCCGGGGCACCCGGCACCTGCGGTGCCTGGCGACGCAGCACGGCCTTGATCCGCGCCAGCAACTCGCGGGGGTTGAACGGCTTGGCCAGATAGTCGTCGGCGCCCAGTTCCAGGCCCTGGATACGGCTGGTCTCGTCGCCCTTGGCGGTGAGCATGATGATCGGCACCTGATTGTTCGATGCGCGCAGCCGGCGGCAGGCCGACAGGCCATCCTCGCCGGGCAGCATCAGGTCGAGCACCACCAGATTGAAGAGTTCGCGAGCCAGCAGGCGATCCATCTGCTCGACGTTCTCCACGGCGCGCACGCGAAAGCCCTGCTCGTCGAGGAAACGCTCGAGAAGGCGCCGCAGACGGGCGTCGTCATCGACAATAAGGATCTTTTCGCCTTCAGCGGTCGGGTTGCTGCTCATGTTTTCTCCTGTTCGGCAAGCCGCACATTATCGCTTGCCAGCGGCTCGCGGCGGCTTGCCCATTGTTAGCAGATTTTTCCCCGAACGGTTTCCTACCCTTTGAAACTCGGTGTTTATAATGCGGCGCCTTTCATCACCGGCGAGCCCCTGGTTCGCCGGTCTGTCATTCTGCGGCAGCCTCCGTGGCCCGGCCCGGGCTGCCGCCCATGCAGGTGTTTTCAATGGACAGCATCAACAACCGCATCGCCGAAGAACTGGGCGTGCGCCCGCAACAGGTCGCCGCCGCAGTGGAACTGCTGGACGAAGGCTCGACCGTGCCTTTCATCGCTCGTTACCGGAAAGAAGTCACCGGCAGCCTCGACGACACCCAGTTGCGTAACCTGGAAGAACGCCTGCGCTACCTGCGCGAAATGGAAGACCGCCGCACCGCGATCCTCGCCAGCATCACCGAACAGGGCAAGCTGACCCCCGAGCTGGAACGCGAGATCAAGCTCGCAGACACCAAGACCCGCCTGGAAGACCTGTACCTTCCGTATAAGCAGAAACGCCGCACCAAGGGCCAGATCGCCCTGGAAGCCGGCCTAGGCGATCTGGCCGATGCGCTGTTCAACGACCCGACCCTGGCCCCGGAAGTCGAAGCCGAACGCTTCATCGACGCGGAGAAGGGCTTCGCCGACATCAAGGCCGTGCTCGAGGGCGCCAAGTACATCCTCATGGAGCGCTTCGCCGAAGACGCCACGCTGCTGGCCAACCTGCGCGGCTTCCTGAAGGACGGCGCCACCCTCAGCGCCCGCCTTGTCGCCGGCAAGGAACAGGAAGGCGCCAAGTTCAGCGACTACTTCGAGCATGACGAGAACCTCAAGGGCGTTCCCTCGCACCGCGCCCTGGCGATCTTCCGTGGCCGCAACGAGGGAGTGCTGAGCATCGCCCTGAAGGTCGGCGAAGAACTGCCCGGCACCATGCACCCTTGCGAGGTGATGATCGGCGAGCGCTTCGGCATCGCCAACCAGGGCCGCGCCGCTGACAAATGGCTGTCCGAAGTGGTGCGCTGGACCTGGAAGGTCAAGCTCTACACCCACCTGGAAACCGACCTGCTGGGCGAGCTGCGTGAAGCCGCCGAAAGCGAAGCCATCAACGTCTTCGCCCGCAACCTGCACGACCTGCTGCTGGCCGCTCCGGCCGGCCCGCGCGCCACCCTGGGTCTCGACCCGGGCCTGCGCACCGGTTGCAAAGTGGCGGTGGTCGACGTCACCGGCAAACTGCTGGATACCGCCACCGTCTATCCGCACGTGCCGCACAACAAGTGGGACGAAACCCTGGCCGTCCTCGGCAAGCTCTGCGCCAAGCACAGCGTCGACCTGATCGCCATCGGCAACGGCACCGCCAGCCGCGAAACCGACAAGCTGGCCATCGAGCTGATCAAGAAGTACCCGGCCCTGAAGATGACCAAGATCATGGTCAGCGAGGCCGGTGCTTCGGTGTACTCCGCGTCCGAGCTGGCGGCGAAGGAATTCCCCGACCTTGACGTCTCCCTGCGCGGCGCCGTGTCCATTGCCCGCCGCCTGCAGGACCCGCTGGCCGAACTGGTGAAGATCGACCCGAAATCCATCGGCGTCGGCCAGTACCAGCACGACGTGTCCCAGCTGCAGCTGGCGCGCAGCCTGGACGCCGTGGTGGAAGACTGCGTGAACGCCGTGGGCGTGGATGTGAATACCGCCTCCGCTGCCCTGCTGGCGCGCATCTCCGGCCTCAACGCCACCCTGGCGCAGAACATCGTCAGCTACCGTGACGCCAACGGCGCGTTCAAGACCCGCGACGAACTGAAGAAGGTCAGCCGTCTTGGCGAGAAGACCTTCGAGCAGGCCGCCGGCTTCCTCCGCGTGATGAATGGCGACAACCCGCTGGACGCTTCCGCCGTGCACCCGGAAACCTACCCGCTGGTGCAACGCATCGCGGAAGGCACCGGCCGTGACATCCGCTCGCTGCTCGGCGACTCCGGCTTCCTCAAGCGCCTGGACCCGGCGAAGTTCACCGACGAGACCTTCGGCCTGCCCACCGTCACCGACATCATCAAGGAACTGGACAAGCCCGGTCGCGACCCGCGTCCCGAGTTCAAGACCGCCGAGTTCCAGGAAGGCGTGGAAAGCCTCAAGGACCTCAAGCCCGGCATGATGCTGGAGGGCGTGGTGACCAACGTCACCAACTTCGGCGCCTTCGTCGACATCGGTGTCCACCAGGACGGCCTGGTACACATTTCCGCCCTGTCGGAGAAGTTCGTCAAAGACCCGTACGAGGTGGTCAAGGCCGGTGACATCGTCCGTGTGAAGGTCATGGAAGTGGACATCCCGCGTAACCGCGTGGGCCTGTCCATGCGCATGGGCGACACCCCTGGCGAGAAAGTCGAAGGCCCGCGCGGTGGCGGGCGCCAAGGCGGCCAGCCGCGCCAGCAGCAGAGCGCGCCGCGTAACAGCGCTCCGCCGGCTAGCGGCGCCATGGCCTCGCTGTTCGCCAACGCCAAGCAGATCAAGAAGAAGTGACGATGGACTTCACCGACCAGCAAACCACCAGCGCCTACAGCAAGTTGCTGGGCATCGAGCCGCTGAGCCTCGGCGATGGTGTCGCCGAGGCGCGCCTGCCCATGGACGAGCACCTGCGAAATCGCGGGCAAGTGATGCACGGCGGGGCGATTTTCTCCCTGCTGGACATCACCATGGGGCTGGCCTGCACCAGCACCCACGGCTTCGACCGGCGCAGCGCCACGCTCGAATGCAAGATCAACTACCTGCGCCCGGTGGCGGAGGGTGAGGTGATTTGCAAGGCACGGGTACTGCACGCTGGCAAGCGCACCCTGGTGGTGGAGGCCGATGTGATGCAGGGCGACAAGCTGGTCGCCAAGGGACAAGGCACCTTCGCTCAGCTGTAACAGCGGGGCAGTGGCAAAGCTCTATTCTGGACGAAGCGACAACGCGACCCGCCGGCTGGAAAAGTATTTCGGCCGGCGGCGAAGTCCGACTCTTGTAGACAGCTTGGTCCACCCCCATATTGGGGCGACCGACGCGTGAAGGATTCCAAATTGAGCGATCTTCTTTCCCGCCGCCTGGCCTTGCTCGGCGAGCGCGCCAACCTGCCCCTGCTCACCCGCTGCCTGCATGGCATCGAGCGCGAGTGTCTGCGGGTCGATGGCAATGGCCAACTGGCGCTGACGCCGCACTCCCCCGCGCTGGGCTCGGCCCTGACCCATGCGCAGATCACCACGGACTATTCCGAATCCCTGCTGGAGTTCATCACTCCGGCCGAGGCCGATCCGGCGCAGACCCTGGCTGACCTGGAGAAGGTCCATCGATTCACCGCCGGCAAGCTCGGCGATGAACTGCTCTGGAGCCCGTCCATGCCTTGCCGGCTGCCGTCGGAAGAAGATATTCCGATCGCCCGCTACGGCACCTCGCCCATCGGCCGCCTGAAGTACGTCTACCGCAAAGGTCTGGCCGTGCGTTATGGCAAGACGATGCAGTGCATTGCCGGCATCCACTACAACTACTCCCTGCCCGAGGCGCTCTGGCCGCTGCTCAAGCAGGCCGAAGGTGATCCGCAAAGCGACCGCGACTACCAGTCGGCGCGCTACATCGCGATGATCCGAAACTTCCGCCGCTACAGCTGGCTGCTGATGTATCTGTTCGGCGCCGCGCCGGCCCTGGACAAAAGCTTCCTGCGCGGCCGCCCGCACGATCTCGACAGCCTCGACGCGGATACGCTCTTCCTGCCGTACGCCACCAGCCTGCGTATGAGCGACCTGGGCTACCAGAACAATGCCCAGGCCGGCCTCACGCCTTGCTACAACAGCCTCGACAGCTACCTGTCGAGCCTGCGCCAGGCAGTCTCCACGCCCTACCCGCCCTATGCCGAAATCGGCACCAAGCAGGATGGCGAATGGGTACAGCTGAATACCAACGTGATCCAGATCGAGAACGAGTACTACTCGTCGATCCGCCCCAAGCGCGTCACCTACACCGGCGAGCGCCCGATCCAGGCGCTGATGGCCCGTGGTGTGCAATACGTGGAAGTGCGTTGCCTCGACATCAACCCGTTCCTGCCGCTGGGCATCGACCTCACCGAAGCCCGTTTCCTCGACGCCTTCCTGCTGTTCTGCGCCCTGCAGGACAGCCCGCCGATGGCCGGAGAGGAATGCCGCAGCGCCACCGACAACTTCCAGCGAGTGGTCAAGGAAGGGCGCCGTCCGGGTCTGACGCTGCAACGCCACGGCCATGCCGTCGGCCTCACGGAGTGGGCCGGGGATCTGCTCGACCGCATCGCTCATACCGCTGAACTGTTGGACCGCGCGCTGGACACCGAGGATCACTCCACAGCCCTGGCCACCCAGCGCGCCAAGGTCGCCGATCCCGAGCTCACCCCTTCGGCCCGGGTACTGGCGGAACTTCGCAGCAACGGCGAAAGCTTCAGCCAGTTCGCCCTGCGTCATAGCCGCCAGCACGCCGACTACTTCCGCAGCCAGCCTCTGAGCGCCGAGGACCAGGCCCGATTCGAGGCCCTGGCCCGTGAATCGCTGGATGAACAGGCACGCCTGGAAGCCGAACCGGAAGTGGACTTCGACACCTTCGTCGCCGCCTACCAGGCGAGCATCCTGGGCTTGATCAGCAACTGATCAGCGTCTCCGGCATGGACCTTCGCGGTTCCATGCCGGAGCGTTCCGCCTCACTCCTCGAACGCAGCGTCCAGCGGCACCCGGTAGCCCACTGCCAGCCGGTTGGTCTCATTGGCCATGCCGATTACCGCCATCAGCTCGCCCAGCATCGCCTCCGTCATCCCGGCCTTGCGCGCCGCTGCCGTGTGCGAGCCTATGCAGTAGCCGCAATTGTTGGTCACGCTCACGGCGATATAGATCAGCTCCTTGGTCAGGGGATCGAGGGCACCGTCGGGTGCCATCACCTCCTTCAGACTCTCCCAGGTGCGGCGCAGGGTTTCCGGGTGCCGCGCCAATGCCTTCCAGAAGTTGTTCACCCGGTCCACCTTGCGGGTGGCCATGATGTCCTCGAACACGGCGCGGACTTCCGGACCGGCATTTTCATATTCGATCAAGTGCTTGGACGACACCGCTGGACTCCCCTCACGTTATGGGCCAGACCAGTATAGGCAGCCACCCATACCGGCTCGCCGCCACCAAGGAGAAGGTCAAATGTCGAAGCGCTTTCCGGGCCGCCTGGCCCTCGCCCTACCAGTGTTGCTGCCGCTGCTTGCCCAGGCTGCACAGCCGGGCCTCTGGGATACCTACGCCACGCTCAAATCCAGGACCTGGGTCGACCTGACCCACGCTTACGACGAGCAGGTGCCGCATTGGAAGGGCTTCGAGAATGCCCAGCGCAAGACGCTCTATACGGTCGACAAGGACGGTTTCCAGGTGGACCTCTACACGCATGTCGGCCAGTGGGGTACCCACGTCGACCCACCGGTGCATTTCCACAAGGGCTTGCGCAGCGTCGACCAGATCGATGTGAAAGAGCAACTGCTGCCCCTGGTCGTTCTGGATGTCCACGAGAAGGTGGCGAAGAATCCCGACTACGTGCTCACGCTGGCCGATGTGAAGGACTGGGAAGCCAGGCATGGCGCGGTACCGGAAGGATCGTTCGTGGCCATGCGCACCGACTGGTCCAGGCGCTGGCCGAGCCAGGAGAAGATCCAGAACGCCGATGCCCAAGGCGTGGCCCACTATCCGGGATGGAGCAAGGAGGCGCTGGTCTACCTGTACGAAACCCGCAAAATCACAGCGTCCGGCCATGAAACCACCGACACCGATCCGGGCCTGGCGACCAGCAAGGACGACTATTCACTGGAGTCCTACATCCTAGGAAGGGATCACTACCAGATCGAGCTGCTGGCCAACCTCGACCAGGTACCTGAGGCAGGCGCCCTGGTCGTGGTCAGCTTCCCTAAGATTGCCCGCGGCAGCGGATTCCCGGCACGGGTATTCGCCATCCTGCCCTGAGTCGGCTTGCCGCGCCCCGGCACAATCGCCGGGGCTCGGGTCAGAGCGTCTTCTCGAATATCTGGGAATTGCGCTGGTAGTTGTACAGCGAGGCACGCGCCGCCGGCAGATGTTCCACGCCACTGGGCTGGAAGCCACGCTCGCGGAACCAATGGGCGGTGCGTGTGGTGAGGACGAAGAGGGTCTTCAGGCCGAGGGCGCGAGCCCGTTCCTCGATGCGTTCCAGCAACTCGTCACCACGGCCGCCATGGCGGTACTCCGGATTCACCGCCAGGCAAGCCAGCTCGCCGGTATCGGAATCGGCGATGGGGTAGAGCGCCGCGCAGGCGATGATCAGGCCATCGCGCTCGACGATGGTGAACTGCTCGATCTCCCGCTCCAGCACCTCGCGCGAACGGCGCACCAGGATGCCCTGATCCTCCAATGGGGTGATCAGGTCGATCAGGCCGCCGACATCGTCGATGGTGGCTTCACGGAGGGACTCGAACTGCTCCTGGTCCACCAGGGTGCCGCCGCCGTCACGGGTGAACAGCTCGGTCAGTAGCGAGCCGTCCTCGGCATAGCTGACCATGTGGCTCCGCTTGACCCCGGCACGGCAGGCCTGGGCGGCGGCGTCCAGTAGCTCGGCCTGGTAGTTGTTGCCCAGACGGGTCAGGTGCGGCGGTACCTGTTGCGGGCGCAATTCGCGCACCAGCTTTCCGGACTCGTCGATCAGGCCGCGCTCGGCGCCGAACAGGATCAGCTTGTCCGCACCCAGGTCGATCGCCACGCGGGTGGCCACGTCCTCGCAGGCGAGATTGAAGATTTCCCCGGTAGGCGAATAGCCAAGCGGCGACAGCAGCACGATCGTGCGCTCGTCCAGCAGGCGGCCGATGCCCTTGCGGTCGATCCGGCGCACTTCACCGGTGTGGTGATAGTCGATGCCGTCGACGACGCCGATGGGGCGCGCGGTGACGAAGTTGCCGGTGCTCACCCGCAACCGCGAGCCCTGCATGGGCGAGGCGGCAATATCCATGGACAGGCGCGCCTCGATGGCGATGCGCAACTGGCCCACGGCGTCGATTACGCACTCCAGCGTCGGGCCGTCCGTAATCCGCAGGTCGCGGTGGAAGTGCGGGGTCAGGCCACGAGTGGCCAGGCGCGTTTCGATCTGCGGCCGTGAACCGTGTACCAGCACCAGACGCACGCCCATGCTGTGCAGCAGCACCAGGTCATGGACGATATTGCCGAAATTCGGGTGGGCGACACCCTCGCCGGGCAGCATCACCACGAAGGTGCAGTCCCGGTGGGCGTTGATGTAGGGAGTAGCGTGGCGCAGCCAGTTGACGTAATCGGGCATGGTTCCGTGAGCCTGAACAGGTGGCGAATAGACGAAGGCGGTGCTCGGCCGGCGAGCAGTGAGTCGGCGCGTTATCGTCGTCGCATGAGCATCAACGGAAACCCTCCCGGTCAGGATGTGGTGGCGGATTGAAGGCAGTAATGCTGGATGAGCTGGCGCAATAGCGCAACGGTAGGCTCGATCCGTGACAGTTCGAGGTGCTCGTCCGGCTGGTGGGCACAGGCGATGTCGCCAGGGCCGAGCACCAGGGTCTCGCAACCGAGCTGCTGAAGATACGGCGCTTCGGTGCCGAAGGCCACCGCTTGCGCCGTATGGCCGGTAAGACGTTCGGCCAGGCGCACCAGATCACTTTCCGGAGACTGTTCGAACGGCGGTACCGCCGGGAACAGCGGCTTGAAGCCGATCTTCACCTGGTAATGCTCCGCCACCGGGCGCAGGCGCTGGCGGATGACCGCGCGCAGGGTTTCCGGGTTCATTCCCGGAAGCGGCCGTAGGTCGAACTCCAGGCTGCACTGGCCGCAGATGCGGTTGGGGTTGTCGCCACCATGGATGCAGCCGAGGTTGAGGGTCGGCTGGGGCACGGTGAATTGCGGATTGCGGAACTCCTGCTGCCATTCGCCACGCAGCTCGATCAGGTCGCTCATCACCGCATGCATGGCTTCCAGGGCGCTGTGACCGAGGCTGGGGTCAGAGGAATGGCCACTCTGCCCGAGGATATCGATGCGCTCCATCATTACCCCCTTGTGCAGGCGGATCGGCTTGAGGCCTGTCGGCTCGCCGATCACCGCCGCGCGGCCCAGCGGTTGCCCGGCCTGCGCCAGCGCACGGGCACCGGCCATGGAGCTCTCCTCGTCGCAGGTCGCGAGGATGATCAGCGGTTGGCGGAAGTGCTGGTCGAGCAGGCCACGAACGGCTTCGATGGCCAAGGGGAAGAAGCCCTTCATGTCACAGCTGCCCAGCCCGTACCAGCGATTGTTGACCTCACTAAGCTTCAGCGGGTCGGTTTTCCACAGGGCGGAATCGAACGGCACGGTGTCGCTATGGCCAGCCAGCACCAGACCGCCGGGACCCGTTCCGTAGGTCGCGAGCAAGTTGGCCTTGCCCGGCGCCACCTGCTGGATCTCGCAGCGGAAGCCAAGGTCACCGAGCCAGCTCGCAAGCAAGTCGATCACCGCCTGGTTCGACTGGTCCCAACTGGGCTGGGTGCAGCTCACCGAAGGTGTGGCGATCAGCGCAGCGAACTGCGATTTCAGGTCTGGAACGGACATCGGGGACCTCCTCGGACGAGGGATCATCATAGGCCCAGCCCGCGCGCGGTGAAACCGCTGCGGCAAGGTGCTGACCTGTCCTGTAAACTTCACCGCCTTGGTAGCCACCCCCTGGCTGCGTCTGAAAGACCCCGGCGATGAACAAAGAGACCGAAATCAAGCTTCGCGCCAGCCGCGAGACCCTGGAAGCCCTGCGCGACCACCCGCTGCTGAAGAAGCGCAACAAGTCCGGCTGGGAACGCCGCGAGCTTTTCAACCAGTACTTCGACACCCCGGAACGGGACCTGGCCCAGGCCCGCGTGGCCCTGCGCCTGCGCCGTGACGGCGAACAGTTCATCCAGACCCTCAAGACCCGCGGCCAGAGCGTGGCCGGGCTGTCCGAGCGCAACGAGTGGGACTGGTACCTGGACAAGGCCAAGCTGGACCCGAAGAAACTCACCGACGAGTGCTGGCCCGCCAGCCTGGCCGAACTGGACAAAAAGCAGCTCAAGCCGATCTTCACCACCGACTTCAATCGCGACCGGGCCGAAATTGCCTGGGGTCGCGGCAAGGCCAAGGTGGTGATCGAAGCTGCCCTGGACCTGGGCAAGGTCATCGCCGGCAAGCAGGAAGAAGAAATCTGCGAGCTGGAACTGGAGTTGCGCCAAGGCGAGCCCGAGGCGCTGCTGGAACTGGCCGCCGAACTGGCCGCCGACCTGCCACTGATGCCTTGCGATATCAGCAAGGCCGAGCGCGGCTACCGTCTGCACGATGCCAACAGCTACCACCTCAGCCTGCCGATTCCGGAACTTAGCGCCGAACTGTCGCTGGACGACGCCTTTGCCGCGCTGGCCTGGCACCTGCTGGGTAGCAGCCAGCGTCTGGCCGAGCAGTACCGTTTCAATGGCCACTGGAAGCTGCTGGTGGACTGGTTGCAGCAACTGGTCGACCTGCGCGCCCTGATCGGCAGCCTCGGCCAGGCCGCCCCACGCGCCAGCAGCCACGACCTGCGCGAAGCCCTGGACGCCCTGCTCAAGGACTGGCGCCCGCGCGTCCAGGCCGGTGAGCTGGATGAAGCCGTACGTCACGCTGCGCCGCAGCAGTTCGCCGAAGAACTCGCCGGCACCCGCTGGGGCCTGTTCTCCCTCAACGCATCGCGCTGGCTGCTGGCTCGCGCCTGGACCGTCGAGCGCAACGAGCGCGGCAACCGCCAGGGCAAGGCGTCGCTGGGCAACTGGCTGCCGCGCCTGCTCGCCGAAGAAGCCGAAGCCCTCAAGCTGGAGCGTTACAAGCGCCAGCCCGAGGACCTGTCCGAGCAGCTGCCGCGCATCGAGCGCCTGCTGGTCTGGCTGCGCCTGGCACGCCAGGTGTTGGAAGTGCCGGAAGCCGACCGCGCCTACGGTGAACTGTCCAAGTTCGCCGAACTGGCCGCCCTGCCCCTGGACGGCGAGGTATTGGCCGCCCGTAGCGAGCAGGCACAGACCCTGATCAGCCTGCGCGGCTGGAAAGCGCTGACCAGGTAAGGCGAGCCCGGGAACCCGCCATGCTCAAGCAAAGCTTCCGCTCCGTGGTCACCACCTGGCTCACCGGCCTGCTGGCCCTGTTGCCGCTGGTGCTGACCCTGGCGTTGCTGGCCTGGCTGTTCAGCCTGCTGAATCGACTGGTTGGGCCATCCACTGTGATCGGCCAGCTCCTCGGCGCCCTTGGCCAACCGTTCGCCAGCAACCCGGTGCTGGCGTACTTGGTGGGCACACTGGTGCTACTGGGCAGTCTCTATCCGCTGGGCCTGGCGGTGCAGCTCGGCCTGCGCCGCCCGCTAGCCTGGCTGCTGGACATGACGCTGCGCCGCGCACCGCTGATCGGAAGCCTGTACGGCCTGGCGGACCGCTTCGTCGGCCTGCTCGATCGCAGCAAGAACGCCGACATCGCCGCCATGAGTCCGGTCTGGTGCATCTTCGGCGGTGAAGGCGCGGCCGTCCTGGCCCTTTGCCCCAACCCGGAAACCTTCGAACTGGATGGCCGTTCCTACTGCGCCATTCTGGTCCCGACCGCGCCCATTCCCGTGGGTGGCGGGCTGATCTACGTCCCGGTGGAATGGCTCCGCCCTGCGGAAATGGGCGTGGAAGGCCTGACCAGCATCTATCTGTCCATGGGACTCACCCCACCGCACCAAGCCGGGAAGCTGGCGAAGGAGCAGGCGGTGCCTACGGACGGCGACAAGGCCTCCTGAAAATGCCCTTGTAGGGGCGAATTCATTCGCCAAGCGGGCCGAAGGTCTGCCAATTGTCGTGAGCCTGATAGGCCGACTGCGCTGCTGCCCCTGACGATTGAAATCGCCCCCACAGGCTTTCTTACCCCTGCCCCACCGGCAAGCTGGTGGTGGATTTGATCTCCGACAACGCGACGATCGAGTTCACCTCCTGTATTCCCGGCACCAGCGATAGCTTCTCGAAGAAGAAGCGCTCGTAGGCCTCGATGTCGCGGGTGACGATGCGCAGCATGAAGTCCACTGCGCCCATCAGCACATGGCATTCCAGCACCTCGGGAAACTGACGCATGGCCTCGGCGAACTCGGTGAGGTTGGAGCGACCGTGGGCGTTGAGTTTCACCTGGGCGAAGATCTGCGCGTTGAGACCGATCTTGCGCCGATCCAGCAGGGTGACCTGGCGGCGAATCACGCCTTCATCCTTCAGGCGCTGGATGCGTCTCCAGCAAGGTGATTGGGACAGCCCAACCCGTTCGGCAATCTCCGCGGTGGACAGGCTCGCATCTTCCTGCAGCAGGTCGAGAATGCGTTTGTCGTAGGCATCCAGGGTGATGGACATAAAATTTCCAGATTAAACTGATTACCCGGAAAGTTTATCCAAAGATGACGCCCGCCCGCACGATTCAGGCAGAAAAAACCCACTTCAGGCTGGAAAACTATCGGCGTCCCCACCGAGGAATCCAGCATGCTCAGCCTCCAGTCCGCCCCCGTCGCCCGTGAAGACCACTGGCACCCGCACACCGCCCAGCTCCAGGCCCGCGAAATGCAATTCGCCATCCTCGCCGAGGCGGAAGCGGACATCCTCGGCCGGCTGCTTGCCTTCTTCGCCCAGCTGCAACTGGTACCGCACTGGCTGGAGGTCAACCGACTCGGCGATAACCTGCTGGTCCAGCTGCGCCAGCCCGGACTGACCCCGCACCGGGCCGAGGTCATCGCGCAGAAAATGCGCTCGCTGGTCAGTGTCTTCTCGGTGGAGTTGGAACCGTTCGCCATTACTTGATGCGGCTCTTAGCCGAATGATGGCAATTCGGGCATGCTTGCCGTCCCGCGTGAAGAGCGTTTGACTACTCTTCCAGACTGAGCAGCGTGACCGAGGAGCTTGCATGTCCGCCTTTGCCTCACCCGCCCAGGACCGTTGGCTGGATCTCAACGACCTGATGCGCGAACTGGTATCCCAGGGCCGCCTGAGCCAGGACCAGGCAGAGCATTGCCTGGCCATTCGCCGAAGCGCGGTGAACAACCAGCAGCATCCGCTGGAGTTCCTGGCCAGCCAGCAGGTGGATGACCTCAAGCGCCCAGGCAAGAAACTCGACCTGGAAACCCTCAGCCACTGGCTGGCCGAGCATGCCGGCCAGCCCTACCTGCGTATCGACCCGCTGAAGATCGATGTCGCCGCCATCACCCCGTTGATGTCCTACGCCTTCGCCCAGCGCCACAAGATTCTCGCCGTGGCCGCCGACAGCGAAGCGGTGACAATCGCCAGCGCCCAGCCCTTCGTACAGAGCTGGGAAAGCAACCTGACCCACGTGCTCAAGCGCCCGATCAAACGGGTCGTGGCCAACCCGATCGACATCCAGAAGTTCACCCTGGAGTTTTATCGCCTGGCCAAGTCGGTCAGCGGCGCCAGCGCGCTGGACCAGAAGATCAGCGGTGTCGGCAACTTCGAGCAGTTGCTCAAGCTCGGCTCCAGCGAGCAGGAGCCGGACGCCAACGATGCACACATCGTCAACATCGTCGACTGGCTGTTCCAGTACGCCTATCAGCAACGCGCCAGCGATATCCACATCGAGCCACGTCGCGAACAGGGCAGTGTGCGCTTCCGCATCGACGGCGTGCTGCACACCGTCTACCAGTTCCCGCCCCAGGTCACCATGGCGGTGGTCAGCCGCCTCAAGAGCCTCGGACGCATGAACGTGGCGGAAAAGCGCAAGCCCCAGGACGGCAGGGTCAAGACCAAGACCCCGGATGGTGGCGAAGTGGAGCTGCGCCTCTCCACGCTGCCAACGGCCTTCGGCGAGAAGATGGTGATGCGGATCTTCGACCCCGAGGTGCTGCTGAAGAGCTTCGACCAACTCGGCTTCTCCCAGGACGACCTGCGCCGCTGGCAGAGCATGACCAACCAGCCCAACGGCATCATCCTGGTCACCGGCCCCACCGGTTCGGGCAAGACCACCACGCTCTACACCACCCTAAAGCAGCTGGCCACCAGCGAGGTGAACGTCTGCACCATCGAAGACCCCATCGAGATGATCGAGGGCGCCTTCAACCAGATGCAGGTGCAGCACAACATCGACCTGACCTTCGCCAGTGGCGTGCGCGCGCTGATGCGGCAGGACCCCGACATCATCATGGTCGGCGAGATCCGCGATCTGGAGACCGCCGAAATGGCCATCCAGGCCGCATTGACCGGCCACCTCGTGCTCTCCACCCTGCACACCAACGACGCCCCCAGCGCCATTACCCGCCTGCTGGAACTGGGCGTGCCCTACTACCTGCTGCGTGCCACCCTGCTCGGGGTCATGGCCCAACGTCTGGTACGGACCCTCTGTCCGCACTGCAAGGCACCGATGGAGCTTCGCGAAGAAGACTGGAGCAGCCTGACCAAACCCTGGAGCGCGCCGTTGCCCACGGGAGCGCACCGTGCCGTCGGTTGCCTGGAATGCCGCGACACCGGCTACCGCGGTCGGGCCGGGGTCTACGAGATCATGCTGCTGTCCGATGCGGTCAAACCGTTGATCACCGCCGACACCGACTTGATCGCCCTACGTCGAGCCGCTTTCAAGGAAGGCATGCGCAGCCTGCGCCTGTCCGGGGCGCAGAAAGTCGCCTCGGGCCTGACGACCATCGAAGAAGTGCTGCGGGTCACGCCACAAAGCGAGCAGAAATGAAATGCTATCCGGCTGCTGAAATCCCTCCGGCGCAATCGCGCTAGCGGGGCCTCAGCCGCCAGGACATATAGCCAGCAAACGGAGCAATTCCCATGGAAATCGGCAGTGTCGTCATCCTCTTCGTTGCCCTTGCGATCGCAATCGTGTTCATGGGCTTCAAGGTCGTACCACAAGGCTTCGAGTGGACCGTGGAGCGCTTCGGCCGCTACACCAACACGCTCAAACCCGGCCTGAACATCATCGTGCCGGTGATGGACCGCATCGGTCGCAAGATCAACGTCATGGAAAGCGTGCTGGACATTCCCCCACAAGAAGCCATCAGCGCCGACAACGCCATCGTCACCATCGACGCCGTGTGCTTCTTCCAGGTGATCAACACCGCCCAGGCGGCCTACGAGGTCAACGACCTGGAACACGCCATACGCAACCTGGTGATGACCAACATCCGCACCGTGCTCGGCTCCATGGAACTTGACGCCATGCTCAGCCAGCGTGACGCGATCAACGAGCGCCTGCTGCGCACGGTCGATGAGGCCACGGCGCCCTGGGGCATCAAGGTCACCCGTATCGAGATCAAGGACATCAGCCCGCCGGCCGATCTGGTGGAAGCCATGGCCAGCCAGATGAAGGCCGAGCGTCTGAAACGCGCGCAGGTGCTGGAAGCCGAAGGCCGGCGCCAGGCGGAAATCCTCACGGCCGAGGGCGAGAAGCAAGCCCAGATCCTCAAGGCTGAAGGTGAGCGTACGGCCGCCTTCCTTGAAGCCGAGGCGCGCGAGCGCGCCGCCCAGGCCGAAGCGGAGGCGACCCGCGTGGTATCGGACGCAATCGCCCACGGCAACGTGCAGGCGGTGAACTACTTCGTCGCGCAGAAATACGTCGAGGCACTGGGCAAACTGGCCAGCGCCAACAACAGCAAGGTGGTACTGATGCCCCTGGAAGCTAGCCAGGTGATCGGCGCCGTGGGCGGCATCGGCGAAATCGTCCGCGCCACCTTCGACGGCAAGAAGGGCTGAACCGATGTGGAATTACCTCCAGCACCTGACCTACTGGGACTGGCTGGCCCTCGGCACCCTGCTGCTGATACTCGAAGTCTTCGGCGCCGGCGGCTACTTGCTGTGGATAGGCGTGGCCGCAGCCTGCGTCGGAGTGATCACCTTCATCGCCCCGGAACTGCACTGGGCCATCCAGTTCCTGCTGTTCGGCGTCCTCTCCATCCTCACTGCGGTGTTCTGGTGGCGTCGTCAGCGCAGCGCCGCCAAGGTCTCAGACCAGCCAGGTCTGAACCGTCGCGGCTACGAGTTCGTGGGCCGCGAATTTGCCTTGCATGAAGCCATCAGCGGCGGTCGCGGCAAGATTCGCGCCGGCGATTCCGTCTGGCTGGTGTCCGGCCCCGACCTGCCCGCCGGCAGCCAGGTCCGCGTCGTCGGCCAGGACGGCGTGCTGCTGAAGGTGGAGCCGGTCTGATGCTCCCGGCCTGCCCAGTGCGGGCAGGCCGCCTATCACCAGCTAGGCTTCCTGGCGATCGCGAAGGAAGTTCCATCATGTCATCTACCCAGCACCTGCGCCCGCTGCTCGCCGCGGGCTTCCTGCTGTTGCTTGCCGCCTGCGCCAACATCGATGCGCAGACCACCGAATACGTCGGCACGCCCCATGCCGCACCTACCGACCCAGCCGGTGTGGAAGTACTGCGCCGTGAACCTGCCCGCCCCCATGACCGCCTCGGCGAAGTCGTGGTCGACGCCAGCACCGAGCCGCCGCCCCCGGTCACGGAGATCGAACAGAAACTACGCGAAGAGGCCGCGGAGATAGGCGGCGAGGCCGTGGTGGTGGTCTATGACCGCATCCAGCCGGTGGCGGCCTATGTCAGCGGACCGCTCTGGGCGCGGGATGTGGAGACCATCCAGGGTCGCAAGCTGAAGGGCATTGTCATTCGCTATCGCTGAGCCGGGAACGACATGTAGCCTTGACGGGCTCCGGGACATTCACGGAACCTGCACGCCACCGTGAAACACGCTCGCCAGCACAGCGGATGTCTGCATGACGAAGCACCAAAAGAAGGCGCCGCCCGAACCGGTACGGCGCCCTGTCTATCCCGTCCTGGCGGGTCTGCTGCTATTGATCAGCCTGGGAGCCTGGCTGTACATCGCGGGCGGCGCTGGCGGGCTGCCGGGCATGAAACCGCCTCCCACAGCCAGCACCCAGCCCGCCAGCCTGGTGGACGAGGGCCAGTGTGCCGGCTGCCACACCCAGCAGGCCAGAGACTGGCAAGGCAGCCATCACCAACTGGCGATGCAGGCCGCCACCGACAGCAGCGTGCTTGGCGATTTCAACGACGCCAGCTTCAAGGACGAAAAGGAAACCACCCGCTTCTTCCGCAAGGACGGCGGCTTCTGGATCAACGTTCCCGGAGCCGATGGCAAGCCAGCCGATTTCCGCGTCGCCTATGCCTTCGGCGTCGCGCCGCTACAGCAGTACCTGATCGAGGTTCCTGGTGGCCGCCTCCAGGCCCTGGGCGTGGCCTGGGATGTGGAAAAACGCGCCTGGTTCCACCTCTACCCGGGCCAGGGCGTGGACTTCAAGGACCCGCTGCACTGGAGCAATCCCCAGCAGAACGCCAACTTCATGTGCGTGGAGTGCCACACCACCGGTTTCAAGCGCGCATTCGACCCCGCCGCGGATCGCTTCACCAGCCACTGGAACAGCCTCGGAGTGGGCTGCCAGGCCTGCCATGGCCCTGCTTCGAAGCACATGGAGTGGGTCGCTAAGAAGAACCGTGCCGCCAATGCCGGCTTCGCCTACGACCTCGCCACGAGCGACAAGATCAGGGAAGTGGAGACCTGCGCCCGCTGCCATGCCCGCCGCGCGCCGCTGGACGATGGTTACCACAGCGAACGCAGGCTGATGGACGACTACCTGCCCAGCGCACTGACCCGCGAGCTCTACGAGATCGACGGCAAGATCAAGGAGGAGGTGTTCGAGTACGGTGCTTTCACCCAGAGCAAGATGTTCGCCAAGGGTGTGCGCTGCAGCAATTGCCACAACCCCCACAGCACCTCGCTCAAGGCCTCGGGCAATGGCGTCTGCCTGCAGTGCCACAACCCCTCCGGCAAGGCCGGCATCGAGGGCATCGACGGCCAGGGCCTGAAGGCGAAGAACTACGAGTCTCCCGAACACCACCATCACAACCCCGGCCAGACGGGCTCCCAGTGCGTGGATTGCCACATGCCGGGCAAGTTCTTCATGGTCAACGACTATCGTCATGACCACGGCTTCACCCTGCCCAACCCCGCCCGCGCCCTGCGCCTGGGCACCACGGATGCCTGCCTGGGCTGCCACCGCGAGCAACCGGGCGACCAGGTCGCCGAGCAGTTCCGCCTCTGGTATGGCGAGAGCAAGGTCGTCGCGCCGCGCTACGACGAGAGCCTGTGGCTGATCCGCAACGGTAGGCCAGGGGCTTCGCGAGCGCTGTTTCAGCAGTTGGAAACACAGGGGTTACCGGCCATTCGCCGCGCCACCCTGCTGGCCGAATTGCCCACCTATCCCAGCGAGCGCGCCCTCAAGGCCGCAGCCCGTGACCTGACCCACCCCGCACCGCAGGTGCGTGAGGCAGCAATCAAGGCCGTGGCGGCCCTTGTTCCGCCGGAGCAGCGCCGCAATGTGCTGGCGCCGCTGCTGAGCGACCCGGTGCGCGCCGTGCGCATCGCCGCCGCCTACGCCCTGCTGGGCATGCACAGCACGGGGCTGGGCAACTACGAGTCGAGCTGGAGCAAGGCCATTGAAGAGTACGAAGCCGTGCAGCTGCGCCTGCAGGAACGCGCCGAGGCGAATCTCAATCTGGCCATGCTGTACCAGGCCAATGGCCGCTCCGGCGCCGTGGAGCCGCATCTGCGCACCGCGCTGCAGCGCGACCCGAGCTTCCTGCCGGCGTTGGTCGCCCTGGTGCAGTGGCTGGATGGCAATTTCCGCTGGGAGGAAGGTCGCGCCCTGCTCGAACAAGGCCTGAAGGAACACCCCGAGTCGGCGCTGCTGCACTATGCCAATGGCCTGATGCTGGTGCGCAAGGGCGATCTTCAGGCGGCCCTGAAGGCCTTTGCCGAAGCGGTCCGGCTGGAGCCGAAGAACAGCCAGTACGACTACGTGTACGCCGTCGCACTGCACGACAGCGGCCAGCTCGAAGTGGCGTGTCATCGCCTGGAGGAACTGCTGGAGCGCGACCCGGCCAACCGCGAAGCGCGTCTGGCGCTGATCAACTACTGGCGCGAAGCCGGGCAAATCCAGAAGGTCCAGGCGTTGCTGGCGGAGCTGGAGCAGCAGAACCCTGACGACCCCGCGTTGCGGCGGGAGTGACGAGGCTGGCAAGGAGCCATGACCGACTGGCGAACAGTTTGAACTCCGGGGTGGACGGCCGAATCTGAATCTTCAGGTCCACCCCAGAACGGAGTAACACGCAATGCGCACTCGTCTGTATGCAGCCGCCTTCGCCCTGGTCGCCCTACCAGTTGGTTCGGCCATGGCCGACGGTGACTTCTGGCGCGATGTCATCTCGTCCGGAGCTACCACCGCTTCCACTTACCTGACCTTCAAGGACGACAAGCTGATAGTCGCAGCACGCGACGATGCCAGCAGCTTCGTCGCCAGTGGCGGCGAAATCCGCGGCCCGTACCTTGAAGCTGCGCTGCAGCGCATCCGCAGCGAACACCCGGATATCAAGGCCAGCGACAGCGAACTGGCCAACGCGATCCTCGCTACCGAGGAGTAATGTTTCGCGAATGAATTCGCTCCCACAAGGTTCTGTCCTGTGGGAGCGAATTCATTCGCGATCTGAAGCTTGCACCAAGCCTTTGGCGAGCAGAGCTCGCTCCTAAAAAACTCGATTCCCCGCTACTCCCGATAATCTCCGACCGGCACGCAAGCGCAGAACAGATTGCGGTCGCCAAAGACGTTGTCCACCCGGTTCACCGTTGGCCAGTACTTGTGGGCCCGCGTGTGAGCAGTTGGCGTGACGGCCTCTTCGATGCTGTAGGGCCGCTCCCAGTGGCCAGTCACGTCGGCGAGGGTGTGCGGCGCGCGCTTGAGCGGATTGTCCTCGGCCGGCCAGTCTCCCGCCTGCACCTTGGCGATCTCGGCACGAATGCTCAGCATCGCCTCGATGAAACGATCCAGTTCGTGCTTGTTCTCGCTCTCGGTGGGTTCAACCATCAGGGTGCCGGGCACCGGGAAGCTCATGGTCGGTGCGTGGAAGCCGTAGTCCATCAGGCGCTTGGCCACGTCTTCTTCGGTGATGCCGGTTTCCGCCTTGATCGGACGCAGGTCGAGAATGCACTCGTGGGCCACCCGGCCATTTCGGCCGCTGTAGAGCACCGGATAGGCATCGCCGAGCTGGCGCGCCAGGTAGTTGGCACTGAGAATGGCCACTTCGGTGGCATCGGCCAGCTCCGGGCCCATCATGGCGATGTACATCCAGCTGATCGGCAGGATGCTCGCGCTGCCCCAGGGCGCCGCGCTGACCGCACCATTCTCGGGATTCGGTCCTTTCAGCTCGATCACCGGGTGGTTGGCGACGAAGGGCGCCAGGTGTGCGCGGACGCCGATCGGCCCCATGCCCGGTCCACCGCCGCCGTGGGGAATGCAGAAAGTCTTGTGCAGATTCATGTGCGACACGTCGGCACCGATGTCCGCCGGCCGTGCCAGACCGACCTGGGCGTTGAGGTTGGCGCCGTCCATGTAGACCTGACCACCGTGGCTGTGGATAACCTCGCAGATCTCGCGAATGCCCTCCTCGTACACACCGTGAGTCGAGGGATAGGTGGCCATCAGGCAGGACAGTTGACCACCAGCCTCGCCAGCTTTGCGCTTGAGGTCTTCCAGATCGACGTTGCCCTCCGGATCGCACTCGACGATCACCACCCGCATGCTCGCCATCTGCGCCGACGCGGGGTTGGTGCCGTGGGCGGATGCCGGGATCAGGCAGATGTTGCGATGCCCCTCGCCACGGCTCTCGTGGTAACGGCGAATCGCGAGCAGCCCGGCGTACTCGCCCTGGGCGCCCGAGTTGGGCTGCATGCAGATGGCATCGAAACCGGTAATGGCGCAGAGCCAGGCCTCCAGCTCATCGATCATCAGCTTGTAGCCAAGCGCCTGTTCGCGGGGTGCGAAGGGGTGCAGGTTGGCGAATTCCGGCCAGGTGATGGGGATCATCTCGCTGGTGGCGTTGAGCTTCATGGTGCAGGAGCCCAGCGGGATCATCGCCTGGTTCAGGGCCAGGTCCTTGTTCTCCAGCTGCTTCAGGTAACGCAGCATCTCGGTTTCGCTGTGATGTGCGTTGAACACCGGGTGGGCGAGGTAGTCGCTGCTGCGGGACAGCTCCGCCGGGATTCCAGGGACCAGCACAGCTTCGTCCAGCTCGGCGACGTACAGGCCGTGGTCGGCCCCGAGGAAGATGCAGAACAGCTGCTCCACGGTTTCCGCCGTGCAGGTTTCATCGAGGCTGACCCCCAGCTTGCCGCGGCCGAGGATGCGCAGGTTGATGCGCGCCGCCTTGGCGGATTCGATGACGGCGGTCTGGCTGCCGCCGACATCCAGGGTAAGGGTGTCGAAGTAGTACTGGTTGTCACGTTTGATACCCCGACGCGCCAGGCCTTCGGCGAGGATCGCGGTGAGCCGGTGGACACGCTGGGCGATGCGTTTCAGCCCTTCCGGACCGTGGTAGACGGCGTAGCAGCTGGCGATGTTGGCCAGCAGCACCTGGGCCGTGCAGATATTGGAATTGGCCTTCTCACGGCGGATGTGCTGTTCGCGGGTCTGCAGGGCCATGCGCAGGGCGACGTTGCCCCGCGCATCCTTGGAGACGCCGATGATCCGGCCCGGCATAGCGCGCTTGAAGTCGTCGCGGGTAGCGAAGAACGCGGCATGCGGCCCGCCGTACCCCATGGGCACGCCGAAACGCTGGGCCGAACCGAACACCACGTCGGCGCCCAGTTCACCGGGTGGCGTGAGCAGCAGCAGGCTGAGCAGGTCGGTACCGACGCAGGCCAGCGCCTGCTGGCCATGCAAGTGCTCGATGAGCGGGCGCAGATCACGGATTTCGCCATGGGTGTCCGGGTATTGCAGCAGCGCGCCAAATACCTGGTGCCGAGCCAGGTTATCCACATGGTCCACCACCACCTCGAAGCCGAAGGCATCGGCGCGGGTCTGCACCACGGAGATGGTTTGCGGATGGCTGTCTTCGTCGACGAAGAACAGGTTGCTCTTCGACTTCGCCACCCGCTTGGCCAGGGCCATGGCTTCGGCGGCGGCAGTGGCCTCGTCCAGCAGGGAAGCGCTGGCGAGATCGAGCCCGGTGAGGTCGATCGTCAATTGCTGGAAGTTCAGCAACGCTTCCAGCCGGCCCTGGGCTATTTCCGGCTGATAAGGGGTGTAGGCCGTGTACCAGCCGGGGCTTTCCAGCACATTGCGCAGGATCACCGTGGGGGTGACAGTGCCGTAGTAGCCCATGCCGATGAGGTTGGTCCACAGCTGGTTCTGCTCGGCATAGCCGCGCAACCTGGCCAGTGCCTGCTGTTCGTCCAGCGCCGGCGGCAGCTCCAGGGGCCGATTGAGGCGGATCGCCGGCGGCACCGTCTGCACAATCAGCTCATCGCGGCTGGTGAGGCCGAGGGCCTCCAGCATCGCCTGCTGCTCCGCATCGTCCGGCCCCAGGTGGCGGCGAAGAAAAGCATCGGGCTGTTGGAGCTGCGACAGCGAGGGCATCTGGGACATGGGCAGAACCTCGTTTGGCCTCATCGAAAAAACAAAAAGCCTCGACTAGCGAGGCTTTTTGAAGGATAGCGGGTGAATCAGCTATCGGCGTCGGCAGCTGCCTTGTAGGCGGCTGCGTCGAGCAGCTTGTCCAGATCGGCCGCGTCGTTGGGCTTGAGCTTGAAGAACCAGGAACCATACGGATCGCTGTTGACGCTCTCGGGGGCGTCGCTCACGGCTTCGTTCACGGCGATCACTTCGCCGCTGATCGGCGCGTAGATATCGGAAGCGGCCTTCACCGACTCCACCACGCCCGCTTCCTGACCAGCGGCCAGGGTCTTGCCAACTTCCGGCAGTTCGACGAAGACCACGTCACCCAGGGCTTCCTGGGCATGGTCGCTGATGCCCACGGTAACGGTGCCATCGGCTTCCAGACGGGCCCACTCGTGGCTGGGGGCGTAACGCAGTTCAGCGGGGATGTTGCTCATATCGAATTCCTCAGAGTCTGTGGCGGATGGCCCGCCTGAAAATTTAGATCAAGGCTTTGCCATTGCGCACGAAGTTCGGTCGAACGACGCGAACAGGGAACCACTTGCCGCGGATTTCCACCTCGGCGCGGTCGCCGGTGGCCATCGGCACGCGCGCCATGGCGATGGACTTGTTCAGGGTCGGAGAGAAGCTGCCGCTGGTGATTTCACCCTCGCCGACACCTTCCACACGCACCACTTGATGGGCGCGCAGCACGCCGCGCTCTTCCAGCACCAGTCCGACCAGCTTGCTCGCCACGCCGGCGGCGCGTTCGGCTTCCAGGGCCTGACGGCCGATGAAGTTGCGGGACTCGGGTTCCCAGGCGATGGTCCAGGCCATATTGGAAACCAGCGGGGAGGTCTCCTCGGTCATGTCCTGGCCATAAAGGTTCATGCCAGCCTCCAAACGCAGGGTGTCACGGGCACCGAGACCAATGGGGGCGATGCCGGCACCCACCAGTTCATTGAAGAAGCCAGCGGCCTGGTCGGCGGGCAGGAGGATTTCCAGGCCGTCTTCGCCGGTGTAACCGGTACGGGCGATGAACCAGTCGCCATCGGGCAGGCCCTGGAAAGGTTTGAGTTCGTGGATCAGCGCAGCGCGTTCGGTGCTCAGCAGCTCTGCCACCTTGGCACGAGCACTGGGGCCCTGGATGGCGAGCACGGCCAGGTCGGCGCGCTCGGTCAGGTTGATGTCGAAGCCCTGGCTGCGGGCCTGCATCCAGGCCAGGTCCTTGTCACGGGTAGCGGCATTGACCACCAGGCGGTAGCCGAAGTCGGTTACGTAGACGATCAGGTCGTCGATCACCCCGCCCTGCTCGTCGAGCATGGCGCTGTAAAGTGCCTTGCCGTGGGCTTGCAGGCGCTCCACATCGTTGGCCAGCAGGTACTGGAGCCAGACCTTGGACTGGCTGCCGGCAACATCCACCACCGTCATGTGGGAGACGTCGAATACGCCGCAATCGCGGCGCACCTGATGGTGCTCCTCGACCTGGGAGCCGTAGTGCAGTGGCATGTCCCAGCCACCGAAATCGACCATCTTGGCTCCCAGCGCGACGTGCTGGTCGTGCAATGGAGTGCGCTGTCCCATGGGTTTCTCCTTCCGGGCTTGGCGAGGATGCGGCGGCCTTGGGAGCGGGTTCATCCGCTGCCGCGGCGGGGGTGGGCCGCAACGAATGGCGCGCATTGTAGCCGCAAGGTGGGGCAGTGGACACTCCAGCCGCCCGTCAGCAGATACCGGCCCCGCGAGCAGGCCAATTGGCATCGCGAGCTGTCTCGCCCGGGCCTCGGCGCGCCTTCGAATCCGGCGTCAGTGGCCGAAGCGTCGTGCCGAACGGCGTATCAGGCCGATCACCGGCATCAGGCCGACCAGCACCAGGGTCAAGGCCGGCAGCGCGGCGCGGGACCATTCGCCTTCGCTGGTCATTTCGAAAATGCGCACGGCCAGGGTGTCCCAGCCGAAGGGGCGCATCAGCAGGGTAGCGGGCATTTCCTTGAGCACGTCGACGAACACCAGCAGTGCGGCGCTCAGGGTGCCGGGCAGTAACAACGGCAGATAGACCCGGAAGAACAGGGCCGGACCGCCAACGCCGAGGCTGCGCGAGGCTTCCGGAAGCGACGGACGGATGCGCGCCAGGCCGTTTTCCAGCGGTCCATAGGCCACCGCCATGAAGCGCACCAGGTAGGCCAGCAACAAGGCGCCGAGGCTGCCCATCAGCAACGGCTTGCCGGCACCGCCAAGCCAGCCGGAGAGGGGAATCACCAGGTGGCTGTCGAGGTAACTGAAGGCCAGCATGATGGACACCGCCAGCACCGAGCCCGGCAGCGCGTAGCCGAGGTTGGCCAGGCCCACCGCGGCGCGCACCGGACGCGTCGGGGCCAGGCGTCGGGCAAAAGCCAGCAACAGCGCCACGCACACGGTCAGCAAGGCCGCCATGCCACCGAGATAGAGGGTGTGCAGGATCAGCCCGGCATAACGCTCGTCGAGATCGAAGCGGCCACGCTGCCAGAACCACACCAGGAGCTGCAGCATGGGAATGACGAAGGCGCAGGCGAACACCAGCGAGCACCAGAAGGTCGCCGCCAGGGCCTTTACCCCGTGCAGGTGATACAGCGCCTTGCCTCGCGGTCGCTCGCTGGCCGGGCGGCTGGCGCCACGGGCACGGCGCTCGCCGTAGAGCACCAGGCAGACCCCGAGTAGCAGCAGGCTGGCCAACTGGGCGGCACTGGAAAGGCTGAAGAAGCCGTACCAGGTCTTGTAGATAGCGGTGGTGAAAGTATCGAAATTGAAGACGGCCACGGCGCCGAAGTCCGCCAGGGTCTCCATGATGGCAAGGGCCAGGCCGGCACCGATGGCCGGTCGCGCCATGGGCAGTGCGACGCGCCAGAAGGCCTGCCAGGGTGATTGCCCGAGAACCCGGGCGGCTTCCATCAAACCCTTGCCCTGGGCCAGGAAAGCGGCGCGGGCCAGCAGGTAGACGTACGGATAGAAGACCAGCACCAGTACCAGGATCACACCGCCGGTGGAGCGCACCCGGGGTAGCCGCAGGCCAGTGCCGAACCACTCGCGGAGCAGGGTCTGTACCGGGCCGGAGAAGTCGAACAGGCCGATAAAGACGAAGGCCAGCACGTAGGCCGGAACGGCGAAGGGCAGCATCAGCGCCCAGTCCAACCAGCGCCGGCCCGGGAATTCGCAAAGGCTGGTGAGCCAGGCCAGGCTGACGCCGATCACGGTCACGCCCACCGACACGCCGGTGACCAGCACCAAGGTATTACCCAGCAGACGTGGCATCTGGGTTTCCCACAGGTGGGACCAGATTTCCCCATCCACCTCTCCCCAGGACAGCAGCAGGACGCTCAGGGGCAATAGAACCAGGACGGCGACGGCAAAGCTGATGGGATACCAGCGACGCTGGGCGGGATGGGCCACGCAAACCTCTCGGGGATCGAAACAGGACGCCCCGGGCGGGCCGGGGCGTCGAGTATAGCGGTAGAGCGGTGGATCAGTTCCAGCCGACCCGGTCCATCATCTTGATGGCCTCGGCCTGCCGCTTGCCGGCGACTTCCACCGGGATGGTGTCAGCCTTGAAGCTGCCCCAGGCGGCGACTTCCTCGGACGGTTTGACCTTCGGATTGGCCGGGAACTCCTGATTGATGCCGGCGAACAAGGCTTGCGCCTCATCGGTGGTCATCCATTCCACCAGGGCCTTGGCGGCCTCCGGATGCGGCGCATGCCTGGTCACGCCGACGCCGGAAAGGTTGACGTGGACGCCACGGTCAGCCTGGTTCGGCCAGAAAATTTTCACGCGCAGTTCCGGGTTGGCCTTGTGCAGGCGGCCGTAGTAGTAGGTGTTGACGATGCCGACGTCGCACTGGCCGGCATCCACGGCCTGAATCACGGCGTTATCGTCGGCGAAGACGTCGGTGGCCAGGTTGTTCACCCAACCCTTGAGGATTTCCTCGGTCTTGGCCGCGCCATGGGTCTCGATCAGGGTGGCGGTCAGCGACTGGTTGTAGACCTTCTTCGCGGTACGCAGGCAGAGGCGGCCTTCCCAGTTCTTGTCGGCCAGCGCCTCGTAGGTGGATAGTTCTTCCGGCTTCACCCGCTCGGTGGAGTAGACGATGGTCCGCGCGCGCAGAGACAGGCCGGTCCAGGCATGGCTGCCGGATCGGTACTGGGGCGGAATGTTGGCATCTATGGTTGGCGAGGTGAATGGCTGGAGGATGCCCATCTGCTCGGCCTGCCAGAGGTTGCCGGCGTCCACGGTGAGCAGCAGGTCGGCTACGCCGTTGTCACCCTCGGCCTTGATCCGCTGCATCAGCGGAGCTTCCTTGTCGGTGATGAACTTGATCTGCACACCGGTCTTGGCGGTGTAGGCATCGAACACCGGCTTGATCAGCTCGTCGATTCGCGAGGAATAGACCACCACTTCATCGGCGGCCTGGGCCGAAGCAGCGGCGGCGAACAGCGCGAGAAGCGCGAGAAGGGACTTACTTACCCGCATTGCAGGAGCCTCTTGTGATGACGACAAAGGCTGAATGATAGTCAACCTCAGTTGTGAACTCTAAGGGTTTATATGTCGGCGTATGTATTCATGCGCTCCGAAAGACGAAGCCCCAGAACCTGCTCGACTCTGCGAGCTGGAAAAGAACAGGTTTCAGGCGCGCGCCAGGTCAGGCAGGTCACCGGACAGGCCAAGGGCCTGACGCACGAAGAGCGCCTTGGCCTCGGGCATGCCATCCACCCATTTCAGGCCGCTGTTGCGCAACCAGCGCAGGGGCAACGGATCGGCCTGGAATAGGCGCTCGAAGCCCTCCATCGCCGCCATCATGGCCAGGTTGTGGGGCATGCGCCGACGCTCGAAACGACCCAGCACGCGCTCGTCGGCCAGGCGCTCGCCCCGGCCGGCAGCATGCTGAAGGACTTCGGCCAGCACTGCCGCGTCGAGGAAGCCGAGATTGACCCCCTGCCCCGCCAGCGGGTGGATGGTGTGAGCGGCGTCGCCGATCAGGGCCAGACCTTCCTCCACATAGCGCTTGGCGTGGCGCTGGCGCAGCGGGATGCAAAGACGCGGATCGGCACCCAGTACCTCGCCCAGACGCCATTCGAATGCCCGGCCAAGTTCACTGCAGAAGCCGGCCTCGTCCAGGGCCATCAAGCGCTCGGCCTCGGCCGGGGTCGCCGACCAGACGATGGAGCACCAGTGCTCGCCGTCACGCTCGAGGGGAAGGAAGGCCAGCGGGCCGTCGTCGGTGAATCGCTGCCAGGCAGTGCGCTGGTGCGGTTCGGCGCAGCGCACGCTGGTGACGATCGCATGGTGCAGGTAATCCCATTCACGGGTCGCGCAGCCAGCGAGACGGCGCACTGCGGAATTGGCACCATCCGCAGCCACCACCAGAGGAGTGCGCAGTTCGCGGCCATCCACCAGCGTCAGCAACCAGTCGTCGCCGGAACGGCGCAGGCGTTCCAGGCGCGCGCCGGGCATCAGGCCAATGCCACTGTCGTGCAGGGGCTCCATCAGGGCGTCCTGAATCACACGGTTCTCGACGATGTGGCCCAGCACCTCGGCATGCACGCTAGAGGCGGAGAAGTGGACCTGCCCGGTACCGGAACCATCCCAGACATGCATCTCGGAATAGGGGCTGCTGCGCCGCGAGAGGACGCCGGGCCAGGCACCCAGGCGCAGGAGGATGCGCTGGCTGGCGGCGGACAGGGCGCTGACGCGCGGTTCGAAGGCGGCAGCCGGGTCGAAGGGTTTGACGCTGAGTGGGCTGCCATCGATCAGCAGGATGTCCAGGCCGCTGTCCTTCAGCGCCAGGGCCAGGGCACTGCCGACCATGCCGGCACCCACGATGATCAGATCCGCGCGCAATTCCATATCAGGCCTTGAGGCTCCCTGTGTGTCCGAGTAAGGCACACCCGGTCAGTCCGGGCGAGTGCCCAGGCCCATGGCCTGGCGGGCAAACCAGCGTTTGGCCGGCGGCAGCAGGTCGAGGCCGAGCAGGCCCAGGTTGCGTCCGGCAGTCAGCAGCGGTTCGGCGTTGGAGAAGAGACGGGTCACCTGGTCGGAGAAACCCACCGTGAGGTTCTGATCCAGGCGCTGGCGCTGCAGGTAGTTCTGCAGAGTGACCAGATCGCCAAGGGGCTTGCCGCTGGCCAGCAATGCCTCGGCCAATGCCTGGGCGTCTCGCAGGGACAAGTTGTAACCCTGGCCGGCGATGGGGTGGAGGCTGTGGGCAGCGTTGCCCAGCACCACCAGGCTGGAGCGCACCTGCTCCTCGGCTTCGATCAGTTCCAGCGGATAGAGGTGACGCGCGCCGACTTGCTGGAAGGCCCCCAGGCGGTAGCCGAAGGCGTCCTGCAATTCGTCGAGGAAGCGCCGCTCATCCAGCCTGGCGAGGCGCTCGGCGTCATCGCCCGGGCGGCTCCAGATCAGCGCGCAGCGATTTTCCGGTAGCGGCAGCAGGGCCATGGGGCCCTCGTCGGTGAAACGCTCGAACGCCTGGCCACGATGGGCTTCCAGCGGGCTGACGTTGGCAATCAGAGCAGTCTGTCGATAGGGAGTGCGACGCACGCCGATGCCCAGTTGCTCACGCAGCCCGGAGCGACCGCCATCGGCCAGTACCGCGAGGTCGCAATCGATCTGGGTTTCGTCATTCAGGGTCAGGCGGTATCCACCTTCCAGCGCCTTCATGCCGACCACTTCAGCCGGGCAATGCCAGGTCACCACATCCTCGTCCAGCGCCTGCCAGAGGCATTGGCCCAGCCAAGCGTTCTCCACGACGTAACCCAGGGCCGGTACGCCTTCTTCAAGGGCAGCCAGGCGCGCGGCACCAAAACGTCCGCGATCGGAAACGTGGATCTGCAGGATGGGCTCGGCGCGCTGCGCAATGGCCTGCCAGAGTCCGAGGCGCTCGTAGATCTGCCGGCTGCCGAAGGACAGCGCAGAGGAACGGGCGTCGTAGCTGGGCTGGAAGCTGTTGCCAGGGGCGAAGGGTTCGATCAGGAGGATCTTCCAACCCCGCGCCCGAGCACCATCCTGCAGCGCCAGGGCGAGGCTCGCGCCGACCAGGCCGCCGCCAATGATCGCAACTTGGCAGTGATGCATGTCAGGCGGCCTGGCTGCGTGCAGCGGCCATCAGCGCCTCGATTTCGTCCACGGTCTTGGGTACGCCGCCGGTGAGAATCTCGCAGCCGGTCTTCGTCACCACGACGTCGTCCTCGATGCGCACGCCGATGCCGCGCCACTTCTTCGGTACGTCCTGGTTGTCGGCGCCGATGTAGATGCCGGGCTCGACAGTCATCGCCATGCCGGGCTCCAGCACGCGCCACTCACCACCGACCTTGTATTCGCCGACGTCGTGCACGTCCATGCCCAGCCAGTGACCGGCACGGTGCATGTAAAAGGCCTTGTAGGCTTCGGAGGCGATGAGCTCGTCGACGTCGCCCTTGAGCAGGCCCAGCTCCACCAGACCGGAGGTTATGACCTGTACGGTGGCTTCATGGGCTTCGTTCCAATGCTTGCCGGGGGCGATTTCGAGGAAGGCGGCTTCCTGGGATTTCAGCACCAGCTCGTAGATGGCCTTCTGCTCAGGGCTGAAGCGGCCACTGACGGGGAAGGTGCGGGTGATGTCGCTGGCATAGCAATCGAGCTCGCAGGCGGCGTCGATCAGCACCAGGTCGCCGTCCTTCAGCAGGGCGTCGTTCTCCCGGTAGTGCAGGATGCAGGCGTTCTTGCCGGCGGCGACGATGGAGCCGTAGGCCGGCATCTTCGCGCCGCCCCTGCGGAATTCATATTCCAGCTCGGCTTCCAGGTGGTATTCGTACAGGCCGGCGCGGGAGGCCTGCATGGCGCGCACGTGGGCGCGGGCGGAAACCTCGGCGGCCTCGCGCATGACCTTCACTTCAGCCGCCGACTTGTACAGGCGCATGTCGTGCAGCAGATGATCCAGCGCGACGAATTCCTTCGGCGGCTGAGCGCCCTGACGGGCCTTGGAGCGGATGGTGTTGACCCACTCCATCAGGTGCTGGTCGAACTCGGTGTTGGTGCCGATGGAGTAGTAGACGCGACTGCGCCCTTCAATCAGACCGGGAAGGATGTCGTCGATGTCGCCGATGGGGAACGCGTCGTCGGCGCCGAAATCGCGGGTGGCACCGTCCTGACCGGCACGCAGGCCGTCCCAGAGTTCACGCTCCGGATCGCGCTCGCGGCAGAACAGCACGTACTCGCCGTGCTCGCGACCAGGGATCAACACCAGCACCGCTTCCGGCTCGGGAAAACCGCTGAGGTACTGGAAGTCGCTGTCCTGGCGATAGACGTGCTCGACGTCGCGGTTGCGGATATGCACGGGCGCGGCGGGCAGGATGGCGATGCTGTTGGCTTCCATCTGCGCCATCAGCGCCTTGCGGCGGCGGGCGTATTCGGCCTTGGGGATACGGGTCATGCGCGCTCCTTCAGGGCGGGCGAATGCCCGCCACTCGGGTCAATGCAACGAGGGTTTGGCAGCCGGCGCAGCGGGCCTGGCGCATTCGGCGAAGAGCAGCAGGGGCGCGACGCGCAGGTACTCCATCACCTCCATATAGTCGCTTTCGCCGTCGTCGGATTCTTCCAGGGCGCTCTGCACCTGAGCGATCGAGGCGAGGTCCTGAAGCACTTCGACGGCCTCGCCGGACAGTGCGCCTTCACGGGCGG